>CAZSKQ010000035.1:26440-29133 GCA_964607425.1 uncultured Woeseiaceae bacterium
GAACGGCGCCGCCAGCGCCGCCACCGCAACGTGCACGAGCGCGTGCCCCGCGAAGCCCGGCGCCGCGAGCTGCGCCAGCGGCGTGGCCCAGGCGACGAGCAGCACGGCCGCGCCGGCCAGGAGCCGGAGCCGGGTCCCGGGCTTTTCGAAAGGGCTGAGCGGGTGCTGCGCGTCGATGCGACCCCCTTACCAGGGCGAGTTGCGGTTTTTTCACAAGCGCATGCAAGTTCGATACCGGCAGTGAAGCAGGAACGCGCATTGCGCGCGATGCCACCGCTGTGCGCCCTGTCATCGCCCACGGCGGGCTCCTGCGGCGCATGCGACGAATCCGCGCACCCGGAATCGCCGCACTATCCGTGTAAGGATTACAAAAGACGACGCAGACCTTACAACGATGTTTGGCGGCTCTGCCGGTAGCGCTCAGTCCTCGTCCGTCTGCAGGACGAACGGGATTGCGACGGTACCCATTGTTTCCCCCGAAACGATATCGACGACGTCGGCGCGGAAAGTGACGGCGGACGCCTGCGGATCGATCGGCTCGAAGTACAGGAAGCCGGCGAGCGTGCCGCCTTCATCGAGCACCCCCTCGGGCAGCGCGATCCGCAGCATCTCCGGCGTTGGCAGTTCGGTTCGCGTGCGCTGCGACCAGTGCGGGTAGTAGCCGTCGTAGTAGAAAGGATCGAACAGGAACGGGTGCGCGCGATAGACCGCAAGTCCCGGGTACAGGGAACGATAGAACGGCGCCACGTAGAAGTGCCGGTAAGTGAAACCCAGCCGGTTGATGGGCGGATAGGCACGCGCCGGGCGGGCGCCGGCGACGGTGCCGCGGATCTCGTAGGGCGGCAGCGCGGCAAAGCGCTCGCCGTCCTCTGCGAGCAGGGCGAAATAACGATAACGGATCGCGAGTTTTTTGCCGCTCTCGTTTTCGATGCGCACGTGCATCGGCGTGACCGCGCGGGCGATCGCCGTGCCGCCGCGCCAGGCATCCGGGTCGACCGTAACGGTCACGCCGGCCGCGGCGGCCCGGGCTATCGTACCGCCCGGTGAGACCGTCTCGGCACCCGGTGCCGGAACGAGCTGCGGCCGGCTGGCGCAGCCGGCGACAAGAACAAAGGCGCCGAGCACGAGCAGCCGGCGCGCGTGGTGCAGTGCCTTGAAGCTTCCCATCCTGCCGCGCATACGGCTCACCGATGCAAGTCGCGTACCACGCCGCAGGCGGCATGCAAAATGCATGAGGCATCCGCGAAATAAAGCAGGTATTCAGTGGAAATACTCGATTACAACTGGGAACAACAACTGCAGATCGTCGTGAGCGTAGCCATCGCCACCGTGCTCGGCGGACTCATCGGCGCCGAGCGCGAGCTGGCCGACCGGCCGGCGGGGCTGCGAACCCATGCGATCCTGGCCGCCGCGGCCTGCCTCCTGGTGCGGCTCGGCGACATCCTGGTCGCCCATTTCGTGGCCGACGCGCCGCCCGGCGTCCTGCGCGCGGACCCGATCCGCATCGTCGAGGCCGTGGTTACCGGTACCGCGTTCCTGGGTGCCGGCACGATTTTTCGCCACCGGGGCGACGATCACGTCGAAGGATTGACCACCGCCGCATCGCTCCTGCTGGTGGCCGCCATCGGCATCTCGGTGGCCCTGCTGCAGATTGTCCTGGCGGTATCGATCACGGTGCTTTCGCTGGTCTTGCTGCGGGTCGTGCGCATCCTCTTCATGGAACGTAAAGCGAGCCGGGGGAAACCCGAACGGGACCCGCCGGATGGCTAACGGCAGCAGTGCGCTGGTATACCGCTTGCATACCTTGCGTGCGGCCGTCGTTGTAACGACGAGTAGTTCACGAAGAGGGAGATAAGCCATGCCGTATCGCAGCAATGCCGAGCTTCCCGGCCGCGTCAAGGACCACGTGCCGAAGCACGCGCAGGACATCTATCGCGAGGCGTTCAACAGCGCCTGGGACCAGTACGCGGACCCGGAGGAACGCCGCGGGGACGCCTCGCGCGAGGAAACCGCGCACAAGGTTGCATGGGCCGCGGTAAAGCAGGAATACGAGAAATCGTCGGACGGGGAGTGGCATCGAAAGTGAGCGCGCGCCTTAAGCGGGATCCCTGCACTACGTTACGGTGTCCTGCATCTTTTTCGTGATCGACTGGCGAATGTCGGTGTAGGCCGCCCAGGGATCCGGGCGCGGTAGCCGGCGCAGCGCTTCCTCGAGGCCGAAGGTGTTGGCCGCTTCGAGGCCCGGCAGCTCCTCCCAGCTCACGGGCATCGCCACGGGCGTGCCCGATCTTGCACGGGTCGAATACGGCGCGATAGCTGTCGCGCCCCGCTCGTTGCGTAACCAGTCCAAAAAGATTTTGCCGTGCCGCCGGCTTTTGGACATGGTGGCAGTGAACACATCGGGGTGCTCTCCGGCGAGGGACGTGGCAAAACCTTTGGCAAAGGACTTGACGCGGTCCCAGTCCGCGCTGCGGCGCAGCGGCGCGACCACGTGTATGCCTTTGCCCCCCGTCACGAGCGGCAGCGTTTCGAGCCCGAGTTGCTGCAGCCGGTCCCGGACCACCATCGAGGCCAGCCTTACGGCCTCAAAACCGAGCGCCTCGTCGGGATCGAGGTCGAAGACCACGCGATCGGGCTTCTCGAGCTTGTCGATTTGCGAGCCCCAGATGTGGAACTCCAGCGTACCCATTTGC
>CAZSKQ010000036.1:0-9043 GCA_964607425.1 uncultured Woeseiaceae bacterium
TCAGCCGTGTCGGCCTGGAAGAACCCACTCGGCACGCGGGAAGTGGCAGGTGTAGCCATTCGGGTAGTGCTCCAGGTAGTCCTGGTGCTCCGGCTCGGCTTCCCAGAAATCGCCGACAGGCTGCACCTCGGTAACCACTTCGCCCGGCCATAAACCCGACGCGTTGACGTCCGCGATCGTCTCTGCTGCCACCGTTCTCTGCTCATCGTTCGTATAGAAGATCGCCGAACGGTACGAGCTGCCGATATCTCCGCCCTGGCGATTTCGCGTCGTGGGATCGTGGATCTGGAAGAAATACTCCAGGATGCGCCGGTAACTCGTCGCCGCCGGATCGAAAACGATTTCGATCGCCTCCGCATGCGTGCCATGGTCGCGGTAGGTCGCGTTCGGAGTATCGCCGCCGGTATAGCCGACGCGAGTCGAGACAACGCCTGGAAGCTTGCGGATCAGGTCCTGCATTCCCCAGAAGCAGCCGCCGGCAAGTACAGCGCGCTCGTGCATGTCAAATCTCCTCAACCTGGTCGAGATATTCGCCGTAACCCTCGCGCTCCATGTCGTCGCGATGGATGAACCGGAGTGACGCGGAGTTGATGCAGTAGCGCAAGCCACCGCGATCCGCCGGGCCATCCGGGAAGACGTGCCCGAGGTGGCTGTCGCCATGGGCTGACCTGACCTCGGTCCTGATCATTCCGTGGGAAGTGTCTCGCCGCTCGCTGATGTTCGCGGGAACGACAGGCTTGGTAAAGCTTGGCCACCCGCAGCCCGACTCGAACTTGTCGGATGACGCGAACAGAGGCTCGCCCGAGACGATGTCCACGTAAATGCCGGGCTCCTTGTGATCGTTGTATTCACCAGTGAACGGGCGTTCGGTACCCGCTTCCTGGGTGACGCGGCGCTGCTCCGGCGTCAATCGATCGATAGCCTCCTGTGACTTTCTGTACTGCACGACCAACCTCCAGAATTCTGTTCCAGGCAGGGAGCATTGCTGCCGACCCTCGCCTGTCGGCGCGCGACCGCCCCCGGCGGCGCTCCTCGCCCCGCGCCGGAGCCCATGCCCCGCCCGTGCAGGCGACCGGCGCAGTTGAAAACCTGTGAATATCTGTAATTCTTCGCCAATCGGGCCGCGGGTGCAAGGTGCATGCGCACATGGAGACAAAGAAGGAGCCAAAGCCGGGCTCAAGGTTTTCGCGGCCCGGCCGATAAGCATCATTGTCGGCTTGGACCAGAGGAATACATCGTGGCAACGACTCCCAACAAGGTGGCCTACGGATTCGTGGAGCGCCTGGCGCAGGACCTCAAGGACGCGAAGCTCGAGTTGCCCGCTTTTCCGGAGGCCGTGCTGCGGGTGCAGCGCGCGTTGCAATCGCCCGATACCAGCGCCGGAGACATCGTCTCTATCCTGAGCTCCGACCCGGGGCTGGCGGCGAACGTACTGCGCATTGCGAACTCGGCGGCCTTCCGACCGGCCGCGGGTGAGGTCACGGACCTGCGCAATGCCGTCAGCCGACTCGGCTTCAACATGGTGCGCACGGTAGCGGTGGAATTCGCGATGCGCCAGCTCCGCCGCGGCGATGCGCGCTCGGCAGCCGCCCGCGCCGAGATCGAAGCGATCTGGCACGACAGCCTGGCCGTGGCTTCCATCTGCTACGTGCTCGCCCGGCACTACACCCAGGTTAACACGGACCAGGCCTTGCTGACCGGGCTCCTGCACGCACTCGGGCGCCTGTACGTGGTGATGCGCGCAGAGGAACGAACCGACGTCACGCCTGACGAGATCCGCGAGATCGCCTATGGCTGGCAGGCCGTGATCGGCAAAGCCATCCTGGAAAGCTGGGGCCTGCCGGAGGCGCTGCTGCACGCCGTCGAGCACCAGGATGAATTCGACAGCGAGACCGGCTCCGCGGTCTCGCTAACGGAGATACTGATCGCAGCAAAGGCATTGCATTCCGAGGAGCATCGCGCCAACGCTGCCGCTCTTCCCGGTCTCGCCTGGCTGGGCGCGAAGAAGGACCAAGACCCGGCCGCCACGCTTGCAGACCACGAAGAGGAAATCCAGGCGCTCAGAAGCTCACTCAGCGGCTGATGTATTCAGTCCGGTTCCCGTTCTACCCCGGAACTGGCGCCAACCACTTCCCAATTCACGCCGTCCGGGAAAAATCGTCAAGTCCCGTGGGACGAACAGGCAATTTCGCACAGGCCGGTTCTGACATGCTTTGCACACGCAAAAAATGCCGTGAAACCGGGACCTGGACGTGCGTTCTCAGACATCGAGAAGCAGCAATGTAAAGACTGTCATTGCGTGTTGCGCATTGCTGCTTGGCGCCTGCCATGGCCCGCGGATCGCGCTCGCTCACGGTGCAACCGGGAATGGCGAGGCCGGCGCCGGCGGCGACCGGTTCTCCGCTCCGATCGTCATGGCGCAGCAGGCCGATTCCGAAACGCATTCGGCCGCGCCGACGGCGCCCTTCGAGCGGACCTGGGTCTATGCCGCGCTCCTGGTCGCCGGATTGCTGACGGCGTTCACCGGGCTGGCATTCATCAAGTTTTATGCCCTCAGCCGCAGCCTCCAGGCCGAGATACAGGCGCGGCGAACGCTGGAGGAGGAGCTGAAGGAGCTTGCGATCACCGATCCCGGCACGGAGGTGATGAATCGCCGCGGCTTGTACCAGGCCATCGACGAGGCGCTTACGCTCGGAACGTCGCCACTGTCGCTGCTCATCATCGATCTGGATCATTTCAAGCGGGTCAACGACACTCACGGTCACGCCTGCGGCGATCACGTACTGCGCGAGTTCGTGCGTATCTGCATGGAGATCGTGAGAGCCGGCGACATCGTCGGGCGCCTCGGCGGCGAAGAGTTCGCGGTCATGTTGCCGCGAACCGGCACCGACGAGGCGCGGCGAATTGCCGAGCGCCTGCGCCAGTTGGTGGAGCAGAGCGTCATCTACGCTCCCAAGGGAGGCGGCATCATCGAAATGACCGCAAGCGTAGGGCTCGCGGTGCACCGGCCGGATGAAGCCCTGGACGCCTTCATGTCGCGCGCAGACGGCGCCATGTACGAAGCCAAGTGCCTCGGCCGCAACCGGGTAGTCGTCGCGGCGGAGTTCAACCAGACGGCTCGCCTGGAGCAGCAGCGCGCGAGGACGCGCGGTCGGTCGCGGCTTCCCGGCAGGCGCGGTAACGGCGACCCGGAATCCCGCTGACCAGAATTCGTGGGGCGGCCTGCGGACCGATGTAACCGGTACACTTGTCCCGCGCGGCGCGCTATGCTCGCCCGGGAATCCGCTGTCGAACGAGAATAATCATGACGGAGTCCAGCGCAGCATCGGCGCCGGCCCTGGCTCACGACGACTTTCGCACTGACGTGCTGCCCGCGCGCGATCGCTTCCTCGTCTGGCGCGACGCGGTGCTGCCCCTGTTCGATTGTGCTCCGGTGAACCGTGAAGCGGCCTTCCAGGCAACCCTTGAAGGCTACGACGTGCAGCAGACGGTTATCTCCATCTGCACGTTCTCGGAGCTGCGCTTCCGGCGCCGGGACCATCACGTTTATGACGAGGGCGCCGATCATTTGCTGGTCCAGATCTACCTCGACGGCGGCTATGTCGGCGAGAACGGACTGTCGCCGGTGCGTGTCGATCCCGGCGACATCTGCCTGCTCGATCTCGCCAGGCCGCTGGCAACGCACGCCCGGCCGTCCCGGGTACTGACCGTGGTCATGCCAAGGTCACTGCTCCAGTCGGTGGCGCCCCGACATAACTGGACACCGGGTGCCGTGCTCCGGGCCGGTACGCCGATGGCCAATATCCTCGGCCATCACCTGTGGACGGTCTGGCGCAACCTGCCCCACGCGTCGCTCACGGATACGGCGGCAATCAATCGGCTCGTTGCCGGCGTGGTCGCCGGCGCCTTTGCAACCGAGGCGGATCGGGCGAGAACCCTGCTGGCGCCGGACGGGCCGGCTACCGTCGAGGCTATCCACGACTACATACTGCGTCACCTGGGTTCACTACGGCTGACGCCTGCACACCTGTGCCAGCACTTCGGCTGTTCACGTTCGCAGCTTTATCGCCTGTTCGCGCCGATGGGCGGTATCGCGGGCCTCATTCGCCGCGCGCGCCTGGAGCGCTGCCGCGACGAGTTGATGACCCTGCGTGCCGGCGAACGCATCGTGGACGTGGCGATGCGCTGGGGCTTCGGCAGCCAGAGCCATTTTTGCCGCCTCTTTCGACAGGCGTTCGACATGAGTCCCGGGGACGCGGTCGAGCTCGGCCGTTCGACCGGTGCTCCGGCGCCGTGTACCTTGCCTGGCACCGGCCGCCACCAGCCGGCTTTTCATCGCTGGTTACGCGAGCTCCGCGCCGCGTAATCGCAGCCCCCGGTCAGCCGGTGTCGGCGGCGCTGCGAAGTCCAGGTCGGCGGTTATGCCCCCGAGGGAGGTTTGTCAAACGCGTAGGGAGTCCCGGCGGCAGACGGCCGCGCGCCGAACGCGTCCCGGAATTGCACCAGCCTCGCATAGGAAGTGACGGGTGCGACCTCGCGAAACTCCAGGTGCGTCACGAGGCAGAACAACGACACTTCGAGGTAGCTCAGGTCGCGCGCTTCGGGCAGCGCCGCGAGGACGGCATCAAGGTTACTCTCGAGCCAGCCCAGGGTGGCCTCCAGGCTGCCGGCCATCTTGGACGGACCCTGACCGCCACCTGCCTGGTTCGCCATCTTCGACATGATCAGCGATACCTCGGTGGCCATTGCCTGCACCGCCAGTTCCTGCGCATTGGCGAGCAGCGGCCGATCGAGGTCCTCCGGCCATACGATGCGCGGCCTGGCTTGCGAGCGTCGCGCCAGCTCGCGGCAGATGTTGAGTGCACCGAACCAGTTCCCTTCCGGCGTCTCCAGCACCGGCACCTTCAGCGCCGGGTTACCGGCATAGTTTTCCGGGTCCAGCGACAGGAGATCCAGGACCGGGCGGAAGGTATAGTCCACATCCGTTTCGGCCGCGAAGATGCGGGTAATGCGCGTGAAATGAGAGCTGGAGCGACCGATTATCGCGGGCCGGGACGAGGTTTCGCTAGGGACATGCACGACATTCTCCTTTTACTGGAACGTGCCGCAGTGGTACGGGGGCGGCTCGAGATTGTAGCTCGCCTGCAGGTCCAACCGAAGCCTTGGCATCAAGGATGCTTGCCAATGATGCCCACTATCACTGCATTTGCACGGTCACCCGATCGGCCGCGGCGAAAAGCTACGACGGTAGGATCATAAGAATCCGACTCAGGCTGGCACGAGATGGATCTCTATTTCGCGGCCGTCCATTGCCTTTCGAAGTGGGCATTCTTTAACGATGTAAGGCTTCGATCGACTTCGGATCGGATGCGACGATCTCCAGTAGCGCGCGGGCTGGGCCGGTCGGCCGCGTGCGACGCTGTTCCCAATTCTGCAGTGTGCGTACGTTGACACCGATCAGTTTGGCAAATTGGGACTGGCTGATATTGGCGGCCTTGCGGATCGCTCGAACGTCGGGCTCGTCCAGCTCTGTAACGTGTACGCCGCGCACGGACTTGTTCGAACCTTGCGGGTATGTGCCAACGAATCCGCGCCCCGGCCGGTAGTAATGGCGAAGATTGCTCCTCGACGTTTGAGAACAGCTTCGACGCTGCTGCTCGCGCCTGACGAAGGGTGTTATTGACGCGTGTCTTTTACATGTGTAATTTACACCTGAGGCATGAGCGCGCCGGTCCGCAGAAATGAAATCCCCTCCTTACAACCACAAGGCTCCTAAGCGGACAGTAAGCTTGACCATCAATTCCGACCTGTACGCCCAGGCGAAAAGCTTCGGCATCAACGCATCACAGGTTGCAGAAGAGGCACTTGCCTACGAACTCGCGCGCCGCAAGGCCGAAGCGCTCAGCGCCGAGATCCGCCAGGACCTCGAGGCCTGCGATGCCTATTCAGCCCGACACGGTTCCTTCGCCGAAATGGCCCGCGAGCATTATCATCGGCCGGACGACGGCGATGAGCCAGTTTGAGGTATTCGAGAATCCGATCGTTCGAGCGCGGCGTGCATACCCTCTCGTGGCTGTTCTTCAGTCCGATTACGCCGAAACGGGCCGTGACCGGATCGTTGCCCCGCTTGTCGGACGCGCACGCCTGACCGGCACCGCCGGTCGGCTCACTCCCCACGTCAAGGTCTCAGGTACCGAGTACGTTCTGGTCGTGCCCGGCATGACGGCCATTTCGGCCAAGGACTTGCAGCATGCCCGGGGCGACTTGACTGCGTGGAGAAACGACATCATTGCCGCCCTCGATTATCTTTTTCTCGGTGTGTAAGAGGCCGCACGGCCGACGAAACTTGTCATCGTCGCCGGTGCGACCGAGCCGGCGCCAGGCTCCCCATTGCGCTCAATGCAATGCTCAACCCCTGTCGGTCGCGGGGCCGATGCCGCCGCTGGCCCCGGTGATGATAACGGCACCATCCGTTAGTTGATTCATGCGCCGGAAGGCGGTTGGTCGAACACGTAGTGAGTGGCTGCGGCCGGCTACGCCGACGTCAGCACCCACGCGCCGGCAAGCACCAGGGCGAACCCGCTCAACCACCCTCCCTGCACGCCGTACGGCGCGAGTTTCTCTATCAGCACGAAGCCCGTGATCGCGCCTATCCACAGCAGGTTCATGACGCCGCCGACGAACAGCAGCAGCATCAGCACCCAGCAGCAGCCCAGGCAATAGAAACCGTGACGGAATCCCAGTCGCAGCGCTCCGGGGATGCCGGCCTGCCAGTGCTCCACGAGGAACGCCAGCGGGGAGCGGCAATGCCGCAAGCATGCATACTTGAGCGGCGTCCACTGATAGACGCCCGCCACGAGCAGTATCGCGCCGCCCAGCCACGGGCTGGCGCTCACCATCATGGGCGACAGCAGGGCCGCCTCGGCCAGGCCCCACTGCAGCAGTGTTGCACCGACACTGAAGCCGGCCCATGCCAGTACATATCCGGCCGCGAATGTGAACATGCGCCGGGATGGGGAGCGTACCTTCGGATCGTTCCGTATCGCCCTCTGGAAGATGAGTATGGTCGGCAGCGCGCTCGGCAGCATCATGGCAACCATCATCGCCGTCCACATCAAGAAGATAAGCAGGAGGTAGCGCGCGTCCCAGCTCGCCTCCATCATCCAGGCGGCCGCTCCATCCATGCGGCCGCGCATATCCAGTGAAGTTGATACCAGGTACGCCCACGCGCAGGCGATCACCCCGACGAGACCGACGATCACAAAAACCTTGTCGCGCAGATACAGAGAGTTACGCATGCTCTCGCTCCCGCGTGTCCGGGTGCTTCTATTTCGGTTGCTGCAGGCGGATAATTCCCCTCTATTCTAGTGTCCTGTCGGGCTGACCGGACACGCTATCTTCGCTGCCTTTGCAGGACGGGTGTTGCCATGGCCGACGTCGAGAAGTGGAACCTCAAGGGTCAGTGGTTCGACGTGTGCCGCTGCGCGATTCCCTGCCCGTGCTCGTGGGCCCAGCCGCCCGACGACGGGTTCTGCGAGGGCATCCTCATCTGGCACATCCAGGAAGGTCACTACGGCAACGTCAAGCTTGACGGCCTCAACGTTGCAATGCTCGGGTCGTTCCGCGGCAACGTCTGGGACAAAGCCAGCGACTTCAAGGACGCGATTTTCATGGACGAGCGCGCTCAGGAACCACAGCGTGCCGCCCTGCAGACCGTCTTCAGCGGCCAGGCCGGCGGCTGGCCCAAACGCTTCGGCGAGATGGTCAATAGTGAGAACCTGGGTTTCGCCTTCGCGCCGATCGAGGTGGAGATCGCGCCGGACCTTACGAAGTGGCGGGCCGAGATTGCCGCACACAACGTTTTCGCCGAGGCCGAAGCACTGCTAGGCCCGACCAGCGAGGGTAAGGTAACGAAGATCCACAACTTGCCGGGCTCGGAAACCGGACCCGGCGGCACCGCCACCTGGGGCCGAGCGATTGCTGACCGCGCAGATGCGTTCGGTTTCAAATGGGACCGCACTGGCAAGTCCAGCAAGCTCATTGCCTTCGAGTGGGCCGGTCCGGACTGAAGGGATCCCGCCAGCGGACTCGATCCAAGTCACGCGCGACCGCTCGATACCCGCCGTCCCCCAGCAAGGAGCGTCGTCGCGGCGCCGATGCCCCGGCTCGCCCCGGCAGGCCTATGCCACCCGCCGCTTCACCCTTACTTCTACAGCTCGACCGGTCCTTGCCAGCAGCTTTACAAGCATGTCGATGCTGAAGCGATCAATCTTTCCCCGGAGTAGGTCGCTGACTCGTGACTGCTGGATGCCTAGCAATTCCGCCGCCTCGCTCTGCGTCAGGCCGGAACCCCGGATCACGTTCTCGAGCTGTCGCATCAGGTCGGCGCGCAGCCGGAGATTCTCCGCTTCGCCGTTTGCAAAGCCGAGGTCCTTGAAGACATTCCCGCGGGATTTCGTTGCCTGTCTCACTCTTTATCCCGTATCTGCTTCAGACGTCGCCTTGCTATCTCTATGTCCCGTTTGAGAGTCCTGCGGCTCTTCTTGCCAAATGCATGGAGCACATGAACAGCATTAGCCATGTTGGCTACGTAAATGATCCGGTACTGCCCCTCATCCTGAATCCGAATTTCCCTTACGCCTGGACCCACTGTTCGAAGCGGCTTCCAGTCGCTGGGATCCTCCCCATGCTGCACTCGAAAGAGTTGATAACCTGCTTCTCGACGCGCACTGAGGGGGAAGGTTCGCAAGTCCGTCAAGGAGGACCCCTCAAAATAGAGCGGCTTCAATTGCGCCATTATACAAAATTGGTGATAATTATCGAGTTTTTTCTATGGCTGTTGAGCTTGCGGGAGAACTGGACCGGACAGGCTAAGGTAGTACGGCCGCCAGGGCAGCTACGGAAACAGGCTGCTTTCTCGAGATTCACCTGCTTGCCGCTGCCCCGCGGCAGCATCGGTTGGCAACCATTGTCGCCAGACACGACACTGCGCGGGCTGTGACGAGGAATCGCTGTTGTTTATCGGCCGCGCCTCAGCGCAACT
>CAZSKQ010000036.1:9143-28861 GCA_964607425.1 uncultured Woeseiaceae bacterium
AATATCTCCTCGCCGTGCACCAGAACCCAAATGCAATGCGGTGAGATATCAGCACCTCGATTCCGAAGTGCCTTTTCCATGCGGCTGCGAGCTCATCACGACGAGCCTCCACAATGCTCCAAATATGCTGCAGAGGATGGAGTCATCACGTTTACGCAGCCTCCGGTCTCAGCTTCAGGCCGAGTGCCCTCATGACCTTGAGCACGGTGCCAAAGCTCGGATTTCCCTCGGACGAGAGCGCCTTGTATAGGCCCTCGCGCGTGAGCCCGGTTTCCTTCGCGAGCCGCGCCATTCCGTACGCGCGGGCGACGTTGCCCAGCGCGACAGCAATCAGGGCAGGATCGTCGGACGCTTCCTCCATGCAGGCGTCCAGATAAGCGATCATGTCTTCTTCGGATTTGAGGTAATCCGCACTGTCATAGCGCGAGAAAACCTGCGTGCGTCGGGATTTGACCTTCTTGGCCATGTCTCAATCTTCCTGCCAGGTCCTGGCAATCTCTTTGGCTCGTTTGATATCGGCGGCCTGCGTCCTTTTGGTTCCGCCACACAGGAGAAGCGCACAGCCGCCCCACGCTGTCGGTAATACACGCGATAGCCTGGGCCATAATCCACCCTCAGACCCGGCCCAAACGTATAGGCGCCCAATCCGGAATACTGGTGAGACCGATCGTCTGGCGGCTGCTGCGTCAGCTCACATCAGCGTCGAACGACAATGGGTAGCGCTCCGGGTTCCGCATAGCGTCTATTCCCAAGTCGACATCCAAGTCCGGCCAGTAGTAGTGGCCCGGAGATTGTTCCTCGACGTTGAGAACGGCTTCCACGCTGCCCCGTTTGAACCATGGGAACTTTTCGTACGGCAAGAATATCTCCTCGCCGTGCACCAGAACCCAAATGCCATGCGGTGAGATATCAGTCACCTCGATTCCCGAAGTGCCTTTTCCATGCGGCTGCGAGCTCATCACGACGAGCCTCCACGATGCGCTTGATCCGGCGCAGTTGAGCCTGCGAGTATCTGTAATTCTTCGCCAATCGGACGTCAGGTTCAAGCCAGAACTTTGCCTCGCCCTCCGCCGATCGTACGTGCACGTGCATACGCGCTTCCTCCAACGAGAAAAAGAAGAACCGATAGCCGCGTTCTGTGAAAACGGTCGGGCTCATAAGGCCACAACCTAGCTCCGCCAGTTCTCGGTCACCTCTGGCGTTTCTGGGGGATTGGCCACGTAATAGGCCACGTGAAGGAGCCGGAACGGGCGGGCATTCCAGCAACCGCTCGAATGCCCGCCGTCCGATTCACTTTTCGTCCTTCTCCTGCAGATCGAAATACGCGAAGAACAGGTTCCTGTGCCGGCTGTCGTGCCGATCGAGCTGATTGAGCGCCTTGTGGAGCTTGCGCTCGACGATCTTCAGCACGGTCTCGGCCTGCATCGCCCGGCTGTCGCCCTCGTCGCCGATCGACGCCCGCAGCACGCCCGCGAGGTTCAGCACGTCTTCGAGGCGGCGCTGGGCACGGCGGAGGTGTCGAGCATACTCGCCCGCGGTGTCGTAGAGCTCCGCGTCGGTCTCGTAAGACCTGTCGGACATCACGTCGGGAACGTAGAACGCCCGATCTTCCCGGACCTGCCAGGCGGCCGCCGCCCAGGGAGACGGCCGGTCAAGGGCGATCTCATCGGAACCGGGTGCGTGCGTGCGGCGGATCGAGTGCCCTGGCGCCGGATGGGCGGCCGGCACTGCCATGGCGGGACTCAGGGTTCTGCGGCCGGATACGTCGTAAGTGGCGGAAATTGCTTCGCTCATGGTGCTGCTCCTCTGCCGATCGTGGGTGGGAGCCAGCGCAGGCGCACGAAAAAGCGCGAGGCCCGGGACGGGCGATCGCGCTTCGGTTTGATAGCATGTTGTCAGCCATCGTCAGCAGGCCTTTGCTGGTTGTGGTCAGGGCCGTTGAGGGGTTGCCGCCCCTCTTCGGTCCGCCTTTTATAACATGGTCACTTACGTATTACGCAAACTATTTTCCAACGCCTGGTTGTGGGAGTTCCGGGTCGCGTCCGGCGACAGCACGAGCGGCGGGCATGTTGCAGGTTTCCGCCGCGAACCTTGTCGCATGGTTCCTCGACCCGGCTGTTCTCGCACAACTCATCCTTTGAACACATCGGTTCGATGCCACTCGAGTAACTGCTGGCTCGGACGAAGCTTCGCCTGTTCTGGCGTGTATATTCGTGACCCGTCAAGATCGTAATAGCTCCGCCCGTTCTTGAATTCGTCTCGCAGGCTATCGCCGACACGGAAGCGGTAATCAGGCGTGATCGTTACGTAGCCGCGATCGTACAGCCGGTGGAGATCACGGCGCAGCAAAAGCCCATTGCTGACACGATGTTCTCCACCGCGTGAGTATGGCTTGATGTGCGCTGCTTCCAGCACCGGGACAGAATGCTCGCGTGTGATGGCACAGGCACCCTCGTATGCATCTCGTACAGCAAGGCTGAAGAGCCCTTGGCCCAAACGCGGCCTGACGAGAATTGGCGTGCCGTAGCGCTCCGGCTCTTCTGCCGCTTCCCCTGCTGCCGCAGGCTCAACGTTCCAGTAGTGCTCCCTCGCCTGCGCTATCTCCAGACACTGCTGAAAAACTCTGCGGCCCTCTCCCGCCTGAATGTCATACGTTTTACCCTGCTGGATTCCAGTCCTTGCCCAGTCGCCCGGCGGCTCGATCCATTCACTCTCATCGAAGAAGACAGGGGCCGACAGCATGACGCATCCAATCTGGAAATCGCCAGAACGAGCAGGCGGAGCATCGTCCCTGCGCAACCGGCGAATACGATCGACCATGGAATCGAAATCAGGCGCGCCGTTCATTTCCCCGAAACAGTCCCAGGCCAGCCACGCCGGCAGGCTTTCGTACCGTTCGAAGAAACCGAAGCCCGCTATTGCCTTGTGCGGTGCCCGCAACTTGAAGAAGAACGGCTCGCCACGCCCGATCGCGCGGAACGCCCTTCCGCCGCGCGGCTGCCAGAAGTTGACTTCGTCAACCCGGGATTGACGGCGCAGGAAAGAATACCAGCCCGGATCGGTAAGCCCTATGTAGCCCTTCTTCACATTCAACAGGACGCCCCCACTCTCCTGCTGACCTTCTTTTCATGATGTCACCACCAGTTGCCGAAACAGGGCCCTGAGGTCACTATTAGTAGGGTACCACCGTCAGCTCCCGGGAGCATTACGCAATAAGTTGCCATTCGTTAGCAAGTAGCGGAATACCCGGGGCGAGTTAAAACAGTGACATGTCGATTCAAGACCTGGATGCAGCTGATGTAATAGCTTCGGGCGACATGGATTCTGGATCGAGCCTCTTTGGACTTGACTCCTTTCGTGGGCACCTGAACCGTTCAAGCGAACCAGGTGTCCCGAGGTGGCGGGAAGCCGCTCGATTTGAGCCCGATCAGCGGTATTTTTCAGCGTACGAGTCAAGCAGCCGGCGAATCACCTTCTGGTACGCGTGTTGTATTGCTGGCGCTTTGAAGAAATCGACGCTCGATCTGCTCAATGAAATCGTTACCTTCGCCGACTCTTCGCGAAAAGCAAGCTGATCCGGCGAGGGCAAAAAAGTCTTCGATAACCTCGACCTTACCAATCGGTTCGTCGCTATATCTTGTTTTCGCGTTCATGGATTCGTTTGCCCTTTCCCCAGTAACCAGCGCCAATGATTCGAATGACACGGCTCCGCCAGGTGAATCTGACCGTCAAAATGCCGCCCGAGGTCTTGGCGAAGCAGTAGAAACGCGGTTCCTCGGGCGTGCTGTGGGTAAGATCCCGGGCAATCACGCGCTGTCGATCGGCAAAAGCGAGTTGCGCGTCGGCGAACGACACGCCGTGCTTGCGATGGTTCTCCGCATCCTTATGGTCAACATTGAAGGAAATCCCACATCGCGCATGGCCCGGATTACGGGGAGACGGTCAATCTGACGTCAAAAAATCCCTCTGTTTCTTATGCGATCCTGGCAGGCTTTGAGGAAACACGCTCGTAGTTCTGTTTTTTGTGAAGAATCCAGATGGATTCCAAGTCGCGTGCCACTCTTGCCGAGCAACGGTCCATCAAATTCCCTTGGCGTCCGGCCGGATTTCTGAATTACTTCAACTAGCGCTTCTAGGTCGGTCGAAGGCACACCTGCCGCAATCTCCTCGGCTACTTGTGCCAGAACAGAAGTCGGCTCCGTCGTAAAAGCCTCTAGAGCTTCTGGTGCTCCCGCTTCCGCAAATTCCCCTGCCTTCTCTTCCCGCAACGTCAGAAAGGAAGATAAGTCGTCTGGTCCCAGTTCCCGAGTCGTGTCTGCTTCCTGCAGTAAGAAAAGAGACTGGCTACCGCGGCTTGGCCTGACGCCTACGAGATGAACCCTGACACCAAACTCCTGAGCCTGCTGGACGCCAACCCGAAGGTCCTCATCTCCAGACAGGAGGACCGCGTCAGTCACAGCTCTGTTGCGGGCCAACGTGATCATGTCTGTGACTATCAAAGAGTCGACCCCTTTTTGCTCCCCAACACTGTTGACAAATCCGAGCCGAACCTTCACGCCCGCAAGATGTGCTAGCGCAAGGTGCTGAGAAGTCGGGCCCGTTGACGTACCGTCATACCAATAGATTCGAAGCAACGGGAGACCAGTTATCTCTGCGGCGATCTCAGCTAGCGCTCTGGCCGCTTGCTCAGGATCGAAAGAGAGCTGACCTCGAGTCAACTTCTTTCCGCTCAGCGCTACGGAACCTTGCGCGAAAAGGTATCCAGCATCAACGAAGATACCGGCGCGATCCATGTCCTGCCCCCCAAACAGAAAGGGCTCCCGAAGGAGCCCGCTAGCTAGGCTGCCCCATTTATTGGTAGTCGGGGCAGCCTATGAGCCATGATAGAGATGATTGTGTCCCTGTCAAGAGTGCAATACCGAATCGTTGGATCTGATCCATGTGCCGAAACAGCGTCGGCGAATATTTTCTGATAATTTCCTGACGAAAATCCCGTTATCCGCGTAAGTAGCTGATAGAGAAGGTAAAATGGAGCGGGAAACGAGGCTCGAACTCGCGACCTCAACCTTGGCAAGGTTGCGCTCTACCAACTGAGCTATTCCCGCTTTCTGGTGGGCTTGCCCCAGCTCGCGTTTCCGCGAAGGGCCCGAAATTTTAGCCGGTGACCACCGGCTGTCAAGCGATACCGCTGACCTTGCCCCGGGGGACGACGAACTGGCCCATTATACCCCTATGTCTCGACTCCCCGGCACGGGCGCGTCAACGTCGGCAAAAAGCTTCGGCGACCAAGTGACCAAGCCCCACGCGGGCAATCGCCGAGCGACCCGAAACTCAATTCTGCCCGTTGCCGGGTTTCGCGCTCGCGCCTGGCGCGACACCTTCTTTGGTCTCATTTATTCAACATAATACACTTCTACCCCTACACTGTTGAATATGGGTAGCGATGGTCCATTCCAACGTCTATAGTTAGCGGGACATTTCACCATACGGAACGAAACAACCAATAACCAAGGGGGGGTTCCGATGATTCTCCGCAAGCGATTCCTGACGCTCCTCACCATGGCCGTCACTTTCCCGGGCACGCTCATGGCCACCACGCTGGTCGAGCTCTCGCCAGCGGAAATGACCGCCGAGGCGGCCGCGATTGTCCACGGCACCTGCACCGATGTCCGCAGCACCTGGATCGGCCGCAACCTGGTCACCCTGGCGACGATCTCCATTACCGAAACCCTGAAGGGCGGAACCGGCAGCGAGTTGACCCTCGTTCTGCCGGGTGGCGTCGATATGAGCCGGCCGGTACCCATCGCCGTCACCTGGCCCGGCGCGCCGGTCGTCAGGCCCGATGACGAGCTGGTGCTCTTCCTGGAGCAAGGCACCGCGGTCAAGGACGCCTACAGCATTGTCGGCTATTCCCAGGGCAAGTACGCGGTCGTTCGCGACCCGTTGGGCCGGACGCTGGCTACCCGGGCCTTCGGCATGCAGGCGGACCCGCCGGAGCTCGCCGAATTCAAGCAGCGCATCCGCGAGCTGGTCAGCGGCCAAAGCAGCCAGGGGAGGATCGTGCAATGAGAACTACCAACAGAATCCTGTCGGCCGCGCTTGCCATCCTCGGCGCCGCCGGCGCCCTGCCGGCCCATGCAGGCGGCAATCTCGACAACATCGCCGTGACGGGTCCGAGCGAGGCATTTCCGGGCTTCTTCGAAGCCCTGGTGGTCCCGATCAAGTGGGACGCCCGTTGCATGCCACTCAACTACACGCTCGACGCCACGCCGCCGAATGCGCTGATCGGGTTGCCGATCGTCGATGTCGACACGACGCGCCGCGAGCTGCAGAGCTCGATGGAACGCTGGAACGAGATTCGCACGTCTTTCGTCGAGATGAACATCACCTCGGTGCGAGACCTGAGCGGCGGCATACCCACCGGCGCCATCGGGGGCTTTGATTTCGTCAACGAGCTCAGCTTCGTGGCGGTCGGCGGCTTCCTGGCGGCCTCGCCGTCGACTTCGCTGATCCAGGATACGGACCTGACCCCCGGGCTCGACATCGACGGCGACGGGGATGCGGACGTCTTCGAGCCCGGCGGCGCGAACGGCGCGACCTGCAACGATGTCGACGGCGATGGCGACATCGAGTTCCCGGCGGGCTTCTACCAGGCCGGCACGATCCTCGACAACGACATCGGGTTCAACGCCGGCGTCAACTGGAACACGATGCCGGACGCAACGTCAGCAGCCGATATCCAGGCGGTAGCCGTACATGAGCTCGGGCACTCGCACGGCCTCTCGCACAGCTTCGTCAACCAGCTCTCGGCCGCGAACGGCAGCGGAGCGACGATGTTTCCGTTCATCAACACCTCCGATCCCCGATCCGAGGAGGAAGCCCGCTCGCTCGCGCTGGACGATATCGCGTGGAGCTCTTTCACCTATCCCGAGGGAAGCGCCGAAACAGGGGTGGCCGCCGTGCAGCGGCGCAACCACGACCGGCCCTTCGACAAGGAATTCGGCCTGCTGACCGGCGAGGTCATCTCGGGTACCTTGGGCGGTCCTGTTGGCGGCGCCAACGTGTGGCTGCAGAAAGCGACCGGCAAGCGCGAGGTTCAGGTTGGCGGGTTCAGCGGCACCGTCCGGCTCCTGTTCTTCCCCCCGACGAACCAGATCTTCCTGCACCCCGAAGGATCCCTCGTAAACGGCAACTACACGATTCCGGTGCCGCAAGGGCGCTACATCGCCGGGCTGCAATCGCTCGACGGGTTGCCTGCCGCTCCCGGTAATATCAGCCTCACGGCGCAGGTCGGCGGCCTCGTCGGCGATCTCGACTTCGAGGAAGAGTACTGGAACTCGTTCTTCGAAGGCGCATTCGAGCAATGGCCGGGCCAGGCCTTTCCGCTCCAGGTACGGAAGGGTCAGGAGACCGACAGCGTCAACTTCGCGACCAATGTCACCATGACATTGCGCAACACCGATGGCGATTTCGGCAATGCGGATTTCATCGGCTACACGGGCTCGACCGAAGGCACCCTGTATGCCGTCCGCTTCGCAAATGCCGACGTGCTCTCGCTGCTCGATTCGGGGTCGGTGCTGCACACGGGCCTGTTCTTCACCACCGTGGTGGATAGCTCGGAGCCGGTGGAGTTCAAGTCCGCGATGCTGACGACGGGACGCGTGAATCCCGATGGCACGGCGGACCTCCAGCTTCGCTGGCCGCTCAGCCGGGAGCGCAATTTCCTCGCGCAGGACAATGACTTCGCGCCGATGTATTTCGACGCGCCGCTGGCGGTTACGCTGGTCAGCAAGCTGCTGCTGACACTGAGCCCCGATACGGACCTGTTCCTGGTGCTCGAAGTACCGGACGGCGGCGGTGTCAGCGGGTTCCCGCCGCTCACCGGCCTGGACAGCGGCACGGTCGGCAGCTCGTTCATCTCGGAAGACGGCGGCGAGACCTTCGTACCCGACCCGAGCTTCAATTACTTCTTCGAGCTGGCCGCTACCCCGTAGGCAAAACTCCCGGAGCGGACGCCACGGCGTTCGCTCCGGACCCTTTCCAAAAGGATCGCGCGCCAAAGGATCGCGGGGCGAAGATTTGAGCCTGCCGAAAACAGCGGCCGTGAGCTGCTCAGGTTTTACCCGACATCGACGGCCAGGCGGCACGCAGGTAAACCACCATCGACCACAGCGTCATGGCTGCCGCCACGAGGAGCAGCACGAAACCCACCAGGTACACGTCGACCTGGAACGTCGGATTCTCGTAGACCATCAACCCGATCCCGACCATCTGCAGCGTCGTCTTGACCTTGCCCGCTTTCGAAACCGCAACATTGCTGCGCTCGCCGATGCTCGCCATCCATTCACGCAAACCCGACACGGTGATCTCGCGCCCGATGATCACCGCTGCCGTCAGCGCCACCGTCACGCGCGGATCGCTCTGCACCAGCAGCACCAGCACGATGGCAACCATCAGCTTGTCCGCGACAGGATCCAGGAATTCGCCGAATTTCGATGTCTGCCCCAGCCGGCGCGCGACCCAGCCATCCAGCAGGTCCGTTATCGCCGCCAGCGCGAACACGACGCCCGCGATCGGGCGGGCCAGCTCGCCCGGGCTGAAAAAGCAGTAGACGACGATCGGGATCGCCGCGATACGGATCCACGTCAGCGTATTCGCAAGATTGGCTGTCACGGCGCCGGCACTCAGCCCTTGCCTTCGAGATGCAGGTTGTTGTAGATCCGCTCCGCCAGGTTACGGCTGATGCCGTGCACCTTTGCGAGATCGCCGATACCGGCATTCCGCACGCCCTGCAAACCGCCGAACTGGCGCAGCAGCTCGCGCCGCCGCTTCGGACCGAGTCCCGGGATTTCCTCCAGGGTCGACGACCTGCGCGCTTTGGAACGCCGCTGCCGATGTCCGGTGATCGCGAACCGGTGCGCCTCGTCGCGAATCTGCTGGATCAGGTGCAGCGCCGGCGAGTCCGGTGCCAGGCTGACCGGCCTGGCCTGGCCCGCGATGAAAAGCTGCTCCTGGCCGGGTCTCCGCGCCCTGCCCTTCGCCACCCCGATCACCTGCAGCCAATCCAGCTCGAGTTCGTCCAGCACCGCCATCGCCTCCGCCACCTGTCCCTTGCCGCCGTCGACGAACAGGACATCCGGCGTCGGCACTTCACCTTTCCTCACGCGCTCGTAGCGTCGCCGCAGCGCCTCCGCCATGGCCGCGTAATCGTCACCGGCCGCGGCAGGGCTCAGATTGTAACGCCGGTAATCGCTCTTCAGCGGGCCGGACTGGTTGAAAACGACGCAGGAGGCCACCGTTGCCTCACCCGCCGTGTGACTGACATCGAAGCACTCGAGTCGCTGTGGCGGCGTTTCGAGGCCCAGCAGCTCCGCAAGCGCCTGGTACTGCCGCCGGATGGTGGCGTTACTGGCGATACGGGAGTTGAGTCCCTGCTCGGCGTTGGTGCGTGCCATCTGCAGCCATTGCAGACGGTCGCCGCGCACCCGGTTGCGGATCGTCACCTTGTGCCCGGAACGCTCGGCCAGCCCGGCTTCCAGCAGCTGCCGATCGGCGATCGCCGCATCCACGACGATGTCCCGCGGAGCCTCGCGGCCCAGGTAATACTGCGACAGGAAGCCGTTCAGGACTTCGTCCAGGCCCGGATCACCCGCGATTTTTGGAAAATGGTTGCGGCTGCCGAGCAGCGCGCCGTTGCGAATGAAAAGCACCGTTACGCAAGAGATGCCGGCCTTCGAAGCCGCGGCGATAACGTCCAGGTCGCGCGCGTTCTCGCGCGAGATGAGCTGTTCCGCTTCCACCTTCCTGATGCGCGCGATCTGGTCGCGGTACCGCGCCGCGAGCTCGTAGTCCCGGTTCTCCGCGGCGCGCTCCATGCGTTTCACGAAGCTGTCGATCACGCTGCGGTTCTTCCCTTCCAGGAACAGGATTGCCGCATCGACATCGGATTTGTACGTCTCGCGATCGATCTGGCCGACGCAGGGCGCGGTGCAGCGCTTGATCTGGTATTGCAGGCAGGGTCGGGTCCGGTTGCTGAAGTAGCTGTCCTCGCAATCCCGAATGAGAAACAGCTTCTGCAGCTCGTTGATGGTTTTGCGCACCGCACCCGCGTTCGGATACGGACCGAAGTAACGGCCCTTCCCGGTGCGTGCGCCACGGTGGAACTCGATGCGCGGGTACGGGTGGTCCGTGACGTAGATGTAGGGGTAGCTCTTGTCGTCGCGCAATACCACGTTGAAGCGCGGCTTGTGGCGCTTGATGAGGTTGTACTCGAGGATCAGCGCGTCGGATTCGGTGTTGGTGACCGTCACCTCGACGTTCGCGACGTGCTTCAGCATCGCGACCGTCTTGGCGTCCGCGTGGGCGCGCTGGAAATAGCTCCCCACTCGCCTCTTGAGGTTGCGGGCCTTGCCGACGTAGATGACCTTGCCCTTGTCGTTCAGCATCGCGTACACGCCCGGGCGCTGCGTCAGGCTGCGGACAAAGGTTTTAGGGTCGAAATCGGGGCGTTTCTGGTCGTTCATGGTTGTGACGTGCCTGTAGGAGCGCGCACCGCGCGCGAGGCCACCGTTGCGTCGGGTGGCATCGCGCGTGGTACGCGCTCCTACAGGTTATTGTCCAGCAATTCCCGTGCGCGGGCGAACACGGCGCGGAACATCTCCGCTGTCAGGCGCCCCGTGTTCGTGTTGTAGCGGCTGCAATGATAGGTGTCCAGCAGCGGGAAACGCTCGTCGATTGCGTGCTCTGCCCCGTGCGCGAACGGGAAATCAGCCTGGCGCCTGCCCAGCGCCTTGACGGTAGCACGGTGCGCGATGCCACCCAGCGCGATTAGGACCGAGCCCGGCTGCACAAGTTCAAGTTCTTTCGCAAGAAAAGCGTTGCAGGTATTGATTTCACTGCCAATGGGCTTGTTGTCCGGCGGCAGGCATTTCACGGAATTGGTAATGCGGCAGTTGATGAGCTCGAGCCCGTCGTCGGCCGAGATCGATTCCGGCCGGGTCCCGAATCCGAAGGCATGCAGCGTTTCGAAAAACAGCACCCCGGCGAAATCGCCGGTGAACGGGCGGCCCGTGCGATTGGCGCCGTGCATGCCGGGCGCGAGACCCACGATAACCAGCCGCGCATCGCGGTCGCCGAAGGGCGGCACCGGCCGGCACCAGTACCCGGGATTGTTCGCGGCCACCTTATCCAGGAAACCGGCCAGCCGCGGACAGCGCCGGCACTCCAGGTCAAAGATCGATTTATCGAACACTGTATTGCGTATGCGGGCGCCTGCTTCAGTCGTCCATGTGCCGGATGACCGCCTCTCCGAAACCGCGTGTACCGAGCAGCGTTGCACCGGGGATGAGCATTTCCAGCTCGTGCTCCACTTCCCGTTTGCCGTGAGGCCGCGCCTTGCGTTTCGGCTGATGGATAGCCTCACGCAAGCGCGCAAGGTCGAAGGTCAGTTCCTTGCTGGCAATCGTGTTAGCGACGCCCTTGATGATGTAGTCGGCCGCCTCTTTCCATCCAAGGTAGCGCAGCATCATTTCCGCTGAAAGGATGAGAGAGCCCGGATTGACGCGGTCCTTGCCGGCAAAGCCGGGTGCCGTGCCGTGCGTCGCTTCGAACACCGCGACACCGTCGCCAAGATTGCCGCCCGGTGCGATGCCGATGCCGCCGACCTGCGCCGCCAGCGCATCGGAGATGTAGTCGCCGTTCAGGTTCAGCGTGGCGATCACGTCGTAATCCTCGGGGCGCATGAGGATCTGCTGCAGGAAGTTGTCGGCAATGACGTCCTTCACCACGATCTCGTTGCCGGTCACCGGGTTGGGGAACGAAAGCCACGGGCCGCCGTCCTTTTCGCTCGCGCCGAACTCCTCGCGTGCCAGCGCGTACCCCCACTGGCAGAACGCCCCTTCCGTGAACTTCATGATGTTGCCCTTGTGCACGAGGGTCACCGAGCTGAAGTCCCGGTCAATGCAGTACTGGATTGCCTTGCGCACCAGGCGCTGGGATCCCTCCCGTGACACGGGCTTGATGCCGATCCCGGAGCTTGCGGGGAAACGAATCTCGTGCACGCCGAGCTCCGTTTGCAGGAAATGGATGAGTTTCTGCACCTCCCGGGACCCGGCCGGGTATTCAATGCCGGCGTAGATATCTTCCGTATTCTCGCGGAAGACCACCATATCGACGAGGTCGGATGCCTTCATGGGCGTGGAGACACCGGGAAAATACCGGATCGGGCGCACGCAGGCGTAGAGGTCCAGCTCCTGGCGGATGCTGACGTTCAGCGAGCGTATGCCGCCGCCAACAGGCGTCGTCAGCGGACCCTTGATCGAAACCACGTAGGTACGGAAGGCATGCAGCGTCTCGTCCGGCAGGTAGACGTCGTTGCCGTAGATCTCGGCGGATTTTTGACCCGCGAAGACCTCCATCCACACGATCCGGCGCCGGTCACCGTAGGCGCGGGAGACCGCGGCGTCCACCACGTCCTGCATCACCGGGGTGACGTCGATGCCGATGCCGTCGCCGGTAACGAAGGGAATAATCGGACGGTCGGGCACGGTCAGGGTGCCGTTGCGATTGAGGGTGATGGCCTCGCCGTCTCGCGGAATCTGGATGTGGTCGTATTGCATGAGGTCGCTATATCCTGGAGCCGCCGCATTGTACTGTAGGAGCGCGCATCGCGCGCGATGCGCGCTCCTACGGCAGGTCCTTGTACGCTTCGGTCGTCAGGAAGGGGACGAACTCGTTCTGCTTCGTAATGTGATCCATGAGCTGGGCGGCGCGGCGGTAATGACCGCCATCGAACGCCTCGTCACCCACGGCGGCGCGGATCTTCTCCATCTCCTCCCGCAGCAGGGCCTTGAAATAGCCGTAGGTAATGTTCTTGCCCTCGTCGAGGATGCCGGTCTCGTGCTGCACCCACTGCCACACTTGCGCGCGCGCGATTTCCGCCGTTGCCGCATCCTCCATCAGGTGATTGATCGGCACGCAGCCGTTGCCGCCGAGCCACGCCGCCATGTACTGCACGCCGACGTTGATGTTGTTGCGCAATCCCTCCTCCGTGATCTTGCCCTTGACCACCTGCAGCAGGTCCGCTGCCTCGATATGATCGTCCTCGCGCAGGCGGTCGAGCTGGTGCGGCCCGGGCATGCCCGCGTCGAAGATCGCGGTTGCGATCGGCACCAGCGCCGGGTGTGCGACCCAGGTGCCGTCGTGGCCGTCGGCCACCTCGCGCTCCTTGTCAGCCCGGACTTTCGCCAGCGCCTGCTCGTTCGCTTCCGGGTCGTCCTTGATCGGGATCTGCGCCGCCATGCCGCCGATCGCGTAGGCGCGCCGCCGGTGGCAGGTCTTGATCACGAGCTTTGAATAGGAATGGAGGAAGTGGGTGGCCATCGTCACTTCGCTGCGATCGGGCAGCACGCACTCCGCGTAGCGGTTGAACTTCTTGATGAAGCTGAAGATGTAGTCCCAGCGGCCGCAGTTCTGGCCCACGATGTGGTCCTTCAGCTCGTAGAGGATCTCGTCGATCTCGAACGCCGCGAGGATCGTTTCGATCAGCACGGTGACCTTGATCTCACCGCGCCCGACGACGCCCTGGTCTTCCGCGTATTTGAAGATGTCGCTCCATAGCCGCGCCTCCAGGTGCGATTCAAGCTTCGGCAGGTAGAAATAAGGCCCGGAGCCGCGCTTCTTCAGCTCAGCGGCGTTGTGGTAGAGGTAGAGGCCGAAATCGACGAACGCGGCAGGTACCTGCGCACCGTCGACCAGGATGTGCTTTTCCTTCAGGTGCCAGCCGCGCGGCCGCACGATCAGCGTCGCGATGTTGTCGTTCAGCGCGTAGTGTTTCCCGTTAGCGTCCAGCTCGATGGTCCGCCGCACGGCATCGCGCAGGTTGACCTGCCCCTGCACGATGTTGTGCCAGGTCGGCGACAGTGAATCCTCGCAGTCCGCCATGAACACCCTGGCGCCGGAATTCAGCGCGTTGATGATCATCTTGCGGTCGGTCGGGCCGGTGATCTCCACCCGGCGATCGGCAAGGTCATCCGGTACCGTGGTGACGGTCCACTCCGCTTCGCGGATTTCGCGCGTCTCCGGCAGGAAATCCGGCATATAGCCGCTGTCGATCTGCTGCTGCCGCTCCTTGCGCCGCTCCAGCAACTCGTCGACCCGCGATCCGAACTTCCAGGTGAGTGCGGCGACGAAGGCGAGCGCCGGCTCCGTGAGGATTTCCTCGAAGCCTGGACTCATAACGCCCGTGATCGACACGCCGGCCGCGTTGGTGATTCGTTCTGTCATACGGATCGCCTATTAGTACAAAAAGTTACGTAGCCTACTTCATCCAGAACATCATTTTAACCGGCCGCACTGGAGCCCGCCATTACACGCGGCCGGAAGGCGTTCAAACAACGATTGTGGGGTACCCGTCTCGCGAGCCGCGGCACCCAAGGCGTCGCCGGCCCGCGTATCGATAGCGGACTACAGGGATTTTAATCGACTTTTCGGCTAGTTGCCGTTGGCGTGGTGCAGCCCCGCGATGCGCAGGGCAATTTCCATGGCCTGCTCGTAGTTCAGGCGGGGATCGACGGTGGATTTGTAGGCCCGGGCAAGGTCGGCGTCGGTCAGCCCGCGCGCACCGCCGGTGCACTCGGTGACGTTCTCGCCGGTCAGCTCGAGGTGCACGCCGCCGAGATAGCTGCCCTGGGCCTGGTGTACCCGAAAAGCCGCTTCGAGCTCCGCGACGATCTTGTCGAAACGCCGGGTCTTGATGCCGCCGGCCGTGCTTTCGGTATTGCCGTGCATCGGGTCGCAGACCCAGAGCACGGGCGAACCCGTTTCCCGGACCGCGCGAATGAGCCCCGGCAGGTTCTCCTCGATGGCGTTGGCGCCGAACCGGTGGATGAGTGTCAGCCGCCCCGGCTCGTTGTTGGGGTTCAGGATCGCAATCAGCCGCTGCAGCCACTCGGCCGTCATTCCCGGCCCGAGCTTGATGCCGATGGGGTTCGCGATGCCCCTGAAGTACTCGACGTGCGCACCGTCCACGGCCGCGGTGCGCATTCCGATCCAGGGGAAGTGCGTCGTCAGGTTGTACCAGCGCTCGCGGCGCTCGAGGAAACGGGTCTGCGCCTGCTCGTAGTGCAGGTGCAGGCCTTCGTGCGACGAGTAGAAATCAGCGCGGCGCGTCTTCTGAACCGGCAGCCCCGAGATCACTTCCAGGAAATCCAGCGAGTTCGAGAGCGAGCGCACGATGTCACGATACTCCGCCGCCATTTTCGAGTGCCTCACCCACTCGACATCCCAGTTTTCCGGATGGTGGAGGTCGGCGAAGCCGCCGTCGATCAGCGAACGCACGAAGTTCAGGGTCAGCGCCGCACGCTCGTATGCGCGCAGGATCAGCTGGGGATCGGGCGTGCGCTCGGCCGCGGTGAACCCGTTGTGGTTGACGAGATCGCCGCGGAAACTCGGCAGCGAGGTGCCCTCGCGGGTTTCGGTATCGGCGGAGCGCGGCTTCGCGTACTGGCCGGCCATGCGGCCGATGCGGATCACCGGCTTTTTCAGCCCGTAGAGCATCACGAGGCTCATCTGCAGCAGGATCTTGAGCTTCGCCACGATGCTCGGCGACGTACAATCCTCGAACGTCTCCGCGCAGTCGCCGCCCTGGAGGACGAACGCCTCGCCGCGCTGCGCTTTCGCGATGCGCTCTTTCAGCGCGTCGATTTCCCAGGAGGTGACGATAGGCGGCAGCTTCGCCAGTTCGGCGACGGCGCGCTCGAGCGCCGCCGCGTCCGGGTAGGACGGCTGCTGGGCCGCGGACAGGGCCTGCCAGCTCGCGGGATGCCAATCGATTGTAGTGCCGGGTCGAGTCACCGGCGGACTATGCCATGCGGAAGTCGCGGCAGCAAAGGTGGCGAGCCCGCCACACGGTCACGGACTGGGACACGGCTGGAAAGCGCCGCGGCGGATTGGCACAATGCGCGCCCGCAACCCGGCGCCAGCGCAAGCGTACACGAGGACTTCGGTATGAACGACATACTCACGAAACTGGGTCTTGAGCCCACGAATCCGGGCACCTGGTCCGGCTCGCAGTCCATGCAGACGGAGTCGGCGCCGCTCATCGAATCGCTCAACCCGACGACGAACGAGGTGATCGGCTCCGTGCGCGCGACCACGGACGACGAGTACGATCGGGTGATCCAGGCAGCGCGCGAAGCGTTCCTCGAATGGCGCAAGGTACCGGCCCCGGTGCGCGGCGATGTCATCCGGCGCCTCGGGAACGCCCTGCGTGATAACAAGGACGCGCTCGGCAGCCTGGTCAGCCTCGAAAACGGCAAGATCAAGGCCGAAGGCGACGGCGAGGTCCAGGAGATGATCGACATCTGCGATTTCGCGGTCGGTCAATCGCGGATGCTGTACGGCAGGACGATGCACTCGGAGCGTCCGAAGCACCGGATGTACGAGCAGTGGCATCCGCTGGGTATCGTCGGCATTATTTCCGCGTTCAATTTCCCGGTGGCGGTGTGGTCGTGGAACGCCTGCATCGCGGCAATCTGCGGCAATGTCAACGTCTGGAAGCCTTCGCCGAAGGTGGCACTCTGCGGCGTCGCCGTGCAGAAAATCTGCAACGAGGTGCTCGCGGACGCCGGACTGCCCACGATTTTTCACCTGATCAACGACGGCGACAACACCCTTGCCCAACGCTTTGTCGACGATCGGCGCGTCGATCTTCTCTCCTTCACCGGCTCCTCCGCGGTGGGGCGCCAGGTCGGCGAGCGCGTCGCGGCGCGCATGGGCAAAAGCCTGCTGGAGCTCGGCGGCAACAACGCCATCATCGTCGACGAATTCGCGAACCTGGACATTGCAGTGCCGGCCATCGTGTTCGGCGCGGTCGGCACGGCCGGCCAACGCTGCACCTCCACGCGCCGGGTGATCGTGCACGAATCCCGTTTCGATGAGTTGAAGAACAAGCTTCTCGGCGCCTACGGGCAGGTGCGGATCGGGGATCCGCTGGACCCGTCGACCCTGATGGGCCCGCTGATCGAGGAAGCCTCCGTGGCGCGGTTCGAGCAGGCCCTGGCCGCCCTGCGGCAGGCCGGCGGTGAGGTGCTGTGCGGCGGGAAGCGGCTCGACCGCCCCGGCAACTTCGTCGAACCGGCCATTGCGGTGGCGAAGAATGAGTGGGAAATCGTGCAGACGGAAACCTTCGGGCCCATCCTTTACCTGGTTACCTACCGCGAGCTGGAAGAAGCCGTGGCGATGCAGAACGGCGTCGTGCAGGGGCTGTCCTCCGCGATATTCACGGACAACATCCGGCACGCCGAATACTTCCTCTCGCACCTGGGCTCGGACTGCGGTATCGCCAACGTCAACATCGGCACCTCGGGCGCGGAGATCGGCGGTGCATTCGGCGGCGAGAAGGAAACCGGCGGCGGCCGCGAATCGGGCTCGGACGCGTGGAAGGCTTATATGCGCCGCCAGACCAACACGATCAACTGGAGCACGGAGCTGCCGCTGGCCCAGGGCATCAATTTCGACCTGTAGGCGTTCGGGCACGGTGCCGTCGCGCCGCCCCGGCGGCCTGCGCGGAGCGGTCCGGCACTTTCTCGAAGCGGTTGGCCGCGCGGTTTTTGCGCACGCTGCCCGAGCGGAACACCTCGCCATTCATGGCGATATAGACGCCCGGGGCGACAGTCTGCACCGCCGCCACCGCCATGCCCACGTTGAACACCGCGTCGGTCGACCTGAACCGCGCGGGGCTCAAGGCCCCCGTCAGCACGATAGTCCGTCCGGGAATGCCCTCCAGCGCGGCGGCCGTCTCCACCATCGTGTCGGTGCCGTGCGTGACGATATAGCGGTGCGAGCTGTCGGTCTCGATGTAGCGCCGCAGCTCGGCCCGGTCGTCGTCGGTCAGGTCCAGGCTGTCCTTCCGGAACAGCGGGACCACGTCGAAATCGAAGCCGGCCCGTCCCTCCTCGAGAATATGCCGCAGCTGCGAGTCGCCGACCTCGAAACGGCTCTTCGCGTCAAAGTAGATCTTGTCGATTGTGCCGCCGGTAGTGAGAAACCGAATGAACATGCGCTCCCTGCCTGCGTGAAACTTCCGCGATTATCGGCCAACGCGGCGAGGCCGGCCACTTTGACGGCCTCGGGCGCCCTCGCCCTGCTATGATGTCCGAATGACCACATCCCGCTCGCGAGGCCGGCTCGGAATCCTCTGGCGCACCGGGGCTGCGCTCGCGGCCTTCTGCGCGCTCGCCGCCGGTCCCGTCAATGCCCAGGGCCTCGTATTGCAGCTCGAGCTCGACGGTCCCCTCGGCGTCGGCAACGCAGAATACATCATCAACGGCATCCAGGAGGCGCAGGAACGGAACGCGAGCCTCGTGATTATCCGCATGGACACGCCCGGGGGCCTGGTGAACCCCATGCGCGATATCGTGAAGGCGATCCTCGGTTCGTCCGTGCCGGTCGCAACCTACGTCGCACCGGGCGGAGCGCGCGCGGACAGCGCCGGGACCTATATCCTGCTGGCCAGCCATGTCGCCGCGATGGCGCCGACCACCCACCTCGGCGCCGCGACACCGGTCAACCTGGGCGGCGATCCGCCCGAATCGCCAAGCCCTTTCGAGTCCCCGCCGGAGAACACTCCGAAGGACGAGCCCCCGGGTACCGAAGGCGATAAACCCGCGGATGATGCCGACGAGGAGCAGCACCAGGCGGAGCCGCAGCCGGACTCGGCCATGGAACGCAAGATCCTGAACGATGCCGTCGCCTACATCCGCGCGCTCGCCGACGCGCACGGCCGCAATGCCGACTGGGCCGAAAAGGCCGTGCGGGACGCGGCGACACTGACGGCCGAAGCCGCCCTGCAGGAGAACGTGATCGACGTCATTGCCGCCAGTCGCGAGGAGTTGCTGGCGAAAATCGACGGCCGCGAGGTCACCGTCGATAACGAGAAGATCGCTCTCGCCACCGGATCCGTGACCGTCGAGGAAGTCGAGCCGAGCTGGCGCACGAAGTTCCTTACCACGATCTCCACGCCGGAAATCGCGATCCTGTTATGGGGTCTCGGGTTCACCGCGCTGATCCTGGAATTCTTCCATCCGGGTGCCATGGTGCCAGGCGTCGTGGGGGTGATTTGCCTGCTCCTCGGGGCCTATGCGCTGCAGATCATTCCCGTCAATTACGCCGGGCTGGCGCTGATCCTGCTCGGCTTCGCCCTTATCGTCGCGGAGGCGTTCGTCCCCAGTTTCGGCATACTTGGCCTCGGCGGCATCGCCGCCTTCAGTTTCGGAGCCATCATGATGTTCGACAGCGGAGTCCCGGGTTTCGGCATTTCGGTCACTTTCGTGGTCGGCTTCGCCGTGCTCACCGGCGCGGCGCTGCTGCTGGTCGTCACTTACGTCCTGAAGCTGCACCGCCGGGGGGCCGTGACCGGCAAGGGTTCGATCGTCGGCGGCATCGGCACGGCAATGGAGGATTTCGAGGTCGAAGGGCGGGTCTGGCTCGAAGGCGAAGCGTGGCGCGCCATCAGCGAAGCGCCGGTGCAGAAGGACGAGGAAGTCGTCGTCCGGCGGCTGGAAGGACTGACGCTGCACGTGGCCCCCGCCGGCCACCGCGACCGCTCGGAAGTCCAGTACCAGACATGACGATCGATTAATTTTCATAAGGAGCACCCATGCCTGCCGGAATAACAACCATCGCCCTGATCATCGCGATCCTGGCCATCCTGCTTTACA
>CAZSKQ010000037.1:0-1950 GCA_964607425.1 uncultured Woeseiaceae bacterium
CAGCAACGCCGATTCGGTTGAGCTGTCGGTCAACGGCACACCGGTAGCGGCGCTGGCAAGCGACGAGTGCGGGCTCAGGACGTGTGTCTTCGAGGACGTGCCCCTGGTTGCCGGCGCCAACACCGTCACCGCGTCCGGCATGCACGGCGGCGAGGCCATTACCGACACCGTCGAATGGACGCTGTTGGAGGCCGCCGTCGACACCATGGGCATCTCGGCCGGCCGGCTGCAGACGGGTTACTTATCTGCCAGCGGCGTGCGCTACGGCTCCGACGACTTCTTCGAAGGTGGAGAGGGCCTGTCGGTGGACGAAGGCGACGTGGACGGCGGCGTTCCGGAGATCGAGAACACCGACGACCCGATGCTGTACAAGTTCTACCGCGCGGGCACCTTCAGTTACGAGATTCCGATCCCGGACGGCCGCTACGACGTCACCCTGGAGTTTGTCGAGCCCGACGAGTCGGTGGAGCCCGGGCAGCGCGTCTTCACCGTCAGCGCCGAGGGGCAGCCGGCAATTGAAGCCCTGGACATTGTCGCGGCGGCCGGGGGCGAGCTGGTTGCCTTTACCGGAACCTTCAGCGTCGACGTGAGCGGGGGCTCCCTGCTCCTCGAGTTCACGCCATCCGAGGGCGACGCGCTCGTCTCGAACATCACGATCATGTCCGCGCAATAGCGGGTAAAGCGGCCGCGGTCATCGGCAATCGCCGTCGGCGGCGACCACCCCCCGGTTCAGGACAGGAGAGGCGGCATGTTCGACCAGGCATGGACGCAGGCGCAGAGCCTGCTGGGATTGGGCAGCGACATCGGCGACGTGAATTCGATCCAGATGGCGTTCCGCACCGTCGTCATTTACCTCTCGGCCTTGATCGTCGTGCGGCTGGCCAGCCAACGCTTCCTGAGCAAGGCCAGCGCCTTCGACGTGATCGTCGCGATCATGCTCGGTTCCATCATGAGCCGCGCCATCAATGGTTCGGCACCGCTCGTGCCGACGGTGGCCGCCGGCGCGGTGCTGCTCGGGCTGCACTGGTTGTTCGCGACGCTTGCCTTCCATACGAGCTGGTTCGGCGATCTTGTGAAGGGCCGCCGGGTGCTCCTGATCGAGGACGGCGAAGTGCAGGCCAAAGGCATGCGGAAGACCGGACTCACGCAAGCCGACCTGGCGGAGGCATTGCGGCTGCAGACCGGGCATACCGATCCCGCGAAGGTCCGGCGCGCCTACCTGGAGCGCAACGGGAAGATCAGCGTGCAGACCGCGCGGCAGGAACCGCGCGTGGTCGAAGTAGCGGCGCGACCTGGCGTGCAGACGCTGCGCATCGAGTTCTGAGCCGATACCGTGACGATGGCGCGGCGGCATGAGCTGTCACGGCTGGGGCTGCTCGAGCAGGTCACGCTGTTCGGCCGCTTCGCGCACGCGCTTCCCGCCTGGCTCTCCCGGAAGCCGCCGGACGGCAACGAGGTGCGCGCGACCGTCCGCCGCGACCTTGCCTGCCGGGGCGAGCGCCTGCTGCGCATCGTGGAGCGCGGCATCCTGCCGTTCCCGCAAAGCCCGTATGCCCGTCTCCTCGGCCATGCCGGCATCGGCATGGGCGACCTGGCGCAGGAGATCGACCGGCATGGCCTGGAGTGCGCGCTCGAAATCCTGCATCGCGAGGGTGTGTACGTCACCTTGAACGAGTTCAAGGGCCGCGTCCCCGTTGTGCGCGGCAGTCTGCGTTTTCACGTCAGCTCGCATGACTTCGACAATCCGCTGGGCGCCGCGCATTACGCGGTGGAGAGCGGTGGCTCGCGCAGCAAGGGGACGCGCATAGCGGTCGACCTCGCACACAATGAGCGCTGCGCGCTGTACGACTACCTGTTGCTGGAGACACACGGGTTGCTCGCCCGTCCTTACGTCGTGTACCAGCCGACGCTGCCGTACAGCGCGGGTATCAACGCCTTGCTGCGCTACGC
>CAZSKQ010000037.1:2050-4534 GCA_964607425.1 uncultured Woeseiaceae bacterium
GGGGTGATCTCCTCGCCGCCGGGCAGCCGGAAGTAGTCGACGTCGCGCCCGTGCACCGGGCGTGCAAGCGGCCGGCCGAGGCCGCATTTGCAGCGCCCCTGAACCAGCTCGCCCGTATCCCCCAGCTCGTAGCGCAGGAGCGGCATGGCATAGTTGAACAACGGCGTCACGACGATGCGCCCGATGCCTTCCCGTTCCGGAATCGTTTCCAGGACCAGCCAGTCGGCATTCAGGTGGTAAGCGCCTGCCAGCGGACACTGCCACGCGATCTCCTTTACCTCGGTGCTGCCGTAGACGTCGAGGACCGGCGCGCCGTACAGCGCTTCGAGACGCTGCCGGCCCTGCGCGTCCAGCAGCTCGCTCGACGTGAATACGCGGCGGGGACGGAGGCGGCCGTCGGCGGCTGCACCGAGACGCAGGAGGTAACCCGGAAACCCATAGAGTACCGTCGGGGCGAAACGCACGACGTCGTCGACGATCGTTTGCACCGGCCGGTGGATGGTGAACGCGTGCATGCGGGCGAAGGGGCGCGGGTGCTGCTCGCCGACGCCTTCCTGGAACAGCGCCAGGCGATCGGAAGCGCGCACGCCGCAGGCGCGCCGCGCGCGCAGCTTGAGCAGGTACTTCGACAGGAACCAGGCGCGCGCGTCGAAGTACGTCGTTGTAGGCTCGCCGCTCGATCCCGACGTCGTCGAGCGTTTCAGCCGCGCTGAATTGAAGCCGTCGGCGATGAGTGCATCGGGCTCGCGCAGGTCCGCCCGCGTCGTCACCGGCAGGCAGGCGAAATCCTCCCGGCTCCGGATGTCGCGCGGGCGTATGCCTGCGCTCCTGAACAGGCGCCGGTAGTGGGGACTGCGTGAGTACGCATGCCGCACCAGCTTGCCGAGCCGCTGCCACTGCAGGGCTTCGAGCTCGCCGGGCGACAGGTGCGGCGCCGCGGCAATGGATCGCCAGTCGGCCACCGCCCGCAACCCGCGGAGATGGAACATATCGGCACTCCGGGCGTCGTGGGCCGAATCCGTACGGCCCGTTCAAGGGCAGCTGGAGTGCAGAAATTGTGCCAGCGAAGCGCGGGCGCCCTAGTCGTCCGGCGTCTCGTAGATGATCGGCGCCTCGACCGGCGCGACGCCCGGATTCTCCACGTAGAACGTGACGGCGAGACTGTCCTGGGGCACGTAGAAATCGAAACGATCGCCTGGCCGAAGGTCGCGCGGGGAGGTCTTCTGGCCGTTCACGTACACGGAAACGGTACGCGGCGGTGCCATCGTCATCAGGTCGCCGCCGGCCAGCCGCAAGGTGACCTCGTCGCCCGCAACCCGCACCACCTCGCCCTGGAGGTGGGCATAGTACTGACCCTCCCGCGCGACGATTTCGCGGCAGGCGCTCGCGATATTGGGAAACAGCGTCAGCGTACGCCGCGCCCAGGTAACTTCCTCGCAGGTCTTGCCGCCCGGGACAAACGCGTGCTCCGGCGGCGCCTCCTGTGCCAGGGCGGCTGTACAAAGCGCCGCGGCGAACAGCATCCGGCAAATGATGCCCATCATTTCTTCCTCCCGGCGCTCGTCATGCCGGTTCTTCGATAACTGCTTCGAGAATAGACCAGGCTCTCCGGTCCGGCCAGCAAGCGGCGAGGGCGGCAACCGCTCACGGAAACGCTGGCTATCCGATCGATGGCAAGCTGTTGGTACGGGTTTTGCAACAACGTCCAGGAACGCCGTCTTTGACAACGCAGATCCCCGGGAACTACCCATGACTGAGTTCGCAGTAGCTATATTCCCCGACGAGGCAAAAGGCCGGCAGGCCGCGGATGCCCTGTCGCGGCCCGATCCCGCAAACGGTATCGCGGTCCGTTCGGCCGCCCTGCTCGTGAAGGAACCGGACGGCTCGGTCGTGGAGCGGAAATGGACGAAGCGCGTCCCCTGGAAGGCGCCGGCGGGTGCGGTGCTCGGTGCGTTGATCGGGTTTCTCGCGGGACCGATCGGCGCCGGGATCGGCTTCGCTTCGGGCGGGTTCCTCGGATTTACCCGCGACGTATCCGGCACCGCGCGCGCGGAGGCATTCCTGCGCAAGGTCCATGCGCGGTTCGATCGCGGAAAAAGCGCGCTCGTCGTCGAACTCGAGCCGCAGTCCGTGGACGCGTTCGGTGCTCGGGTGGAAGAACTCGGTGGTGAAGTCCTGCGCCATTCCGCATAGTTCGGTTCGCGAACCGCCTGCCGCGGCTATGCACCCCCAACTCAACTACCAGGCGCAGGTCCATCGGCATCCGGATGACAGGTCTGGCGAATCCATCATCAGCTTGTCCGCCTCCCGCAACAAGGCAGCAGGATCGACGTTCTCCGCGGCGCCCATCGCGCGCAGGATTTCCGCGCCGGCGAGCAGGAAACCACCGGTACCGTAGGTTTCCCGGGACGCCGGATCGAAGAGCGCCGGCTCGCCCCCGATGGGCTGCACGAGATTCACGGCGCCGTCCGCATCGAGGATCGT
>CAZSKQ010000037.1:4634-28336 GCA_964607425.1 uncultured Woeseiaceae bacterium
GCTCGCCCCCGATGGGCTGCACGAGATTCACGGCGCCGTCCGCATCGAGGATCGTGGACAGCGCGCCCGAACCGGCCTCTCCGGGTCCATCAGGTGAATGCTGAGCCAGGCGTGGCCCGGCGAGTGCCCGTCCGCGTGATAGGTACGCGAGCCAAGTATGAAGTCGATGCGTTCACCCGCGCGCAGCACGGCCGCCAGGAAGCGCGGCTCCGCCGTGACTTCGCTCGCGCTGACGAGGCCGCTGTAGAGCGCACCCATCATCCATTTGCGCGGATCGTGCTCCACGGGATTCACCAGCTGCCATTCCGCCGCGCGCGTGATTGCCTCTTTAACCTGGCGCGGGTCGATGTCGGTCGCGGTGACGGCGGGCGGGTCTTCCTCCGGCAGGGGCGTATCGGGAGGAGGGGGTGGCTCGACCGGTGGCCCGCCCGGCTGCGGCGGCGGCGGTGGACCGCCGGCAACCGGGGGCTCCTGGGGCTGCAGGTCCGCGGCGCCCACCTGGGTGTCACGGCAGCCGCAGATCAGCAAGAGGATGAGTAAGGACGAGAGGACCCGCACCATGGTTAACTCCTGGCTGTAGGGGCGCCGTTCGCGCTCGCGGCCTTATCGGCTGTAGGGACGAGAACCGGGGTGACAGGCGACGATGCACGCCGGTTCGCGCGCACTGTGTACCAGTGACTGATGCTTCTCGTCCCGCCCTGCGCCCAAGCGGGCCGGGAAGAGAAAAGGTGAGTGAGCACGGCAGTGTTATCCTGCCTTCGCCGCAAGCGTTCGCGGAACGCCCCCCTGCACCGCCCGGCATGATGACGGGCGGGTACGGCGCCGTCAAGGCGCCGAGTGCGACATGTCGGCAATAACAGACAGGAACATCGATGACACTCAAATTGCAAACTATCATCCTGAGCACCCGCCCCGGTCGGGTGGGCCCGAAAGTGGCCGAGTGGTTCCACGAGTTTGCGGTCCGGCACGGACGCTTCGATGCCGCGCTGATCGACCTCTGCGACTTCCGGCTCCCGCTCTACAACGAGCCGCATCATCCGCGCCTCGGCCAATACGAGCACGAGCACACCCGACAGTGGAGCCGCAGCGTCGCCGCTGCCGACGCCTACGTTTTCGTCACACCCGAATACAACTATTGCCCGCCGCCCGGGTTCGGCAATTCCCTCAACTACCTTTACAGGGAGTGGAACTACAAGGCTTGCGGGTTCGTCAGCTACGGCGGCGTATCCGGCGGTTTGCGCGCGGCGCAACTTGAAAAGCAGCTCGTGACGACGCTGAAGATGATGCCGATGGTCGAAGGCGTGGCGGTACCCATGGTCGCCCGACAGCTGGATGCGGCCGGCAGCTTCATCTCCAACGAGCTGATAGACGACTCGGCGCGGGTCATGCTCGACGAGCTGTGGCGCTGGGCCGGCGCCTTGAAGACAATGCGCGGCGGCGAAGCAGGCTGACAAGTGAACACCGGCCGCACAGTCCGGCATATGACGCGCCCGCAAGGGGCGCCGGCGGACGCGGAGCTGATAGGCGGGTTGCAGCGGGCCGCGGCGTACCCGCACCCGGTTGCTCACCTGGAGGTCATCGAGACGCATATCTCCTGGGTGCTGCTGACCGGCGACTTCGCCTACAAGATCAAGAAACCGGTGGCGCTCGGCTTCCTCGATTTTCGCGACCTCGAGCAGCGCCGGTTCTTTTGCGAGGAAGAGCTGCGGCTCAACCGCTTCTGGGCACCGGAGCTTTACCTGCGCGTCGTCGCGATCACGATGGCGGACGGCCAACCGCGGGTTGGCGGCGACGGTCCCGCCATCGAATATGCCGTGTGCATGCACCAGTTCGACCAGTCATGCCGCCTCGATCGGCAGCTGGACCAGGGTCTGCTGCTGCAGGACGACATGCTGGATCTCGCAGCCGAAATTGCCGCGCGTCACCGCGATGCGAAGCCGGTCGGGCCGGACGAGCAGCTCTTGCGGGCAACCGAACGGTTGATGCAGGAGAACTTCCAGGACCTCGCCGGGGAAATCGCGGACGAGCAGGTCGCCGCGTTGCGCCGCTGGACCGACGAGTCGCTGGCAGCGCTCGCAAGCACGTTGCGCAGTAGATGCGACCACGGCTTTTACCGCGAGTGCCACGGTGACCTGCACCTGGGGAATATCGTTCGCCTCGCGGGCGCTATCAGGGCTTTCGACTGCATCGAGTTCAGCGAGGAACTGCGCCGGATCGACGTGGTGGCGGATTACGGATTCCTGTTCATGGACCTTTGCGCCCGCGACAGGGCCGACCTGGGCTACGGGTTCCTGAACCGCTACCTGGAAATCTCCGGCGACTATGACGGCGTCAGCGTCCTGCCGCTTTACGTCGTTTACCGCAGCCTCGTACGCGCGAAGGTTGCGGCGGTCCGGCGGCGCGAACGCCGGTCCGACAAGAATAGGGAGAGCGATACCGCAACGCTCGAACACTACTGCGGCTTCGCGCTCCGCTGGACGGCGCCCCGAAAGCCGCGGCTCGTCGTCATGACCGGGCTGTCCGGATCGGGTAAGACCTGGCTCTCGGAACGCCTGGTGACGGCAATGCCGGCATTACGCGTCAGGTCGGACTTGGAGCGCAAGCGCCTGTTCGGTCTGGACGAGACCGGCCGCAGCCAATCCGCCGTCGGCGGCGGCATCTACCGGCAGCGGGCCAGCGAGGCGGTCTATGCGCGGTTGTTCGAGCACGCTCGCACCGTGCTCGACGCCGGCCTGGACGCGATCCTGGATGCGGCTTTCCTGCAAGCCGGAGCCCGCGAGCGGGCGCTCGGCCTCGCCGCCGATTGCGGCGCGGATGCCGTGATCGTGCAGGCAACGGCGCCGCGCGCAACGCTGGAGGAACGCCTGCGCCGGCGTTCGAAGGCGGGCACGGATGCGTCCGAGGCCGACCTCGAGGTCCTGCGCTATCAGCTCGGGCGCAACGAGCCGCTGACGGGTGACCAGCGTGCATCGGCCGTTACGGTGAGCACGGATGGCGACGTCGATATCGGCGCCCTGGTGCGACGGATACGGCAAGGCGCGCGCGGGCAGGGATCGCTGCCGGCTTAAGGCTGCACGACGATCGCGGCGTAGTCCGCCTTCGGCTGCACGGCGTGCCACGTCTGCCGGCGCGCGTCGAAGCGCGCGAGCAACGTCTTCCCGGCGTAGAGGGAGCCGCCGTACAGGGTCAGCGAACTGAACGGCCCCAGGGGATCGGTTCGTCCTCCCGCGGTGTCTTCGAATTGCACTCGCGCCGGCTCGAGGCATTCGCAGCGTGTGAAGTGCCGATTGCCGACTTGCCACATTCGGCCGGAGAACTGCGCGACCGTGCGCGCCCCCGGGTTGGCCGTGACCCCATGAGCATCGAACCGAAACTCGGCTGCCGGGCCGGCAACGACCCGCTTCGGGCTGTCCATCGAGAACTGTAATCGAATCATGCTCTGTTATCTTTGCGGTACGGAGGTCTTGAACCCTGCCTAACATATAGTGGAGGCGTTCGGGGGCCGATTTGACGTTTTGTCGCCTTTCGGCGACATTCCGTTAACACTTCAAGCGGACAGCAGCTCACCAAGGGACCGCATGCGGAGCGTGGACCGGCAACGGCGGATACGCCGCTATGGCGTAGCAATCGCGGCGCTGGCGGTGGCCATTGGCTTGCGCTTCATGCTCCGCGCATTCCTCGGCAGCCAGTATCCGCACGCCTTGACGTTCGGCGCGATAGCCCTGGCGGCCTGGTACGGCGGCACTGGCCCCGCTGTCCTCGTCGCGTTCGCCGGTTACCTAATCGGCCAGGCCCTCTTGGTCGGCACCGTGCTGCCGGCGACCGCCGCCGGGCTCGCCGGGCTCTGCCTGTACGGGATTTCCGCCGGCGCGATCGTCGCCTGCGGGGTAGCGGCACGCAAACGCCGGCAGCTCGTTGACACTGTCCCGGCGCTGCTCTGGGAGCAAGACGCCAACGGCGCCTGCACATTCGTGAACCAGGAGTGGTTCTCCGTCACAGGCTGCCTCAGCGACACGCTTTTGGGTGAAGGATGGATCCGGTCGATTCACCCGGAGGATCGCGAGCGCGTCAGGCATACGCTTGCCAGCGCGGCCAGGCGTCGCGAAACCTTCACCGCGCTGTACCGGATGCGGCACCGGGACGGTAGCTGGCGCTGGATGATCCATCGCGCGCGGCCCTGTCCCGGACGACGTGGCGACCTCGGTGGGTATGTCGGCTCCCTCATGGACATCACGGAGGAAAAAGCCGCCGAGGAAGCGCTGCGCGAGGCCGATCGGCGCAAGGACGAGTTCCTTGCCACGCTCGCGCACGAGCTGCGAAATCCGCTGGCGCCCATTCGCAATGCGGTGCAGATCCTCTGCCTCAAGGACGCACCCGAGGCCATGCACGAGAACGCGCGCGACATGATCGATCGCCAGGCGCGCAACCTGGCGCGCCTGGTCGATGACCTGCTCGACGTCTCCCGGGTCACGCTGGGCCGGCTGCTCCTGCAAACGAAGGAAAGAGAGCTCAAGCAGGTAATCGAAGACGCGGTGGAAGCGAGCCGCCCGACTATCGAAGCTTCGCAGCACACGCTGTCGATCGCGTTTCCGAATGAACCTGTATGGGTGGACGCCGACCCGACGCGCCTGCCCCAGGTGTTCATCAACCTGCTGAACAATGCCGCCAAGTACACGCCGCCGGGTGGGCACATATCGCTGGCGGCAGCTCGCGAAGGCGACACTGTCGTCGTGCGGGTAAGGGACACCGGCATCGGGATAGCTCCGGAAGCGCTGCCGCAGGTTTTCGACATATTCACCCGGCTGGACCACTCGGCCGAGCGCGCTCAAGCCGGCCTCGGCGTCGGGCTCTCGCTCGTGCGGCATCTCGTGGAGCTGCACGGCGGGCACATAGAAGCATGCAGCGAGGGGCTCGATCGCGGCAGCGAGTTCATCGTGACGCTGCCCGTGTGCGATATTTCGGTTGGCGCCGATGTCGTGCACGAGCCGGAACGTGCCGAAGAACCCGCGCACGAGGGCGTGCTGCGCATCCTGGTCGTTGACGATAACGTGGACGCCGCTGAAAGCATCAGCCAGCTCTTGCGCGCCGCCGGGCACGAGACGTACGTCGCCCATGACGGGCTGCAGGCAATCGACGAAAGCGCGCGGCTCGACCCCGACATTGTCCTTTTGGACATCGGGCTGCCGCACCTGAACGGCTACGAAGTGGCCCGGGCGATTCGCGAACATTGCGACGGCGACCAGCCATGGATTATTGCGCTGACCGGGTGGGGCCAGGCCGAGGACAAGCGCCGCGCCGCGGAAGCAGGCTTTGACAAGCACCTGACGAAGCCCGTCGACCCGGTAGTGCTCCGGCGCATCGTCGAGCAGGGCGAGTCGCCCAGGCGGCCCGGCCAGCCCGACCCTTAACCTTGTCGGGAAGGCACGTCGGCGGCGAGCGTTGCCTCGTTCGCGACGCCGGCGAGGGCCTCGTCAAGTGCCGCCAGCGTGTCGCGCATGCAGGCGTCCAGCGCCGCCAGCGACGGGGGCTCGACACGGCCCTCGCAGGCCTCGCGTTCCAGCGTGCCGGCGCGCTCGCTGAGGCGCAGGCACCCGAGGCCGGCCGCCGCTCCGGCAAGCTTGTGACCGGCCTCGCGGACGACTGCCGCATCCTCCCGAGTCGCCGAGAGCAGGCTCGCACGCAGCTCGGTGCTGCTTTGGCGGAAGCGCGCGACGATTTCGCCCATGCGGGCGGCGCCGAGCGCGCGCCCATGCTGCCCGAACACCTGCCGGTCGAGCAGCGGCAGGTCATCGGGAGCCGGGTGCGCGCCGCCGGCGTCCGCCGCGGGCGGCAGGCCCGCCAGGGCCTTGCGCAATGCGTCTCGCGTGATGGGTTTGCGCAGCACTTGGTCCATTCCGGCATCGAGGCAGCGGCCGATCTCTTCCGGCGCGACGCTCGCCGTGAGGCCAACGATGGGAATGCCGGCCTTGAGCGGTTCCGGCAGCGCGCGAATGCGCCGCGCGGCTTCCACGCCGTCCATGTCGGGCATGCGTACGTCCATCAGCACCAGGTCGAACTCGGCCTCCGCGAGCCGCTGCAGCGCCTGCCGCCCGTCCTCCGCTTCCTCCACCCGGTGGCCGTCGAGGTCCAAAAGGCCGGCGGCGACCTCGCGATTGATCTCGACGTCATCGACCAGCAGCACCCGCAGGGGCGCGCCGGGCGCCGGCGCGCGCCCGACGGGAACTGCCGCGTCCACGTCTCCTGCATCGAAGGCGAGCTCGAACCAGAAGGTCGCACCCTGGCCGGGCCGGCTGTCGAGGCCGATGACCCCGCCTTGCGCCTCCACCAGGCGCTTGCAGATCGCGAGGCCGAGCCCGGTACCGCCGTAGCGGCGCGTGATGGACGGGTCCGCCTGGGCGTAATCCCGGAACAGCCGCGCCTGGCGCTCCGGTTCGACGCCCGGTCCGGTGTCGCTTACCTCGAACCGCAGCCGCAGCCCGGGTGCGGAGTCCAGCCGGCGGACCCGCAAGGTCACGCTGCCTGCGTCAGTGAATTTCACGGCGTTGCCGAGCAGGTTCAGCAGCACCTGCCGCAGGCGCGCCGGATCGCCCTCGAGCGTATCGGGCACATCATCGGCGAGCGTGGATTCGAGTGCGAGGTCCTTGTCCGCCGCACGTGCGGAAACCAGCATGATCAGGCTGTCGATCAGGCGCCGGAGGCTGAACGTCGTCCGTTCGAAGCTGACCTGCTCGGCCTCGATGCGGGAATAATCGAGGATGTCGTTCAGGATCGTCAGCAGCGCCTGGCCCGCGTACTGGATGCTCTCCACGTACTCCCGCTGCCTGCCCGCGAGGCGAGTGTTGCCGAGGAGCTCCAGCATGCCCAGCACGCCGTTCAGCGGTGTCCGGATCTCGTGGCTCATGACCGCCAGAAACGCGGACTTCATGCGCGTGGCGCGCTCGGCGGCGTCGCGCTCGCGCGCGAGGTGTGCCGCGACCAGCCGCTGCCGGTAGTAATGGAACGCGGCGAGGAGCAGCAGTGCGCCCGCCGCCACGTACAATGCATACGCCCAGCCGGTGCGCCAGGGCGGCGGCTGCACGACGATGCCGAGCGCCGTTTCCGGCCCCCAGTCACCGACCGGATTTCGCGCGCGCACCAGGAAGCGGAACTTGCCCGGAGGCAGGTGGGTGTAGGTCGCGAAACGCCGCGTCGCATCGGCTTCGATCCAGGTATCGTCCAGGCCGTCGAGGCGGTACGCATAACGCACCCTGCCGGCGTCGGCGAGATTCAGCGCGGCGAATTCGAAAGCGATCACCGACTGGCGGTGCGTGAGCGTAATGGACTCCGTGCGCGTGATGCTTTTGGTCAACAGGGCATCGCCGCCAGCCGGGCGCGGCAACACCGGCTCGTTGAACAGCCGCAAGCCGGTGAGCGCAACCGGCGCCGTGTGCGCCGGTACGATTATGGCCTCCGGCCGGAAGGCCACGATGCCGTGCATGCCCGCGAAATAGAGCAGGCCGTCGCGTCCGGCGTGATGTCCGAAGGAATTGAATTCGTCGTTGCCGAGGCCGTCGGCGGCATAGTAGTTGCGGAAGGTTTCCGTTTCGGGATCGAAGCGGGACAGGCCGACGCCGGTGCTGATCCAGAGGTGGCCCGCGGCGTCGGCCTGCACGCCCATCGTGAGATTGTCGGCCAGCCCGTCGCTTTCGTAATACGCGTGGAAGCGGCCGCTGTCCGGATCGAACCGGTTGAACCCGTGGCGGGTGGCGATCCAGAGTTGCCCGTCCGCGTCGTGGATGTCTTCGACGGCATTGTGGCTGAGGCTGTGGCGATCGCCCGGCCGGTGCAGGAAGCGTTCGAACGTGCCCGTACGCGGATCGAAGCGGTTGAGGCCCCCGCCGGTGGTGCCAACCCACAGGGTACCCCCGGCGTCTTGGTGCAGCGCCAGGACGCGATTGTGACTCAAGCTCCCCGGCTCGTCGCCGTGGCGATAGTGGGTGAAGCGGCCGGTGGCGGGGTCGAGGTGATCGAGCCCGCCACCCCAGGTGCCGACCCACAGTCCGCCATCCTCCGCCTCCAGCAGCGCGGGCACCCAGTCGTGTGCCAGGCTCGCGGGGTTGTCGGGATCGTGACGCCAGCGCGTGAACGTGCCGTGCTCCCGGTCCATCAGGTTGAGGCCGGCGCGATTGGTCCCGACCCACAGGCGGCCGCGGCTGTCTTCGAGGATCGCCCGCACCTCGTTTCCGGAGAGGCTTTGCGGATCGTCGGGATCGTGACGGTAATGCAGGGCCCGGCCGGTGACCGGATCCAGGCGGTCCAGGCCGCTGTTGTAAGTACCGGCCCATAGCATGCCGCCCCGATCCTGGTAGACGGGCAAAATGATGTCCTGCCCGAGGCTCGCCGGAGCATCCGGATCGTGCACGTAACGCCGGAATACGTTCTTCCAGGGCGCATAGCTGGCGAGCCCGCCGCCGTAGGTGCCGATCCAGATGACGCCGCGGGTATCTTCCAGCAGCGTCCAGATCACGTCCCGGGGCAGGCTCCAGGGATCGCTCGCGGCGTTGCGGAAGATTGCCCATTCACCGCCGGCCCGGCGGTACAGGAGTCCTTCGCGAGTGCCCACCCACAGGCCGCCGTTGCGATCGTGGAGCAGGGCCTGCACGTAGAGAGCGCCCCGCGGCAGGTCGGGCGGGACGCTGAGCGAGCGCTCGTCGGTATCGAATTGCCGCAGCCCGTTTTCGGTGCCCAGCCACAATCCTCCCGTAGACACGGCGTCTATCGCCCGCACCGGGGCCTCGGTCGCAGCCGCGAGTCGCAGCCGCGCAGCCCCGGGTTCGACCTGGAACAAACCCCGCGACGTCCCCGCCCACAGGCGTCCCGCCGCGTCCTCGTACAGGCTGTAAACAGCCCCCGTTGCGCCCTGCAGCAGCGTGAAGTTTCCGCTTGCCGGATCGAAGCGGTCCAGGCCGGCCTCGGTGCCGACCCAGAGCGCTCCGGAGCGGTCGCGCAAGAGGCTCAATACCCGGTTCGCGGACAGGCTTTTCGGATTCCCCGGCTCGTGCCGCCAGGCACTGAAGCGTTCCGTATCGGGATCGAAGCGGTTGAGGCCGCCGGACTCGGTGCCGACCCAGAGGCTGCCGTCCGGATTGGCGAGCAGCGCGCTCACGAAGCCGTCCGACAGCGACTGAGGATCGTCCGGCACCGGCTCGAACACCTGGAACTCATAGCCGTCGTAGCGGTTGAGGCCATCCTGGGTGCCGACCCACAGGAAGCCCTGGCGGTCCTGGGCGATCGCGTTCACCGTTTCCTGGGACAGGCCGTCACCGCGGTCGAGGCGTTCGAAAAATCCCTGTGCCGCGGCGCCGCCGGCCAGGCAATGAGCCAGGAGTGCGGCAGCGAGCAGGCGGGTGAGAGGCATCCCGCGATCAGGAATCGACTTTGGGTAAGAACCGGTAGCCGGCACCGCGGACGGCCAGGATGAAGCGCGGGTTCGCGGGGTCATCCTGCAGCTTGCGCCTCAGGCGGCCGATCATCACGTCCACCGAGCGGTCGGACGGCGACCAGTCGCGCCCCTGCAGGAGATCCAGCAGGCGGTCGCGGCTGACGACCCGGCCGCCGTGCCGGATCAGCGCGTGCAACAGCCGGAACTCGCCGTCGGTCAGGGTTACCTCCTCATCGCCAGGAGCGAACAGGCGATGCCTTGCCGGGTCCAGCCGCCAGCCCTCGAACAGGAGCGGACCTTCGTCGGCCGCGCTGGCGGCGCGCGCATGCCCCACGCGGCGCAGCAGGTTCTTGGTGCGGGCGACGACTTCGCGCGCGTTGAACGGTTTCACGACGTAATCGTCCGCGCCGAGCTCGAGGCCTACGATGCGATCCACGTCGTCCTTCCTGCTGCCGGTCACCAGGATGATGCCGATCTCCGATTCGGCCCTGAGCTCGCGGGTCAGCGTCAACCCGTCGGCGCCGGGCAGGCGAATATCGAGCAGCACCACGTCCACGCCGCCGCCCGCGAGCTTCTCGCGTGCATCCTCGACCGATCCGGACTCACTCACGGCAAAACCTTCCTTGGCCAGGTAGCCGGCCAGGAGTGAGCGCGTCACGGCATCGTCATCGACGACGAGAATCCGCGCTGGCTCGGGCACTTTTGGCTCCCCCTTTTGCTCCCTGGCGCAAGCGTACCTTGTTTACAGATCGTTTACATATTGATACGCGATGTTACCGGGCATTGCGAAATGCTCAGGGCTGGAACGGCAGCGGGCCCTTTCATTCCGGACCCGGCGGCCGCACGGTGCACGCGCTCGCGATAGAGCGGCCGAGGGGCAGTCCATGACGCGACGAACCGGGTAAGATCGGGGCTGTCGCCAACCGTGACCGCCGGACCGCGGGCGAACCGTGCCGGGTTCCTGCAGGAGCGCGCACTGCGCGTGATCCCCACGTTGAACGAGATCGCAACATGCCATTGAGAATTTTGACCGCGCAGCAGGTGCGCCGGTTGTTGTCGATGCCTGACTGCATCGAGGTGCTGGCACAGGCCATGCGCGCCGCGTCGGCGGGCGAGGTGATTACGCCGCAACGGCTGGTCGTGCCATTGCAGGGCGAGAGCGGCTGGTTTCTCCTGATGCCGGGCTCGGCAACCGAGCCTGCGTGCTACGGCGCGAAGATCGTAAGCCTGCATGCCCAAAACCCGGCGCGCGGCCTGCCGGCGATACAGGGCCTGGTCGTGCTTTTCGACCACGATTCCGGCTCCCCATTGACGGTCATGGAAGGCGGCGAATTGACGGCCATCCGCACGGCCGCCGCCTCGGCGCTGGCGGCCCGCGAGCTGGCGCGGCCGGACGCCCGCTCGCATGGCATTCTCGGCAGCGGGGCCCTGGCCCGCACGCACATCGAGGCGATGTTTGCCGTGCGCCCGATAGAGGAAGTGCTGGTCTGGGGTCGCAATCCCGACAAGGCACGCGAGCTCGTCGCATCCCTGGATGATCCGCGCGTGCAGGCCACCGATCGACCGGAACTGGCCGCGGCCTGCGACATAGTAAGCACGGTGACCGGCGCCTCCGAACCGGTCCTCTTCGGCGACTGGCTGCAGGCAGGCAGCCACGTGAACCTGGTCGGCGCGCATTCCCCCGTAACCCGTGAAGCGGACGAGCACGCGATCGCCCGCTGCGACATATACGTCGATTCGCTCGAATCCGCGCGCCACGAAGCCGGCGATTTGCTCATCGCCATTGAGAAGGGCGCAATTGCCGAGACCGATATCGTGGGCGAAATAGGAGAGGTGTTGAGCGGCCGCAAGCCGGGGCGCCGCGATGCGCGGCAGATCACCCTTTACAAGTCGCTGGGTATCGTCGCCCAGGACCTGTTCGCGGCAGAGCTGGTGCACCGGCGCGCTTGCGAGGAGGGCGTGGGCTCCGTCGTGGACCTGTGATCCCGGAGCGGGGTACCCCTGCCCATAAAGCGGCACGTTCGGACGGCAAACCGGCGGACGTGTGGCAGCCCGACCGAAGAACGATGCGCAGCGCGCCTCCTCGCTCCTCGGCTCAGTAACTCTCGTCGTCGGACGGAAAACGCCCATCGCGGACGTCGTCACAGTACGCGCGGAAAGCCGCGTCCATGGTCGTCCTCATTTCGGCGTAGCGACGTACGAAGCGCGGCTTGAATCGCGTGAAAATTCCGAGCATGTCCGGCGTCACGAGAACCTGGCCGTCGCAGAAGCGGCCGGCTCCGATGCCGATCGTGGGAATGCTCAGGGACGCGGTAACCTTCGCCGCGAGCGCGGCCGGCACTTTCTCGAGAACCAGCGCAAAAGCCCCGGCATCTTCGAGTGCGCTGGCATCCGCGAATATGCGCTCGGCCTCGGCATCGGAGACACCACGTGTCTGGTAGCTACCGAACTCGTGTATCGATTGCGGGGTCAGCCCGAGGTGGCCCATGACCGGGATTCCCGCATCGACAAGCCGGCGCACAGTCGCGCAAACCGCCCGGCCGCCCTCGAGCTTGACGCCCTCGGCGTGCGCTTCCTTCAGGAAGCGGCCGGCATTGCGCAGCGTGTCCTCCTCGCTGACCTGGTAGGACAGGAAGGGAAGGTCGGCGATGACCAGCGCGCGTTTGACGGCGCGGCAGACCACCTCTGCGTGATAGAGCATCTGGTCCATGGTCATCGGGATCGTCGTATCGTGACCGGCGAACACGGTGCCGGCCGAGTCGCCGACCAGGATAAGGTCGATGCCCGCTCCATCGAGGATCTCGGCAGTCAGATGGTCGTACGCGGTCAGGCACGAAATCTTGCTGCCGGCAGCCTTCATTTCCCGGAGTCGGTGCGTGGTGACTTTACGCGAATGCTCGCTCATCGTTCTCCGCCGTTGCGTGGTCTATGCCCGCATTATGCCCGGAGTTGAACGCGCCGCAATCCGGGCGCTCGCCCGGAAGCCACGGGGCCTCTCCACAAGTCCGGGCGAAAAGACGCCGGCTATGACTCGTGCAGTGGCTCGCCCTAGATGCTCGCGAGCGCGCGGCGGGAACCGCCGGTGCCGGTGGCGCCGCGGGCGTCGTAGGTTGTCGCCGACGCTTCCGCGGCTCCGCGGAGGATGCCGAGCGCCGCGGCCAGCTGGCGCTGCCGCAGGTGGATGGCGGCGCCGTTGGCTGCATTCCGGCGCTCGCAGGCGGCGATAACGTCGATAAATTCCTGCCAGGCGGCCGCCACGCGCTTATCGGCGCCGCAGCAGGCAATAAGGGCCGGCATCTGTTCGATCGCGGCGGGCCGTCCCGCTTCCCGGCACAGGACCTGGCGCGCTGCTTCCAGTCGCTCCAGGCGCAGCACGGCGTCGCGCTTCGCCGCCGCCGCGGCATGCAGTGCTTCATCGTCCTGCCGCTCGAGTGCCTGCCGCTCGTCCTGCAGGCGGCCTTCGAGCTCGAGCGCCGCTTGCAGGCAGTCATCGGCGAGCCGCGCGAGACGGCGCGGGTCCGGCGGCGCGTCCGGCACGTCAGCGGCCGAGCTGCCGGTCGCTGACGATCAGCGCCGCCGCGATGCGGTCGGCGTCGACCCGGTAGTCGCCGTTTTTGATTGCGTCCTTGACGGCATCGACCCGTGCCCGGTCGAGCTCCGGAAAGGAGTCGAAGGTCTTTTCAAGCCGTTCGAGCAGCCTCGCGCTGCTGGTCAGCTCGACCCTGTCGCCTTCGGCCATCGGTGCTCCCCTCGTATCCAGGGCAGGGACTTCGGGGCCGCCGGATTTCCGGCTGGCGGCGGTGCCGCCGGCGCGCTCCGCAATTTTTCCGGGAAGTCCCTGGGTCATCAGGTCGATCCTGTCAGACATAACGTTCATCCTTACAGATGCTGTGAATATCATCGGCCCGTCGGGCCATAACTTTAGAGCCTGTTGCCGGGTTCCGGCATTAATGCAGGAGAACCTCCACCTGCTGCGGTGAGCGCACGAGGCCCTCGACCACCCGGTCAGACGCCTCGTTCCGGACCCGGATGCGCTCACCCCGCACCCCGTCCGCGAGCGCGGTGCCGGCCATCGCCACGTTGAAACCGCCGTTGCGCACCACCAGCGTGACGGACTGGCCGCGCCGCACGATCGTCTGCTCCTCGATCATCGACGGGGTCAGCACGCTGCCCGAGGCGACCGGGCGGCTCAGGCGGCGGCCGACCAGGCGGCTCAAGTCGACCACGTAGCCCCGGGGCAGGCGGGACACGTCGCGTTCCTCGGTTACGAGATCGCCGGGGCCCAGCACGTGATCGCGGGGCAGCGAACGCACCGCCACCAGGACGGGCCGCGGCTCGGTGACGTTCACCGGCACGTAGACCTTCCATGGGCGGCTGCCGCTGCAGCGCACGCCGACGATGGTGCGGCTGTCGACCCGCGCCCCCGGCGCCAGGAAGCCCTCCAGCGGGCGGTCGCAGCGCGCCAGGTCGAGGCGCGGATCCAGCTGTCCCGCGCGCGGCACCAGTTCCCGGCCCGTCTTCGCGATGCGCTGCCGCAGGTAATCCTCGGCGGCCGCGGCGATGCTCGCAACGGGCTGTGAATCGGCGGCCGCCACGGGTCGCGTCACGTGCAACCCCATGAGCAGGAGTGACAGCCCGAACGCGGCGACGCCGCCGGAAATCCGGCGCGGCCAGGCCGCGCGCGTCAATTTCCCGTCAAAGCGGATGCTAAAACCAGCCATTGGCCCCCTCGGCAACACTCTTTGCAAACATTGATGCAAGTGCCATGCCACCTGCAGGAGCGCGCACCGCGCGCGAATCCACAAACCTCGACCTCGTTATCCCGCCATTCGCCCGCCTCCGCACGACCGTCGATTGCCGCTACGGCGGCAAAGGTTTGCCGGTTTGCCGCCGCCGATATCGGCAGGACGCGCCGGAACTTTAGTGTTCACGTCAATTTCCGGATTGGCACGCGAGTTGCATTTGCTTCCCGCGACAAGCCAACGACAACGAACACGGGGACAAGGACCAATGAAGTTGCAACCGTTCGCGCAGCACCTCGAGGCGCTGAAGCTGCGCGAGTATCGCCACCAGGTATTGTCATCGAACATCGCCAATGCGGATACCCCGCATTACAAGGCGCGCGACATCGATTTCGCGCACGCGCTACGGCAGGCGCAGGCAGCGGATGTCCGGCTGCAGCGGACCAGCGACCGGCACCTCGCCGGATCGAATGCCGCCGGTTCCGGCGGTACCGGTTTGCAGTACCGCATACCGACCCAGCCCGCGCTGGACGGCAATACGGTGGAGGCGGACGTGGAGCAGGCTGCCTACGCGGAGAACGCCGTCCAGTACCGGGCGACGCTCGGTTTTCTCGATAGCCAGATAAAGACAATCCGCTACGCCATACAAGGAGGCGAGTGATGTCGCTGTTCCAGGTATTCAAGGTGGCCGGCAGCGCGATGAACGCGCAGTCGGTACGGCTGAACGTCACGGCCAGCAACCTGGCCAATGCCGGCAGCGTCAGCGGTGATCCGGCACAGGTTTATCGTGCACGCCAGCCCGTTTTCCAGAGCTTCAATGCATCGCTTGCGCACGAGACGGGCGTCGCCGGCGTGAGGCTCTCCGGCATCGTGGAAAGCAACACGCCGCTGGAGATACAGCATCGGCCGGAGCACCCCGACGCCGATGAGAATGGAAACGTCTACGTGAGCAACGTCAATACGGTCGACGAGATGGTGAACATGATCTCGGCATCCCGCTCGTACCGGAACGATGTCGAATTGATCAACACGGCGAAGGATCTGCTGCTGCAGACCCTCTCGCTCGGCCGCTGAGAGCACGGGGGAACCAGCAGATGACACAGATCCCTGCCACCAACGACCTCGGCGGCCTCGCGCCGCCGCCGTCCGGCAAGACCCGCGGCGCGCTGGGACAGGAGGATTTCCTCGAGCTGATGATCGCCCAGTTCCGGAACCAGGATCCGTTCAAGCCGATGGAGAACGGTGACTTCCTGGGGCAGCTCGCCCAGTTCGGCACGGTCAGTGGCATCGAGGAGCTGAACGGCGCGTTCGCGGGCCTGCAGGCCTCCCTGCAATCCGACCAGATGCTGAAGGCGGCAACGCTCGTCGGACGCGGCGTCCTGGCTGTTTCCGAGACCGGTTACCTGCCCGAAGACGGCCGCGTCACCGGCGCGGTCGAGCTCGCGAGCGGTGCGGCGGGCGTGCAGATCGAGATTACCGATACCAACGGCGAGCTGGTGCGGCGGCTGGATCTCGGCCCGCAGGCCGCCGGGCTGGTGCGCTTCGAATGGGACGGCCGGGACTCGGAGCTGGAGGCCGTCGAGCCCGGCGAGTACTCGATCAGTGCGCGCGTGACCCGGGGCGAGAGCGTGGAGAGCCTCGAGACCCTGCTCGATGCGCGCATCGACAGCGTGAACATCGGCCGCAACGGCCAACCCATGACCCTGAACCTGGCCGGCGGTGGCGTGCTGCCAGCCGGGCAGGTCCGGCGGGTCTACTGATCACTTTTTTCATTTCCACGGAGACAACACCATGCCATTTGCCATCGCATTGAGCGGCTTGAACGCGGCCTCGGCGGACCTCGGCGTCATCGCCAACAACGTCGCCAACGTCAACACCACGGGCTTCAAGGGCTCGCGCGCCGAGTTCGCGGAAATTTTCGCGGGCTCCAGCGACGTCGGCAGCGGCGTACAGCTTGCGAAAGTTTCCCAACAGTTCGAGCAGGGCAATATCAATTTCACCCAGAACGCGCTCGATCTCGCTATCACCGGCGAAGGTTTCTTCGTGCTGAGCGAAAACGGCCAGCGCAGCTACACCCGGGCCGGCGCTTTCGGCGTCGACAGCCAGGGCAACGTCGTCAATGCCCAGGGTCGGCGCCTGCAGGCATACCCGTCCGCCGGCGAGGGCCTGTTCAATACCGGTTCACCTGCCGACCTCCAGCTGACGGTGGGCGCCAGCCCGCCGCAGGCGACGTCGATGGCGACGATGGGCGTCAACCTGCCGGCCGCCGCCCCGTTACCGACCGCCGCTACTTTCGATCCCGCCGATCCGAACAGCTTCAACCATACGACGTCCATCACGATCTACGATTCGCTGGGTACGGCCCACACTGCCACCGTGTATTTCATCAAGGACGCCGCTGCGAACACCTGGAACACGGAGGTCGAGATAGACGGCGCCGCCGTCACGGGCTCGGTGCCGATCGTGTTCGACCAGGACGGCCGCCTGCAAACGCCGGCGGGCGGGCAGATGGTGCTCGACACCTGGGGGCCGGGCACCGGCGCGGCCGACATATCGCTCGCGCTCGATTTTGCCAGCACCACGCAGTTCGGCAACGCATTCGGCGTCAACTCTTTATCGCAGGACGGCTTCACGACGGGCCGGCTCACGGGTGTGAGCGTCGACAGCGAAGGCGTCGTGTTTGCCCGCTACACGAACGGCCAGTCGGAAGCGCTCGGCAAGCTGGCACTTGCCAACTTCTCGAACCCGCAGGGCTTGCAGCAGTCCGGTGACACCGCGTGGAACGAGTCCTCGCTGTCCGGCGATGCGCTGCTGGGCGAGGCCGGCACCGCCTCCTTCGGCAACGTGCAGTCGGGCGCACTGGAGGCGTCGAACGTCGACCTGACCGCCCAGCTCGTGCAGATGATCACGGCGCAGCGCAACTTCCAGGCGAACGCGCAGGTGATCTCCACGGCCGACGCCGTCACCCAGACCGTTATCAACATCCGGTAAGCGCGGGAGATGACGAGCGGACGTTCCCAATGGACAAGATGATCTATCTCGCGATGACCGGTGCGAAACAGACAGAGTTCGCACAGGCCATCAACGCCAACAACCTGGCCAACGTCTCGACCACCGGGTTTCGCGCCGACCTGCACGCGTTCACCCCCGTGCCGGTCGCCGGCCCGGGCGCCGCCTCCCGGGTGAACGCGGTGATCGCCCCGTACGGCACCGATTTTTCGCAAGGCGCGATCGTGGACACCGGGCGCGAGCTCGACGTCGCGATCCAGGGCCGGGGGTATCTTGCCGTGCAGGGCGCCGGCGGCCAGGAGGCCTATACCCGGGCGGGCGACCTGCAAGTGACTTCGGGCGGGATCCTGACGACCGGCGCCGGGGACCCGGTAATGGGGGAGGGCGGGCCGGTCGCGATACCGCCTTACAGCAGCCTGGTCATCGGCGCGGACGGCACGATTTCGATCCAGCCGATCGGCCAGGGCCCGGAAACCCTCGCCATCGTGGACCGCATCAAGCTCGTCGATCCCGATGCGAGCCGGCTCGCGAAAGGCGCCGACGGGCTCCTTTACCTGCCGGAAGGGGAAACCGCCGCCGCGAGCGCGAACGTGCGCGTGACCGCCGGCGCTCTCGAGCACAGCAACGTCAACATCGCCCGCACGCTCGTGAACATGATCGAGCTGGCGCGACGCTATGAAATGCAGATCAACGTGATCGGCACGGCGAAAGAGGACGCGGACGCCGCCGCGGAGCTGATGCGCATCGGCTGACCGCCGGTCGACAATCGGAGAAAACAATGAGTCAAGCACTGTGGATCGCCAAGACCGGGCTCGATGCCCAGCAGACCCGCATGGCGCAGGTGTCGAATAACCTCGCCAACGTCAACACGACCGGCTACAAGCAGGGTCGAGTCGTTTTCGAGGACCTCCTGTACCAGGACGTACGCCAGTCCGGCGGCCAGACGTCGCAGGATACGGAGCTGCCCACCGGCATGCACCTCGGCACGGGCGTGCGCGTCGTCGCGTCGCAGAAGCTCTTTACCCAGGGTGCGATGCTGCAGACGGAAAACCCGCTCGACGTTGCGATCAAGGGCCGCGGCTTTTTCCAGGTGCTGATGCCGGACGGCAATCTCGCCTACACCCGGGACGGCACCTTCCAGCAGAACGCGGAAGGCGAGCTCGTGACCGCCAGCGGCTACGTGGTGCAACCCGGCATTACGCTGCCTGACGGTGCCCAGAGCATCACCATCGGCCGCGACGGCGTCATTTCCGTGCAGCTCGCGGGCCAGCCGACGCCTACCCAGATCGGCAGCCTCGAGACCGTCGACTTCATCAACCCGGCGGGCCTGCAGCCCATCGGCGAGAACCTGTACCTCGAGACCGCCTCCAGCGGGACTGCCCAGCCCGGCACGCCCGGCATCAACGGCTTCGGCTCGCTGGTGCAGGGGGCACTGGAAGGTTCCAACGTCAACGTCGTGGCGGAGCTCGTGAACATGATCGAGACGCAGCGCGCCTACGAGATGAACTCCAAGGCGATCTCCACCAGCGACCAAATGATGCAATACCTGAACAATAACCTGTAATAAATTGAAATAATGAAACAATTCATTCCAATCAGAGCTTGCCGGTCGCTGCTGGCGGTCGTCGCGGCGGCCTCGTCGGTGGCGGGCTGCGGCGGCATGCCCGAGGCCGCGGAGACCTACGCGCCGCCGGTGCCGGTGCTTGAATCCGCGCCGCCGACGGCCGGCGCCATCTACCAGGCCGGCGGCGACGTGCGCCTGTTCGAGGACCTTAAGGCGAACCGCGTCGGCGACATCCTGACCGTGCGCCTGGTCGAGCAGACCAACGCCACCAAGAACGCGAACACATCGACCGCGAAATCGAGCGCGGCGTCGTTTTCGAACCCGGTGGTGTTCGGCCGCCCCGTAACGCGGGATGGCGTGCCGATCGGCGACGCGAGCCTCGGCGGCGAGACGGCGTTCGAGGGCGCCGGCTCCAGCAGCCAGAGCAACAGCCTGCAGGGCGATATCGCGGTGACGGTGGTCGCGCGCTACTCGAACGGCAATCTGGCGATCCGCGGCGAGAAGTGGGTGACCCTGAACCAGGGCCGCGAGTTCATCCGCCTGTCCGGCATCGTCCGGCCCTTCGACATCGGGCCAGACAACTCGATTGCTTCGAGCAAGGTCGCCGACGCGCGGATTACCTACAGCAGCAAGGGTGCGCTGGCGGATGCCAACCGCATGGGCCTCTTGTCGCGCTATTTCAACTCGGCCTGGTGGCCGTTCTAGACGACGGATTGCCCGATGTTCATGAGCAGGAAACCTTTGCGCTGGCGGCGGCTGTGCTGCGCCACGCTGTTTGCGATCACCCTCGGCCAGCCGGCTATGGCCGAGCGCGTCAAGGACCTGGCGAGCGTCGCCGGCGTACGCCACAACCAGCTCGTCGGTTACGGACTGGTGGTGGGCCTCGACGGCAGCGGCGACCAGACCAGCCAGACACCTTTTACCGTGCAGAGCCTGAAGAACATGCTGACCCAGTTCGGCATCACGGTGCCGCCCGGCGTGAACCTGCAGCTCAAAAACGTGGCGGCGGTCTCCATCCAGGCGGAACTGCCGCCGTTCGCGAAGCCGGGACAGACGATCGACGTTACGGTCGCTTCTGTCGGCAACGCAAAGAGCCTGCGCGGCGGCAGCCTGCTGATGGCACCGTTGCGCGGGGCCGACGGCAACGTTTACGCCATCGCCCAGGGGAACCTGCTGGTGGGGGGCTTCGGCGCCTCGGGCGCGGACGGCAGCAGCGTCACCGTCAACATCCCGAGCGCGGGGCGCATTCCGAACGGTGCGACCGTCGAGCGGGCCGTGAGCAGCGATTTCCTGGCGCAGGAATCCGTGGTGCTGAACCTGCACCGCCCGGATTTCACGACCGCGAGCCGCCTCGCCCAGGCGATCAATGACAATCTCGGCGCCGGCACGGCGGATGCGATCGACGCGGTCTCGGTGCGCATCGATGCTCCGCTGAACCCGTCGCAGCGCACGGCGTTCGTCTCGCACCTCGAGAATCTCGAGGTCGACCCGGGCCAGGCGCCGGCAAAAGTCATCATCAATTCCCGCACCGGCACCGTTGTCATCAACGCGCGCGTGACGGTGACACCCGCGGCGGTGTCGCACGGCTCGCTGGTCGTCACCATCAGCGAGCGGCCCTTCGCCAGCCAGCCGGCGCCTTTCTCCCAGGGGCAGACGGTAGTGCTGCCCGACTCGTCGGTGGAAATCACCGAGGATGCGTCCAGCATGTTCCTGTTCCAGCCCGGTACGTCGCTCGACGAGATCGTGCAGGCCGTCAATCGCGTCGGCGCGGCCCCCGGCGATCTCGTGGCGATTCTCCAGGCGCTGAAGCAGGCCGGGGCGCTGCGCGCGGAACTGGTAGTGATTTGAGGGCCCTTCGATGACCGCTGCCGTTACCGATTTCAGCCAGTTTGCCGCTTTGAGGCAGGGTGCCGCGCGGCAGGATCCGGCCACGCTGCGCGCCGTGGCAGGGCAGTTCGAGGCGTTGTTCATCGAAACCATGCTGAAGAACGTAAGGGACGCCGCGCTCGCGGATCCGGTCTTCGGCCAGAGCGACCAGTACGACATGTACCGCGGTCTCCTCGATCGGCAGCTCTCGGTGGAAATGGCGAGCGGGCGCGGCATCGGGCTGGCCGAGCTCCTGGTGCGGCAGCTAGGCGGCGCGGGCGGCGCTGAAGACGCCGGCCCGAAGCCGGGCGGCGGTGCGTTCCGGTTGCCCGCGAGCGCCCGGGTGACGACCGCGAGCGGCACGGGCGAGGCGGCGTCCGGCTGGTCCAGCCCGCTGGAGTTTGCCAGGGCGGTATGGCCGCACGTGCGGGCCGCGGCCAGGAAAATTGGCGTGGCGCCGGAAGCCGTGCTGGCCCAGGCGGCGCTGGAAAGCGGCTGGGGACAGCAGGTCATGCAGCTCGACGACGGTTCCAGCAGCTTCAACCTGTTCGGCATCAAGGCAGGTCCGGACTGGCAGGGCCAGAGCGCGACCCGGCCGACCGTCGAGTATGTCGACGGTGTCGCGCGGCGGGAAACCGCGCGCTTCCGGGCGTACCCGGACCTGGCGAAAACTTTCGACGACTACGCACGGCTGCTCGGCGAGCACCCGCGCTACGCCGCGGTGCGCGGCCGGGGGCAGGACACCCGGGGCTTCGCACAGGCGCTGCAGTCGGCGGGTTATGCCACCGATCCCACGTATGCCGACAAGATCACCCGCGTGCTGGAGAGCGGTGTTCTGAAAAAAGCGCTGGGCACCCTCAAACATTTCGGCGACCGGCCGATACAACCTTAGGCAGTGACCCGATGAAAGGCGGACACCGGCATGCCTGACATTTTGAATACCAGTCTCTCGGGGCTGCTCGCGTTCCGGCGGGCTATCGAGATGACCGGCCACAACATCACGAACGCGAACACGCCCGGCTACAGCCGCCAGGTCGCCGAGTTCGCGACCCGCGAGGGGCAGGGCTACAGCAACGGCTACATCGGGGGCGGCACGCAGATCACGACCATCAAGCGCGCCTTCGACGAGTTCCTCGGCGAGCAGTGGCGCAGCGCCATCACCGGCCAGGCGCGCTTCGATACCCTCGATTCGCTGGCCACGCGCATCGACAACCTGCTGGCCGACCCGGACGCCGGTTTGAACGCGGGACTGCAAAAATTCTTCAATGCACTGCAGGACGTTGCCAACGATCCCGCGTCCGTGCCCGCGCGCCAGGCGTTGCTCGGGGAAGCGGAGAGTCTGGCGCAGCGCTTCCGCTCGCTGGACGCGCGGCTCGACACCCTCGGCGACGAAGTGAACAGCCGGATCGGCGACTCGGTCGCTGCCATCAACCAGCTCTCCGCCGCCATCGCCGACGTCAACCGCGACATCGTGGCGGCGCGAAACGGCACCGGCCAGCCGCCGAACGACCTGCTGGACCAGCGCGACCGGCTGGTGCGTGACCTTTCGGCACAGGTTGCGGTGACGCCGGTGCCGCAGGACGACGGCTCCCTGAGCATCTTCATCGCGTCGGGCCTGGCACTGGTGGTCGGCCGCAATGCGGCTGAACTTGGTGCCAGGGGCAGTGAGTTCGACCCCACGCGGACCGAGATCGTCTATCGCGGCGCTGCCGGCGAGTCGCCTCTCGGCCGCGGCATCTCGGGCGGCGTGCTCGGCGGGTTGCTCGATTTCCGGACGCAGTTCCTGGAGCCCGCGGACAGGACCCTGGGCGAAGCCGCGCAGGCCCTGGCTTTCGAATTCAATCGGCAGCATGCGGCAGGCATGACCCCGGCCGGCGCGCGCGGTGGCGAGTTCTTCGGCATCTCGCCGCCCGCGGTGCTGTACTCGGGGGGCAATACCGGCTCCGCGGCCGCCGCCGTGACGGTGAGCGACGCGGCGGCCCTGGACGGCACCGATCTCGTGCTTGCCTTCGACGGTGCGGCCTGGCAGCTCGAGGACGCCGCGACCGGGCAGGCCGTGACGATGTCCGGCAGCGGCACGGCGGCCGATCCATTCACCGCCGCCGGGCTCGCGATCACCGTCAGCGGGGCCGCGGCCGCGGGCGATCGCATGCTGATCCGCCCGGCTGCCGGCGCCGCCGGCACGTTCACGGCGGCGCTCAGCGATCCGCACGCGCTGGCGATGGCCGCGCCGGTGCGCGCCGCGGGCTCGATGGACAACCTCGGCTCGGCAACCATCGGCAATCTGACGGTAACCGACCCGGACGATCCGAACCTGCTGGCGACGACGGTGATCGAGTTCATCGGCCCGGGAACCTACAGCATCAACGGCGCGGGTGCGTTTGCCTACGCCAGCGGCGATCCGATCGTCGTCAACGGCGTGACGTTCAGCATCAGCGGCGAGCCTGCCGCGGGTGACCGGTTCTCGCTCGAGGCCAACCTCGGCGCCTCGGGGGACAACCGCAACGGCCTCCTGCTGGCGGGCATACAGACCGGCGGTGTGCTCGACGGCGGCACCGTGAGCATCGGCGACCGCTACGGCCAGCTCGTCGCCGCCGTCGGGTCCGCGACGCAGCAGGTCAAGGCGAACCTCGATGCGCAAAACGTGATCGTCGCGAACGCCGAGGACGCACAGCTCTCGCACTCGGGTGTGAACCTCGACGAGGAGGCCGCCAACCTGATGCGCTACCAGCAGGCGTACCAGGCGGCGGCGCAGGTCGTGAGCGTGGCCCGCTCGCTGTTCGACACGCTTTTGGGCGCGACGGGCCGGCGATGACCCGCATTTCCACCATCGGCGCCTTCGAGCAGGGCCTCGGCATGATGTTGAGGCTGCAGGCGGCGCTCGACCGCACGCAGCGGCAGCTCGCCACCGGCAACCGCCTGCTGTCGCCGGCGGATGATCCAATAGCCGCCGGACGCTCTCTCGGGCTGCGGGAATCGCTTTCGATGCTGGAGCAGTTCGATCGCAACGGAACCATGGCGAGGAATCGTCTCGGCTTCGAAGAATCGGCGCTGCAAAGCGTGACCAACGTCCTGCAGCGCGTCCGCGAGCTGGCCCTGC
>CAZSKQ010000038.1:0-27146 GCA_964607425.1 uncultured Woeseiaceae bacterium
GGCGGGTCGACCAGGCACACCTGCGCACGGGCAAGTTCCCGGACGAGGACTGGTCACGCATCAACACCGCGGTGCAGCTCATGTCCGACGCGCCGATTTTCATCGACGATTCGCCGGCGCTCTCGCCCACGGAGATCCGCGCGCGCTCCCGGCGCCTCAAGCGCGAGCACGGGCTCGGGCTGATCGTGCTCGATTACCTGCAGCTCATGCAGGTGCACGGCACGACTGAAAACCGGGCCACGGAAATCTCCGAGATCTCGCGCTCGATGAAGGCGCTGGCGAAGGAGCTCGAAGTGCCGATCATCGCGCTGTCGCAGTTGAATCGCAGCGTGGAGCAACGCACGGACAAGCGGCCGGTGATGTCGGACCTGCGCGAATCGGGGGCGATCGAGCAGGACGCGGACCTGATCGTGTTCATTTATCGCGACGAGGTGTACAACCAGGACTCGCCGCGCAAGGGCATCGCGGACATCGCGATCGCCAAGCAACGCAACGGTCCGGTCGGCGACTTCCTGCTGACGTTCGTTGGCCGGTTCACGAAATTCGAGAACTGGGTGCCCGACAGCTATGCGGAGGAGTCCTATTAGTGACGGCGCCCCGCGCGCGCATCCGGGTGGACGCACTCCAGCATAACTACCGGCGGCTACGCGAGGCGGCCGGTGGCGCGCGGTTCGTTGCTGTCATCAAGGCAAACGCTTATGGCCACGGTTTACTGACGGTCGCCAGGGCCCTGCCTGACGCCGATGGGTTTGCTGTTGCCAGGCTGGCCGACGCACTCGTCCTCGCCGAGGCGGGTATCCGCCGGCCCATCGTATTGCTGGGGGGCGTCTACCGGCCCTCCGAGCTGGCCGTGGCCGTCGAGAACGGCTTCGAGCTGGTCGTGCACTGCCGGCCGCAGCTCGAGTTGCTGGAGACCGCGGCGCCGGGCAAGGCGGTGGTCTGGCTCGAGGTCGATACGGGTATGCACCGCCTGGGACTGGACGCGGAGGAATGCGCGGCCGCCTTGCAGCGCTTGCGTGAGTGCAAGGCCGTGGGCGAGTTGCGCCTGATGACGCATCTCGCCTGCGCCGACGACCGCCGCGACCCGCGTACCGACGAACAGGTGAGTCGTTTTCGTTCACTGCTCGAGGGCTTTGACGGCCTGATCAGCGTGGCCAACTCGCCGGGCGTGCTGGGTTGGCCGGACAGCATCGGCGCCGGCGTCGATCCTGGCCGCAGCTCGGTCCGCTGCGGCATCGCGCTGTACGGCATTTCGCCGTTTCCCGGCACCACCGGCGAAGAGTTCGGGCTGCGGCCGGTGATGCACTTCGAAGCGGGACTCGTTGATGTAAAGAAGGTACGCGCCGGCGAATGCGTCGGCTATGGTGCCGCCTGGATGGCGCGGGATGACACGGTCATCGGCGTCATCGCGGCAGGTTACGGCGACGGCTACACGCGCTCCCTGCCGTCGGGCACCCCGGTCCTGGTGAATGGCCGCCGTGCCCGGCTTGCCGGCCGCGTGTCGATGGACCTGGCCGCTATCGACCTGGGTCCGGACAGTACCGATCGTGTCGGCGACCCCGTAACCTTGTGGGGCGACGGTTTACCGGTGGAGGAGGTGGCCGGGCACGCCGGTACGATTCCCTATACGCTGGTCACCGGTATAAGGCACACGCTGTTGAGGCCCACCACCGGAGGCGAGCAGTAGAAGAAGGAGGGGCATGGGTGGCTCACCATGCTCCTGGAGCCCTGCAACAGGCCGCTAGCTGGTGAAGAAGCCCATCTTGACGCCGGCGAGCTGCAGCACGTCGTTATCGGCGAGCTTGCATGCCTGGGCGCCGATCGGTTTGCCGTTGACCAGCGGGTAGTCGCCTTCCTTGCCGCTCTCGACGTGCACCACGAAGTAGCCTTCGGCGCGGCGCGTGATCGCCGCGACCTGCACGCCGGGACGCCCGAGCGTGGTCAGCGCCTTCGTCAGCTCCAGCTCGCGGCCGGCGAACGCGCCGCTCAGGACCTGCAGCTTGGCCAGCGGCAGGGCGCCAGGCGCGTTCCTGGGGTCGATGCCGGCCGAGGTGGCGGTGTGCGCGGCGGGCTCAGGCGTTTGCACCGGGGTTTCGGTGCGCAGCTTGGCGGCGGTGGCGGAAGCGGCGGCGGCGGCGGCTTTCTCGGCACGTAGCAGCTGTTCCGCGCTCTGCTGCCCCGACGGGATAACCATTGTCTTCTCAAACTCGTCTTGCTCCACATCCGTGGCCTGCTGGTCCGAGAAGCGCAGCTGGTGGTGCCCGATGGTAATGACGTCGCCGTGCTGCAATGCATGCTTCTTGATGAGCTTGCCGTTGACGTACGTGCCGTTGGTGCTGTTCAGGTCCTCGAGGAAGGAATCGTTCAGGATGTTGATGATGAGCGAGTGATGACCGCTCACGGCGGGGTTGTCAATGCGGACGTCATTGTCCGGCAGCCGCCCGATCGTATAACGTTCCTTCGACATGTTGTATTCAGCCAGCACCTGGCTGTCGAGACTCAGGATTAAACGTGCCATATTATTTTTGCCGTTTGCTGTAAAACGTATCCAGGCCAAGCCGCGATCGACCCCGCCTTCCAAAGCAGCGCGCCGTCAGGAACGAAACATCTTCGCAAACCTTGCAACGAGCCCCCTTTTCGCCGCGAATGGCTCGAGAACCTGAGCCAGCATCACGGACACGTTATCTCTCCCGCCGTGATCGTTGGTCAACTGCACCAGTTGTTGACCAACCACATCAAGGCTAGCATTAAACGTGCTGATAGTTAAGTGAATATCTTCATCTTCGACCATGTCCGGCAGACCGTCGGAGCAGAGCAGGAATATATCGTTCTTGAGCACGTCATACTCCCGTACCTCGACCTCGACCGTCGGCTCCACACCCAGCGCCCGCGTGACGTAGTTCCGGTTGGTCGAGCGCTGCGCCTCCTCCTCCGAGTAGAAGCCCCGGTCCACCAGTTCCTGCAGCAGTGAGTGATCCAGCGTGAGCTGCTCGAACCTGTCGTTGCGCAGCCTGTAAGCGCGGGAATCCCCGACGTGCGCGATAGAGACCCGGTTGTCGTAGAACAGCGCGGCGACCAGGGTCGTGCCCATGCCTTCGCAGTGGGTTTGGCTTTGTGCCGTCTGGAAAATGATCTTGTTGGCGCGGGAGACGGCGTCACGGAGCACGATGGATTGCCGCATCAGGCCGGTGGTCTCGTCTACCGCCTCGCGCTCCTCGCGGGCGGCACCCTCGGCAGCCAGCTCGGTGACCGTCTGAACGGCGATGCCGCTGGCGACCTCGCCGGCGTTGTACCCGCCCATGCCGTCGGCAAGCACCATCAATCCTATGTCGGGATTCGACCCGATCGCATCCTCGTTGTGTTCCCTGACCTTACCGGTGTCTGTGATTTCGGCAAACTTGATCTTTCCGCGCAGGTTCATAGAGGTTGTTCTTTTTATTGGCGCCTAGGCATATCGTGCACAGTTGCGGAGCGCGATGGCCATTTCCCCGCCGTTGGCAAACCGGTGTTCGGGCCGCTTCGCCAGCGCCTTCGACAGTACGGCATCGACACCGGGCGGGATCCCCGCCCGGCGATTCGAAACCGGGACCGGGTCCTCGGACGTGATTTTCGTCATCAGCACCGCGATATTGGTCGCCTTGAACGGCACCTCGCCGACCAGTAACTCGTATAGAGTAACACCAAGCGAAAACAAGTCCGATAGCCCGGTAAGGTCCTCCGCCGCGAGCTGCTCCGGCGACATGTACATGGGCGTACCCAGCACGATCCCGGTCTTCGTCCGGTTGTTGTCAGTCAGTCGGGCAACCCCGAAATCGCTGATCTTCAGGATGTCCGCGCGGTTGTCGTACAGCAGGTTCGCCGGCTTGATGTCGCGGTGGATGACCTGCTGGTTGTGAGCGTAATCGAGCGCCTCCGCGGTACGCGCGCAGAGCTCCAGCGTCCTTTTCGGCGCGAGCAGCTTTGCCGGGTTGGTAAAGTGGGTGAGCTGCAGGCCGGGCAGGTACTCCATGGCGATGTACGCCAACCCCTTGTCCTCGCCGCAGTCGTACACGGTGATGATATTCGGGTGCGTGAGGCGCCCGGCCGATTCCGCCTCGCGGAAGAACCGCAGGCGCGCTTCCTCGAGCTCTTCGTCCTCGAACTCCTTTTCGATAGGAATGACCTTCAGCGCCACCGGGCGGTTGATGCGAGGGTCGCGCGCCAGGTACACGGCTCCCATGGCGCCGCGGCCGATCCGCTTCTCGATGACGTAACGGCCGAGGCGATGCGGCACGCCGCCGTTGGTATCGGACAGCGAGAATTTCGTCTCCTTCTGCGGGTTCTGCGTGCGCTTCATCCACTGGATTACCGCCTCGGCCCGTTCGGGCTTCGCCTGCTCCTCGAACGCGAGCGATAGTTTGTACATGACGGATGCGAGCGACTCCGATGGCTCGCAGCGGCGAAATTCCGCGAAAGCAGGTTCGAGCCGTCCCGCTGCCAGGAAGTCGGTGCCGCGCTTGAAAGCATGTACCGCGGCTTTCTTTCCGGTAGTCGCAAACCACCAGCAGAGGATGGCGACGCTCGCGAAGATGAATGCCGGGCGCCCGAGATCGAGGCGTACCCGGCCGAAGGCGAGCAGCAGCACTTCCAGGAACACGAGCCCGAGGATGGCGGCGAGAGCGAGCACGATCACGTCGCGACGGCTGCGGCCCGGCAACAGCCACGCGGCACCGGCCGCAAGGAGTAACGGTGCCAGCCATTGCAGGGCCACGATCCAGACGGGCGCCGTGATCGCCTGGTCCTGTTCGATACTGGCAAGCAGCGCCGCGGTGACTTCCGAACGCGTCACGTACTGGCCGGAAGGCAGCTTCGCCGCCGCTGCCTCCAACGGCGGCTCGGCATCGACGAAGACCGTGTGGCCGGCGAGATATTTCGATGGCAGCGCGGGATCCAGCACCTCGTCCGGTGACAGCCGCGGCAGCTCGGCGTAACTCGAAAGGTAGACCGCCGCGTCGGCACCCGGTATGGGGGCATTGGCATCGGACGCAAAGCGCGGGTTCTGCAAGGCAATCGCCAGCGCGAGCGAGGGAAACATTACGCCGCCTTCGAATTGCCACAAGGACGAGCGCCGCAGGACAGCGTCGCTGTCGGGCTGCAGCTGCAGGAAGCCGCTCCAGGTGGCGACGCGATCCAGCCGGTGACCGCGCGGTACGAACACCGGGGCACCGGTCGACAGCGTTGCCGCCCAGCCGGGCAGTTCCGCCCCCGCCTCGATCGGCGGCGGATGCGGCAGCACGATGCGCTGCACATCCTGCCGCTTCAGCACCTCGATCAGCGAGCCGTACACCGCGTCCAGGTTTTCCGCCGCCACTTTGTCCGGGTCGATGCTGACGATGACGCCGTGCTCCAGCGGCGTATTGCCGATACTGGCCGCGATCTGGTCATAGAGCACCCGGTCGGCGGCGACAAACCAGCGCGCCCCCGGCCCGTAGACGAGTAGCAACAGGACGGCGACGAAGCTCAGCGCGACCAGGCGGTCCCGGCGTTTTTTTCGTTCCTTGTCCAATCGTTTGGGTTCTCGAAATTTACCTGTCGCGTGACGGCGCGCAGTATAGGAAATCAGCTGGGTTTTTAATGAGATAAGGTTGGCAATTTTCGCGGCAGGGCGGCCGCTTCCGGATGCTATGATTGGGCATCGCCTGCCTGGTGACGGAGGCGCCCGCCGGTTTTCCCACAGCCGGGGGATCCCGGGGATAACTGCATGGCGCGAGTGCAAAAAACAGCCTACGCCTGCCGCGCCTGCGGCGCGGTCAGTCTCAAGTGGCAGGGGCAGTGCCCCGAATGCGAAGCCTGGAACACGCTGGAGGAGTCGGCGCCGGCGCGAACGGCACCGCGGGGCGGCGGGATCAAGCCCGCGGACCTGCTCGAGCTCGCAAAGGAAACGGATGCGCGGCACGCGACCGGCTTCGGCGAGTTCGATCGCGTGCTGGGGGGCGGGCTGGTGCCGGGCTCGGTCGTCCTCCTCGGAGGCGATCCCGGGGTCGGCAAGTCGACCCTGCTGCAGCAGGTGGCCGCGGCATTGCCCAAATCACTGCAAGTCCTGTACGCGACGGGCGAGGAGTCGCTGCGCCAGGTTGCGCAACGCGCGCAACGGCTGGGCCTCGCAGGCAGCACCTTGCGGCTGCTGGCCGATACCGACCTGGACAACGTGCTGGAACAGGCGGTGGCGTGCGGGGCGCGCGCCGTCGTCATCGATTCGATCCAGACGATGGCAACGCAGGACCTGCCGTCCGCGCACGGCTCGGTGGCCCAGCTGCGCGAAGGTGTCGGGCGCATCGTGCGTTTTGCGAAGCAGCGCGAAGTGGCCTTCTTCGTCATCGGCCATGTCACCAAGGAAGGCGCGATCGCGGGGCCGCGGGTTGTGGAGCACATGGTGGATACGGTGCTGTACTTCGAGAGCGATCCCGGCAGCCGCTTCTCGGTCGTGCGCGCGGTGAAAAACCGCTTCGGTGCCAGCAGCGAGCTCGGTGTCTTTGCCATGACCGGCGAAGGCTTCCGGGAAGTGAAGAACCCGTCTGCCATTTTCCTGTCGGCGCCCGGCGAGACGCGCGCCGGCAGCATCGTCTCGGTTGCATGGGAAGGGAGCCGGCCGTTGCTGGTCGAAATCCAGGCGCTGGTTGCTGACGCCACGGGTCAGCATGTGAAGCGGCTCGCGCAAGGCATCGACCAGAACCGGCTGGCGCTGCTCATCGCGGTGCTGCACCGTCACGGCGGCTTGTCGCTCGCCGGCGAGGACGTATTCGTGAACGTCGTGGGCGGATTGCGCATCGCCGAAACAGCCGCGGATCTCCCGGTGGTGCTCGCCGCGGTATCGAGCTTTCGCGACCGGCCCTGCCGCGGCCGGGTCATGAGCTTCGGCGAACTCGGGCTTGCCGGCGAAGTGCGGCCGGTCAGGTTCGGCGCGGAGAGAATTGCGGAGGCGGCAAAGCAGGGCTTCGAGCACGCGATTGTGCCGCGCGCGAATGCGCCGAAAAAAGCGCCGCAGGGCCTGCGGGTGAGCGCCGTGTCCACGCTGGAAGAGGCGCTGGCCGCCGCCTTCGACCTGTAGGAGCGCGCATTGCGCGCGATGCCACGGTGGCTGGAAATCGGCACCGGTGCCGGTCGCCCGCATGGCGGGCTCCTACAGGGCCGGCACTTCGTGTTTTCCGGGCTTGCGGGTGTGGATGCGTGCGGTACGCACGCGGTTGCCGTTCGTTTCCAGGATCTCGATCGGGTAGCCCTCGATCTTCAACCCGGTACCGGACTCCGGAATCGTCTCCAGGTACTCGAGGATAAGCCCGTTCAGGGTCTTCGGCCCGTCGGTCGGCAAGGTCCAGTTCATCACGCGGTTCATTTCCCGGATGTTGGCTGTGCCGCGTACGAGAAAGCTCTCGTCACTTTCGCGCACGATGTCCTCTTCCGTCGGCGCCGGCGCCGTCGTGAACTCGCCGATGATTTCCTCGAGGATGTCTTCCAGCGTCACCAGCCCCTGGATGTCGCCGTATTCGTCGACCACCAGCGCGAACCGCTGGCGCGCTTTCTGGAACTGCACCAGCTGCGTGCTGAGCGGCGTGCCTTCCGGCACGAAATAGGGTTCGTCCAGCAGCCCCTGCAAGTCAACCTTGCTGAAGTCGGTGTCCACGGCCCGGTTGGCAAGCCGCTTGAGGTGCAGGACCCCGATGACGTTGTCGATGTTGTCGCGGTATACCGGCAGGCGGGTATGCTCGCTGCCGCGGATGACCGCCGCGACCTGTTCCAGGTCGTCGTCAAGATCGATGCCGACGATCTCGTTGTGCGGCACCATCACGTCGTCTACCGTCACCTTCTCCAGGTCGAGTATGCTGAGCAGCATGCGCCGGAACTTGCGCGAGATGCGCGCCCCGGCCTCGAACACCACGGTTCGCAGCTCTTCGCGGCTGAGCGAGTTCTCCCCGATATCGCCGTGCTTGACCCCGAACAGGCGCAGCACGCCGTTTGATCCCGCATTGAGGAGCCAGATCACGGGGTACAGGATCTTCAGCAACCCGAAATAGACATAGGACGCGAAGAAGCCGACCCCTTCGGGGCGCAGTGCGCCGAGCGTCTTCGGGACGGTTTCGGAGAAGATCAGCACCGCCAGCGTCAGCAGGAAGGTGGCGGCAGCCACGGCGGGGGTCCCGCCGAGCTCCAGCGCGATGATCGCGACCAGCGCGGCCGCCGAGAAATTGACGAGCTTGTTCCCCAGCAGGATCAAGCCGATGAGCCGGTCCGGGCGCTGCAGCAGGTGTTCCGCCAGGCGGGCGCCGCGATGCCCGCTGCGGGCCTGGTGGCGCAGCCGGTAGCGGTTGAGGCTCATCAACGCCGTTTCCGAGCCGGAAAAGAACGCGGACAGGAGGAGCAGGACGACCAGCAGCCCGACCAGGGCCGCCAGCGGTGTGTGGCCGCTCAAAGAATGAGCACCTCTTCAGGATCCGGTTGTATGCGATCGAGTTTCAACAAGACGGCATGGCGCTGTCAAGGAAGCAGATGGCGCGCCCGTTGTCAGCCCCAGGTGCGCCCGAGGACCTGCTCCAGCACGAAGCGGCTGCCGAAATAGGCCAACCCCAGTACGGCGAAGCCCCCCAGGTAGAGGTAGACCGCGCGCCGGCCGCGCCAGCCGGCCAGCAGGCGCCCGACCAGCAGGACACCGAAGAGCAAGAGCGCGAGCAGCGACAGGGCCGTCTTGTGGACCAGGTGCTGGGCAAACAGGTTGTTGACGAACAGGAACCCGGAGAAGACCGCCAGCAGCAAGGTCAGGAAGCCGGCCGCGGCGATGCCGTACAGCAGCCGCTCCGTAGTCTCCAGCGGCGCGAACAGCTGGTTGGCCGGGGAGAGTTTCGCGGCCCGCAGCCGCCGGTCCTGCACCAGCGCGAACACGGCGACAATGGCACCAACCGTGAGCAGGCCGTATGCCAGCAGGGAGATCAGCACGTGCACGTCCATCTGCCAGCCGTTGACGGCGCCGCCGGGCGAGGTTTCCGGCCAGCCGGTCGCGAGCCCGGCGATGCCCGCCAGCAGCAGCAGGCCCGAGCCGAGCCCCCGCAGGGTGGGCTCGAGGGCGACGAAGAGGGCCGTCAGGGCCAGCAGCATGCCGATGAAGGAGGCCGTGTTGCCGAGCGAGAGGGTAAGCCCGTGCGGGGCGAAGATCATGGCCTGCAGCACGGCGGCATGCGCAATCAGGGCGACGAAGCCGCCGATCACGGCGATGACGAGCAGGCTGGCGGCCTGCCCGGCAAAGCGGGGGAGCCGGCTCATAGCCAGTGCAGCGGCGGTAATTATGTACAAGAAAAGAATTGTGATTTGAAACACAGAATCCCGATCGCGCGTGGCCGTATTTTTGTTTCCGGCGAATCATCCCACATGAAATTGACCAATAGAACCCTGCGCCGGTCGCCGGGCCGGGGGCATTAACTGATGCGCATACGTATACTGGGCTGTAGCGGCGGCATCGGCGGAGGTTCGCGCACGTCCGCGATGATGATCGACAACGACGTGCTGCTGGACGCCGGCACGGGGGTTGGCGACCTGCCGCTCGAGGAACTGCACAGCATCCGCCACGTGTTCCTCACCCACGCCCACCTTGACCACATCGCCGGCCTGCCCATGCTGATCGACAGCATCTTCACCGAGACGGTGGACGTGCCGGTTACCGTATACGGTCGCAAGGAAACGCTGGAAGCGATCCAGACCCACCTGTTCAACTGGGTGATCTGGCCGGATTTCGCCGCGCTCCCGAGCGCGGAGAACCCGATGCTGCGCTACGTCGTCTGCAACCCGGGCGACACGATCAGGGTTGGCAACCGCGCGTTCCATGCGGTCGACGTGGAGCACAGCGTGCCCGCGATCGGCTACACCGTGCAGAACTCCGGCGGCGTGTTCGCGGTCAGCGGCGACACCCGCGCCAACAAAACGCTGTGGCCGGTGCTGAATGCCTGCGATGATCTGCGGGCGCTTCTTATAGAGGTGTCTTTCCCGAACGAGCTCGAAGCACTCGCGGCCACGGCAGGCCATTACTGTCCCAACACCCTGTGCCGCGACCTCGCCCTGCTGGAACACGACCCGGACATCTGGCTCACCGGCATGAAGCCCGGCGAGGAAGACCGCATCCTGGGCCAGGTCCTCGAAGCGTCGCAGAACCGCAAGATCCGCATGCTGTCGCGAGGCACGATCATCACCGTCTGATCGCCCGCTGCCTCGTCCGACCGGCCGCGCCAACGGGGCTCCGCCGCTGGGGCAGGAGTCGCCCTCAGGGCGGGCTCCAACGGCCGGGGGATTCACGGTAAACTCGTGCCATGTTCGACAATCTTTCCGACCGCCTGTCCCAGGCGGCACGCAACCTGACCGGCAAGGGCAGGTTAAGCGAAGACAATATTCGTGACACGCTGCGCCAGGTGCGTCTCGCACTGCTCGAAGCGGACGTGGCGCTGCCCGTGGTCAAGTCCTTCATCGAGCGGATCCGCGAGCGCGCGATCGGCGAGGAGGTCGGCAAGAGCCTGACCCCGGGCCAGGCGTTGATCAAGATCATTCACGAGGAACTCGTGACGCTGCTCGGCAGCGACACGCGGCCGCTGGATCTGCGAGCGCAGCCCCCTGTCATCATTTTCCTGGCCGGCCTGCAGGGCGCCGGCAAGACGACCACCGCCGCGAAGCTCGCCCGCCGCCTGATCGAAAAGGAAAAAAAGCGCGTGATGCTGGTGAGCGTCGACGTGCACCGGCCCGCCGCTATCCTGCAACTCGAAAAGCTGGCGGGCGAGGTCGGCGCACTGTACTGCCCGAGCGATGCGTCGGAAAACCCGGGCAGCATTGCAACCCGCGCCGTGACCGAGAGCCGCCGCCAGTACGCGGACGTGCTGATCGTCGACACGGCCGGCCGCCTGCACGTGGACGACGCGATGATGGACGAGATCGTCGACGTGCACGCCAAGGCTTCCCCGCACGAGACGCTGTTCGTAATCGACAGCATGGCGGGCCAGGACGCGGTCAATGCGGCGCGCGCCTTCGACAGCCGCCTGCCGCTGACCGGCGTGATCCTCACCAAGGCCGACGGTGACGCCAAGGGCGGCGTCGCGCTCTCCGTGACGGAAGTGACCGGCAAGCCGATCCGCTTCCTGGGAGTCGGCGAGAAGACCGACGCCCTCGAGCTCTTTCACCCGGACCGCATGGCCTCCCGCATCCTCGGGATGGGCGACGTCCTGAGCCTCGTCGAGGAACTCGAGCAGAAAGCCGACCGCAAGCAGGCCGAGAAGCTCCAGAAGAAGCTGAAGAAGGGCAAAGGCTTCGATCTCGCGGACCTGCGCGACCAGTACGAGCAGATGCTTGGCATGGGCGGCATCGCCGCCATCCTCGAGAAGCTGCCGCTGCCCGGCAACATCAGCGCGGAGGCCCTGAAGAATACCGCGGACGAGCAGCAGATCCGGCGCCAGGTCGCCATCATCAACTCCATGACCCCGGCGGAACGGCGCTTCCCGAAGACCATCAACGGCTCGCGCAAGCGCCGCATAGCGCAAGGCAGCGGCCAGCAGGTGCAGGACGTCAACCGGCTGCTGAAGCAGCATCTGCAGATGGACAAGATGATGAAGAAAATGTCGCGCGGCGGCATGAAAAACATGCTGCGTGGGCTCCAGGCCGGCAACCTTCCCCCGCGGCCCCCTCGCTGACGACGCCCGCGGCCGGGCGTGATGCGCGCTCCTGCAGGGGCGGATCGTTCGTTGCGGGGGTGGGGTCGCCCGCATGGCGGGCACAGGGTGGTCCCGCAATGCGAATGGCGGCCGGCCGCCGTTGCGAAGGAGCCCGAAATCAGTACAATGCGCCGTTTACCCGGGCCGGGGCCCGGGTGCTGCCCGGGTGACTTGCGCAGGGCACGCTGCCGGGGCCCTGAGCCTCCTCAATCTTACGGAATAGCAATGGTTAGCATTCGTCTATCGCGCGCCGGTGCGAAGAAGAGCCCGTTTTACCACCTGGTGGTCAGCGACAGCCGCAATCGTCGCGACGGCCGGTACATCGAGCGTCTCGGTTACTACAACCCCGTCGGGCGGGAACACGAAGAAAACCTGCGCATCGACCTGCAGCGGGTCGATCACTGGTTGCGCGTCGGCGCCAAGCCCTCCGAGCGGGTTGCCGCACTGATCAAGGCCTCGCGCAAGGCCGCAGCCGCGAGCTGAGTCTCGGGCGGGCCGGGCGCGCACCGATGTGGCCCAGGACGATGCCGATCCGGCCGCGACGGGGCCGCTAGCCGCAACGGGTCCCCGGGGCATCGTCCTCGGTCGCATCAGCGGCCTGTACGGCGTTCGCGGGTGGGTCAGGATTTTCTCCTACACGGAGCCGCGCGAAGCGCTGCTCGACTACGAGGAGTGGCTGGTCGGCCGGCCGGGAGCCTGGACGCCGGTCGCGGTGGCCGAGGCGAGGACGCACGGCCGGACACTCGTGGCGCGGCTCGCGGGCACCGAGGACCGGGATGCCGCCGCGGCCTGGGTCGGGGCGGACGTGGCGGTGCCGCGGGAGCGGCTTCCGGCGACGGATGAGGGCGAGTATTACTGGGCCGATCTCGAGGGTCTCGAAGTTCGGCACCGGGACGGTCGGGTTCTGGGGCGGGTAAGCCGCATGCTGGCTACCGGCGCCCACGACGTGATGGCAATCAGGCCGGAGGGCCGGGACCGGGAGATACTCGTGCCGTTCGTGCCCGGTGAGTTCGTGCTGGCCGTGGACCTCGACCGCGGCGTCATCGATGTGGACTGGGAATGGGATTAGGGCCGCGGCCGGCTCGGGACGGCAGAATCGATGCACATGCAGATTGTCAGCCTGTTTCCGGAGATGGTGAGCGCCGTCGCGGGCTACGGCGTGGTCGGCCGTGCCGTGGAACGGGACCTGCTCCGGCTGGGCTACCGGAACCCGCGGGAGTTCACGGACGACCCGCACCGAACGGTGGACGATCGCCCGTACGGCGGTGGCCCGGGCATGGTAATGAAGTACGAGCCGCTGGCCGCCGCGATTGCCGCGGCAAGAAGCGCGCTGCCGCCGGGGTCGCCCGTAATCTGCCTGACACCGCAGGGCCGGGTGTTCGACCAGGCGACCGCGGAGCGCTACGCTGCGCTGCCGGGTCTCGTGCTGGTATCCGGCCGCTACGAAGGCTTCGACGAACGGATCGTCGAAACGGAGGTGGATGAGGAACTCTCGCTCGGCGATTTCGTGCTGAGCGGCGGCGAGATCGCGGCGATGGCGGTGATCGATGCCGTGGCGCGCCTGCTGCCGGGCGTGCTCGGCGACGAGGACTCGGCGGCGAACGACTCGTTCACGGACGGGTTGCTGGAGTATCCGCAGTACACCCGGCCCGAAACGGTCGCCGGGCGCCGGGTGCCGGAAGTGCTGTTGTCGGGCGATCATGCCCGTATCGCGCGCTGGCGCTACCAGCAGGCACTGGGCCGGAGCTTCCTGAAGCGCCCCGACCTGGTACGCAAGCTGGAGCTGAACGAGGAGCAGCAGCGGCTGCTCGCGGATTTTTTGAGGGACAGGCGGTCGACCGCCCATTCGGATTGAGTGATGACCGGGGTGACCGGCAGGTAGAAGAACCATGAGCAAACTAATCGACGCAATCGAGCAGGAACAGATCACGAGGGAAGTGCCGGACTTTTCGCCGGGCGACACGGTCGTCGTGCAGGTGAAGGTGACGGAGGGCGAGCGCGAACGGCTGCAAGCCTTCGAGGGCATCGTGATCGCCAAGCGCAACCGCGGCCTGAATTCCTCGTTCACCGTCCGCAAGGTATCGCACGGCGAGGGCGTGGAGCGCGTGTTCCAGACCTACAGCCCCGCGGTTGGCGCTATCGAAGTCAAACGGCGCGGCGCCGTGCGGCGCGCCAAGCTGTACTATCTGCGCGACCGCAGCGGTAAATCGGCCCGGATCAAGGAAAAGATCTGACCCCGGCACGCCTGTACCGGGCCGGCGCGCGCTTCGGCGCGCTAGCCGGTGCCGCGTTGCTCTGTGCCGGCTGCGCGTCGCTGATGTCGTCCGCGGCCGGCGGGCTGGCGGACAACCTGCAGGCGGCGGTGCTGAACCAGAACGACCCCGAGACCGTCCGGGACGGCGCCCCTGCCTACATGCTGCTGCTGGACAGCTTCCTGCAGGGCAGCCCGGACGACCCCGAGCTGCTGGGGGCCGCCGCCAACCTCTATGCCTCCTACGGTGCGGTGTTCGCCGGCGATCCGGCGCGCGCGGCACGCCTTACCGACCGCGCGCGCGGCTATGCGGCTCGCGCGATGTGCCTCTCCCATGAGCCCGCCTGCGGCTGGCCGGACATGCCGTTCGAGGCCTTCGCCGCCACGCTCCCCGGCCTCACCCGCGACGATGCCGCCGCCGCCCGGAGCTACGCCATGGCCTCGCTCGCGTACCTGCGCGCGCACAGCGACGACTGGAACGCGCTCGCGCGGTTACCGCATATGGAGGCCCTGCTCGAGCGCTACCTCGAAATCGCCGCAGGGAACGACGAGGCGCAGGTTTATACCTGGCTCGGCATTCTTGCTACGCTGCGGCCGCCGGCGCTGGGCGGCGAGCCGGAACGGGGCAGGGCGTATTTCGAGCGCGCAATCGAGCTGACGGACGGTCGCGACCTTGCCGCCAAGGTCGAATTCGCGCGCGGCTACGCCCGCCTTCTGTACGACCGGGAGCTGCACGACCGGCTGTTGCACGAGGTCATGGCCGCGGATCCGGAAGTTCCCGGGCTGACGCTGGCCAATGTACTGGCGCAACGCGACGCCTCGAAACTGCTGGCTTCCGCGGACGATTATTTCTGAGCAGGAAGCAGGGAGGTTCAAGCATGCGGATTGCGAGGGTAGCCGTCATGGCCGCGGCGATCGCCGCGCTGTTGGGCGTGTTCGCCGCCGGGCAGGCACAGGCCGTCGAGTTCAAGATCGCCACGGTGCTGCCGGAGAATACTCAATGGATGAAGGGCATGCGGGCGGGCGCGAAGGAAATCGAGCAGCGCACCGAGGGCCGCGTCACCTTCAAGTTCTACTCCGGAGGTGTCCAGGGCAATCCGCAGACCGTGCTGCGCAAGATCAAGATCGGCCAGCTCCACGGCGGGGCGTTCACGCCGACCGACCTGCAGGACGTATACGCCGACCTGAACATCTACGGCCTGCCGTTCCTGTTCGCATCGGCCGACGAAGCGCGTTCCATCCGTGCAACGATCGACTCGAAGCTGGCGGCCGGGCTCGAAAAAGCCGGATTCGTCAGCTTCGGCTTTGCCACCGCGGGTTTCGCGCGGATCATGTCGAACGTGCCGATCAGGAGCCAGGAAGACCTGCGCGGGCGCAAGGTCTGGGTGCCCGAAGGCGACCGGATCAGCTATCACGCCATGCAGGCGCTCGACCTCTCGCCCGTCACGCTGCCGATCACCGACGTGCTGACCGGGCTGCAGACGGGGCTCATCGATATCGTGGCCATGTCACCGGCCGGTGCGCTGGTGCTGCAGTGGCATACGCGGGTCGACTACATCACCCGTATGCCGATCGTCTATTCGATGGGCCTGTTGGCGATCGACCGCCGCGCGTTCCGGCGGATCGGCACGGAAGACCAGGCGGTGGTGCGGGAGGTCATGTCCGGGCTCTATGCGCGCTGGGATGTGGAGAACCAGCGCGACGCGGAGGAGGCGATGCAGGCGCTCATTAACGCCGGCCTCCGGCCCGTGGACCCCGCCGCGGGCGAGGTCGAGCGCCTGCAGGCGGCCATGGGCGAGAGCAACCTCGAGATGGCGCGCGAAGGGATCGTCTCGCTCGACCTGCTTTTGGAGATCCGCGGGCTCATCGACGAGTACCGTGCCGGCAAGTCCGCCGCGGCGCCATGACCGGCGCGTACAGCGCGGCAGAGAGCGGGGGATGATCGAGGCCGGCTACCGGCTCCTGAAGCCGCTGGAGCGCTGGGGTACGGCGCTCGAAAATGCCCTGCTGGTGCTCCTGCTGGGGGCCATGATTCTCCTTGCCACGGCGCAGATCGTGCTTCGCATCGGTTTCGACCGGGGTTTCATCTGGGCCGACGAGCTCCTGAAGATACTGGTGCTGTGGGTGGCGCTCATCGGCTCCGTCGCAACCAGCCGCAGCCGCCGCCACCTGCGCATCGACCTGCTGTCCCATTACCTGCCGCGGCGCTACGCACGCTTGCCGGTGCTGATCGTCGACGCGTTTGCCGCGATCGTGTGCGGGTTGGTTGCCTGGCACTCCGCGCGCTACGTGTTGCTGACCGTGGAATTCGGCGACACCGTGCTGCTCGATGTGCCGGCCTGGGCCGTGCAGGGCGTGCTGCCGGTGGCGTTCGCGCTCATGGCCTACCGTTTTGCGCTGCATTGCCTGGAGGAGCTGCTGGGGCTCCTGCGCGGCACGCGCGCGGCACCGGCGCCATGATCGCTGCCAGTATCCTGCTGGTCCTGCTGGCAGTGCTCGGCGCGCCGCTGTTCGCCATCATCGCGGCCAGCGCGATGCTTGGCTACCAGCAGGAAGGCATCGACCTCATGGCGATCGCCATCGAAGTGCTCGGCCTTGCCGAGATGCCCTTCCTGTCGGCGATTCCGCTGTTCACCTTTGCCGGCTATCTCCTGGGCGAGAGCGGCGCACCGCAGCGCCTGGTGCGCCTGACCGGCGCCGTCATCGGCTGGGTGCCCGGGGGGCTCGCGCTGGTGGCGCTGGCGGCCTGCGCGTTCTTCACCGCGTTCACCGGGGCCTCCGGGATCACGATTATCGCGCTCGGCGCTATCCTCTATCCCGCGCTGCAGCACGACGGCTACCCCGACGATTTCAACCTGGGGCTGGTTACGGCCTCGGGCAGCCTCGGGCTGCTGTTCGCGCCCTCCCTGCCGCTGATTCTCTACGGCGTAATCGCCAAGGTGCCGATCGACAGCCTGTTCCGCGCCGGTGTCCTGCCGGGACTTTTGATGCTTGTCATGCTGTCCGGCTGGAGCCTGTGGGTGAACCGGGCCAACCGGCGGCCGGCGCGGGATTTTTCGTTCCGCGAGATGCGCGCGGCCCTGCGGGAATCGGCGTGGGAGCTGCCGTTGCCGGTTGTCGTCCTTGGCGGTATCTACTCCGGCTTCTTCGCCGTCTCGGAAGCGGCGGCAGTCACGGCGCTGTACGTGCTGATCGTCGAGGTCGGGATACTGCGCGACGTGCAGGTCCGCGAGCTGGCACGCATCATGCGCGAGTCGATGCTGCTGGTCGGCGCCATCCTGATCATCCTCGGCGTGTCGCTTGCGTCGACCAATTACATGATTGACGCCGGCGTGCCGCAACGGCTCCTCGGGGTGGTCTCGGATTTGGTGACGAGCCAGGCCAGCTTTCTCGTGCTCCTGCTAATTTTCCTGCTCATTCTCGGCGCGATCCTGGATATTTTCTCCGCCATTGTGCTGGTGGTTCCCCTGATCCTGCCCATTGCTGCACAATATGACGTCAACGAGATCCACTTGGGGATAGTATTCCTGGCTGCCATGCAGCTCGGCTACCTCACGCCGCCGGTGGGCCTCAACCTGTTCATCGCCAGTTTTCGCTTCGACAAGCCGATACTGGAGGTATGCCGGGCAACGCTGCCGTTCCTGGTGATCCTGTTGCTGTCGGTCATTGCCATAACCTTCTGGCCGCAACTGTCGCTGCTCCTGGCCGGCTGAGCTTTGTAAGGAGAGAGAGATGAGTGAACGCAATGTCGTCGTCCGGATCTTCAGGGCGATCTGGACCGGCGTGGACGGGGTGCGGAAAGTACTGCACCTGCTGCTGCTGCTCTTCATCTTTTCGATCGTGCTTGCGGCTATGTCGGCCGGTGTCCCGAAGTTGCCGAGCCAGGCGGCGCTGGTCATTCGCCCGATGGGTGAGCTCGTCGAGCAGCTCGAAGGTAATCCGTACGACCGCGCGATCGCGGAGATGCTGGGCGAGGCGCGACCACAGACGCTGGTGCAGGACGTCATCGACGGTCTCGAGTATGCCGAGAACGATCCGCGTATAAAGGCGGTGGTGATCTATCTCGACAGCCTCGGCGGAGCGGGCCTGAGCCAGTTGCAACGAATAGGCGATGCGCTCGTGAAGTTCCGCGAGTCGGGCAAGCCGGTGATCGCCACGGCCGACACCTATGGCCAGGCCGCCTACTACATCGCCGCGCATGCCGACGAGGTCTACCTGCATCCGGAAGGCCTGCTGCTGTTTCGCGGATACGGCGTTTTCCAGAATTACTTCGCGGAAGCGATCGAGAAACTGAAGATCGACTGGAACGTGTTCCGGGTCGGCACGTACAAATCCGCGGTGGAGCCGTTCACCCGCGACAACATGTCCGATGAAGATCGCGTGGCAATGGCACGGTTGACGAACGAGCTCTGGGCCGCCTACCGCGAGGGCGTGCGCGAGGCGCGCAACCTCGAGCCCGGCACGTTCGAGAACGTGGTCGACAACTTCGTTGAGCTCGCGCGGGCGGCCGATGGGAGTATTGCCGAAGTGGCGGTTGACTTCGGATTCGTCGACGAGCTGCTGACGCACGATGAGGTCAATGAGCGGGTGGCGGGATACGCGGGGTGGGATGCCGAGGACCCGTCATACTTCAATGCGGCTCCGCTCAGGGACTACCTGGCACAGATGCGCACCGTCCGTGGGAAGCCCCCGGCCGGGGAGAACGTCGCGATCATCGTGGCGGCGGGAGAGATCCTGGACGGCAAGCAGCCGCCCGGGACCATCGGCGGCGATTCCACAGCGGATCTTCTGCGCCGCGCGCGCATGGACGAGTCGGTCAAAGCCGTGGTGTTGCGGGTGAACAGCCCCGGCGGCAGCGCCTTCGCGTCGGAAATCATCCGCAATGAAATTCTACTGCTGAAGGCGGCGGGTAAGCCCGTGGTGGCGTCAATGGCCGCCGTTGCCGCTTCCGGTGGCTACTGGATAGCCATGGCCGCGGATCGTATCTACGCGAGCCCCACGACCATCACGGGCTCGATCGGCATATTCGGCATGTTCCCGACGTTCCAGCGGTCGCTGGAGCATCTCGGCGTTTCCAACGACGGGGTGGGTTCGACCAAGTGGGCCGGCGAGCTCCGCTTCGACCGCGCGATGTCCGATGAGGCGCGGGCACTGTTCCAGCTCGTGATAGACGACGGTTACGACGATTTTGTCAGCCGCGTCGCCTTCCACCGGGACCTCGAGATCCCGGAGGTCGACAAGGTAGCCCAGGGGCAGGTGTGGACCGGCACCAGGGCGCTGGAGTTCGGCCTCGTGGATGAGCTCGGCAACCTGGAGCAGGCGGTCGCCGCGGCCGCCGGGCTCGCGGGTCTCGAGGACGGCGAGTACGGACGCATACAGCTCGACCCGGAGCTGACGCCGACGGAGGAGTTCCTCATGCAGCTGCTCGGGGCGGTCCGCTGGACCGGGTTCGAAGCCGAGACGCTGTTCGACCGCACACCCTCGTCGATCGACCGCCTCGCCGATGCGCTGGCGGGTGTGCTGCCGCCGATGCTGCGCTTCAACGACCCGAAGGGAATGTACGCACATTGCCTGTGCGCGTTTGAATAGGGCGCTGCAGGAGCGCGCACCGCGCGCGATGCCAACCGGGGTAATGTAAGCATCGCCGCGCGGCGCGCGCTCCTACGGGCTCCAGTCGAGGACCACCTTTCCTGATTGTCCCGACGCCATAAGCTCGAACGCGTCGCGGTAATCCTCGAGCGGGAACCGATGCGTGATGATCGGCTGGATGTCGAGGCCGCTCTGCAGCATGCTCGACATCTTGTACCAGGTTTCGAACATCTCGCGGCCATAGATGCCTTTGAGGACAAGTCCCTTGAAGATGACCTGGTTCCAGTCGATCGCGGTATCGCCCGGCGGGATGCCGAGTATCGCCACCTTGCCGCCATGGTGCATGGTTCGCAGCAGGTCGCGGAACGCCGATGGGTTGCCCGACATCTCCATGCCGACGTCGAAGCCTTCTTCCATGTTCAGGTCCCGCATGGTCTCGTCCAGGGATTCGTGCCCGACGTTTACCGCGACCGAGGCGCCCATCTTGCGCGCGAGCTCGAGCCGGTAATCGTTCACGTCGGTAACCACGATATGGCGCGCCCCGGCATACCGTGCAATGGCGACGGCCATCACGCCGATCGGCCCCGCGCCGGTGATCAGCACGTCCTCGCCGACCAGGTCGAACGACAGCGCGGTGTGCGTCGCGTTCCCGAGCGGATCGAGGATGGCGGCCATTTCGTCGGTGATCGTATCCGGCAGCTTGAATACATTGAATGCCGGCACCGCGATGTAATCCGCGAAGGCGCCGGCGCGGCTGACGCCGATGCCGACGCAGTTGCGGCAAAGGTGCCGCCTGCCGGCGCGGCAGTTGCGGCACACGCCGCAAGTGATGTGACCTTCGGCCGACACCCGGTCGCCGGGGGCAAAGCCTTTGACTTCGCTGCCGCAAGCAACGATCTCGCCGCTGAATTCGTGGCCGATCGCCAGCGGCACGGGAATCGTCTTCCGCGCCCAGTCGTCCCACCGGTAGATGTGGATATCGGTGCCGCAGATGGCGGCCCGCCGTACCTTGATCAGCACGTCGTTGTGCCCCGGTTCCGGGCGCTCAATGTCCTCGAGCCAGATACCGGGCTCCGGCTTCGCCTTGACCAGTGCCTTCATACCAGCTCACCCGGTGCGCGCAGGGACCCTGCAGTAACCCGTTTTACAAGCGACGGGTAGACCAGAACACGTTTCATCAATGGATCACCCGCAATTCCCGCCCCACTTCCTCGAAAGCCTCCACCGCCTGCTCCAGTTGGGCGCGCGCGATTCCGGCGGACATCTGCGTCCGGATCCGCGCCTGTCCTTCCGGCACCACCGGGTAGGAGAAGCCGATCACGTACACGCCGCGATCGAGCAGCCGGTTCGCCATGTCGGTTGCGAGCCGCGCGTCGCCGAGCATCACCGGAATAATCGGGTGCTCGCCCGGCCGCAGCTCGAAGCCGAGCTTTTCCATGGCCGACCGGAACCACGCGGCGTTTTCGTGCAAGGTCTCGCGTAAGGACGGATCCTGCTCGATGAGGTCCAGGACCTTGATCGATGCCGCGGCAACCGGCGGCGCGATCGAATTCGAAAACAGGTAAGGCCGCGATCGCTGCCGCAACCAGGCGACGATCTCGCGGCGCGCGGAGGTGAAGCCGCCGGTGGCGCCGCCGAGTGCCTTGCCGAGCGTGCCGGTGATGATGTCGATTTTGCCCATAACGTCCCGGTATTCGTGGGTGCCGCGGCCGGTTTCGCCGAGGAACCCGGTGGCGTGGCAGTCGTCGATCATGGTCAGTGCGCCGTAGCGTTCGGCGAGTTCAGTGATCGCGCCGAGGTCCGCGATGATGCCGTCCATGGAGAAAACGCCATCGGTCACGATGAGCCGGTTGCGGCATTTCGCGGCCTGCTTGAGCTTGGACTCCAGGTCCTCCATGTCGTTGTTCCGATAGCGGAAGCGCTGCGCTTTCGAAAGGCGGATGCCGTCGATGATGCTGGCGTGGTTCAGGGAATCGCTGATGACCGCGTCCTCGTCGGTGAGAAGCGTCTCGAACAGGCCGCCGTTGGCATCGAAACAGGAGGGATAGAGGATGGTGTCCTCGGTGCCGAGAAAACGGCTGATCCGCTCCTCGAGCTGCTTGTGCAGTGTCTGCGTGCCGCAAATGAAACGCACGGAAGCCATGCCATAGCCGAATTCGTCGAGCGCCTCGTGCGCCGCTTCGAGCACCGCCGGGTGGTTGGCGAGGCCGAGGTAATTGTTGGCGCAGAGGTTCAGCACCTCGCGCGTGCCGCCGTTATCGCGCACCTCGATGGCAGCCTGCTGCGGTCCGGCGATGAAGCGTTCCTGCTTGTAGAGGCCCTGATCCTTCAGCGCTTCCGTCTGCGCCGCCAACGAGTCGAGAAATTCCTGCGGCATGGTGGTCTCCGGTTGAATGGCCGCAAAATTATATCAGGGTGGGGTGCGGTGCGGCTCCGGATGCGCCGGTGCCACAGGCGGTATGCCGGGGTAACGCAAGCTCCTATGGCGCATTGGGGTAGTCTATAATCGCGCGCCATGTCGTTCACCGACCAGTTCCATTACCGGCTAGAGCCGCTTGGCTCGGTCGGCGACCGTTACCTTGCCGACGAGGAATCGCTGGTGACGGAGCTGGCGGCCGCGGCCGAGGTCAATGGCGCGCTGGGGGGCAAGATCGCGGGCACCGCCGAACGGCTGGTGCAGGCGGTACGGGAGGAGTCCGCTCGCGACGGTGGCATCGACGCATTCCTGCGGCAGTACGACCTCTCCTCGGAAGAAGGCGTGCTGCTCATGTGCATCGCCGAGGCACTGCTGCGCATCCCGGACGACGAGACGGCGGACGAGCTGATCGCCGACAAGATCACGTCGGCCCGCTGGCAGGATCACCTGGGCGCGAGCGAGTCGCTGTTCGTCAACGCATCGACCTGGGGCCTGATGCTGACCGGCAGGCTCTTGCGGCTGGACGAAGCGGTGAAGCGCAATCCGGCGCAGGTGCTGAAGAAGCTCGCGAGCCGCGCCGGCGAGCCCGTCGTGCGCACGGCGATGCGGCAGGCAATGCGCATCATGGGCCACCAGTTCGTGATGGGCCGCACCATCGACGAGGCGCTGGAGCGCGCAGGCAGGAAGGGCAATCGGCACTACCGCTATTCCTACGACATGCTGGGCGAGGCGGCCGTGACCGCAAAGGACGCGGCGCGCTATTTTGACGCGTACGCCGGCGCCATCGAGCGCATCGGCGGCGCGGTGGGGGAGGGCGAATCGATGTTTGCCGCTCCCGGCATTTCGGTCAAGTTGTCGGCGTTACATCCGCGTTACACGTACCTCGACGCGGAGCGATTGTTCTCCGAGCTCGTACCGCGTCTCGCCGGCCTCGCGCTGATGGCCAAAGACGCCGGCATCGCGTTGACGGTGGATGCGGAGGAAGCGGATCGGCTGGAGCTGTCGCTGGACGTCTTCGCGCGCGTCTACCGCGACGAACGCCTCGCCGGTTACGAAGGCCTGGGTCTCGCCGTCCAGGCGTACCAGCGGCGCGCCACGGACGTCATCCGCTTCCTGGTCGACCTGGCCGCCCGCGAGGGCCGTCGCATCCCGGTGCGGCTCGTGAAAGGCGCCTACTGGGACACCGAGATCAAGCGTGCCCAGGAGCAGGGGCTCGCCAGTTACCCCGTGTTCACGCGCAAGGCCCACACGGATGTCTCGTACCTGGCGTGCGTACGCCTGCTGCTCGATGCGGGAGAGCGTCTCTACCCGCAGTTCGCAACGCACAATGCGCATACGATCGCGAGCGTCATTCACCTGGCCGGGGCGCGCCAGGACTTCGAGTTCCAGCGGCTGCACGGCATGGGCGAGGATCTCTACCGGCAGGTGATCGATCCCGAAAAATTCGCGCGGCCCTGCCGCGTGTACGCGCCCGTGGGCAGTCATGAGGATTTGCTGCCTTACCTCGTGCGGCGGCTGCTCGAGAATGGCGCCAATACCTCCTTCGTGCACCGTATCGTCAGCGAGGACGTCGACGTAAGCGACATCGTCGCCGATCCGGTGTCGGTGGCCCGCAAGACGGGATGCAAGCCGCATGCGCGCATCCCGTCGCCCCTGGACCTGTTCCAGCCGGAGCGGCGCAACTCGCGCGGCTACAACCTGCCCGACCGGAAGGTGCGCCGCAAGCTGCTTGAATCCATGCAAGACGCAGCGGGCGAACCGCTGCGCGCGGCGCCGCTTGTCGGCGGGGAGCCACGGCGCGGCGAGGAACGGCCCTCCGTGAATCCCGCGGACCGGCGGCAGGTCGTCGGTCTCTGCGCGCAGGCCGAGGCCGCCATGGTGGACGAAGCGATCACGCGGGCCGCGGCCGCGCAGCCCGGCTGGGACCGGACCCCGGCGGCCGGGCGCGCCGCCGTGCTTCGCCGCGCATCCGATCTTTTCGAACAGCATGCGCCGGAGCTGATGGCGCTCTGTGTCCGCGAGGCCGGGAAGACAATCCCGGACTCCATTGCCGAGGTCCGGGAGGCAGTGGATTTCCTGCGCTACTACGCGGCGCGTGCGGAACACCTCTTCGGCGACCCGGTGCTGTTGCCGGGGCCGACCGGCGAACGGAACAGCCTGGGCCTGCGCGGGCGCGGCGTCTTCGTCTGCATCAGTCCCTGGAATTTTCCGCTGGCTATTTTTACCGGGCAGGTGAGTGCCGCGCTGGCGGCCGGCAACGCGGTGATCGCCAAGCCGGCGGAGCAGACTCCGCTGATCGCCCGGCGCGCGGTGGCGTTATTGCTGGAAGCGGGCGTGCCCGGCGAGGTCCTGCACTTCCTGCCGGGCGACGGTGAGACAATCGGCGCGCGTGCGGTCGCCGACCCGCGCATCGCGGGCGTTGCCTTTACCGGCTCGACCGAGACGGCGCGGGCGATCAACCGCACGCTGGCTGCGCGCGAGGGGCCGATCGCGTTGTTCATCGCCGAGACCGGCGGCCAGAACGCGATGTTCGTGGACAGCTCGGCGTTGCCGGAGCAGGTCGTGACGGACGCACTTTATTCGGCATTCAACAGCGCCGGCCAGCGCTGCTCGGCCTTGCGCATACTGTGCCTGCAGAACGACATCGCGCCGCGCGTGCTGGAGCTTTTGCGCGGTGGCATGGACGAGCTCACCGTCGGCGATCCGGCGCGGTTGTCGACCGACGTCGGACCGGTGATCGACGAGGAGGCGCAGGCAACCCTGTTACGGCACCTCGAGCGGCTGGGCGGCAACCTGCTCCATCAGTGCAGGGTGCCCGAAGCCAACTCCGCGGGGACGTTCGTGGCCCCGGCCATGCTCGAAATCGACAGCATCGAGCGGCTCGAACGCGAAGTGTTCGGGCCGGTGCTGCACGTCCTGCGCTACCCGGCGCATCGTTTCGAGGATACGGTGCGGGCGATAAACGGCACCGGTTACGGTTTAACCATGGGTTTGCACAGCCGCATCGATAGCCGCGCGCGCAGGTTCGTGCAGCTGTCCGGGGCCGGCAACAACTACATCAACCGTAATATGATCGGCGCGGTGGTGGGCGTGCAGCCGTTTGGCGGCCGCGGCCTCTCCGGCACCGGCCCGAAAGCCGGCGGGCCGCATTACCTGCCGCGCTTCGGCAGCGAATACTCGGTCAGCAACAACATCACCGCGGTCGGCGGCAACGCGAGCCTCCTCTCCCTGGACGATTGAACCCGCCTGTAGGAGCGCGCATCGCGCGCGATGCGCGCTCCTGCAGGCGGGTCGCGTACAATGGGCGTATGCCCACCATCAGCACCTTCGACATCTTCAAGATCGGTGTCGGGCCGTCCAGCTCGCACACCGTCGGGCCGATGAAAGCCGCGCGCGCGTTCGTTGACAGCCTCGGTCGTGCGTCGTTCGCCGTAAACCGCATCACCGTCCGCTTGTACGGCTCGCTGGCGTATACCGGCAAAGGGCACGGCACCGACTCCGCCGTGCTGCTCGGGCTTTACGGCGAGCGGCCCGAAACGCTCGATCCCGATTCAGTGGCGCCTCTCCTGCGCCGCATTCACGCCGAACGGACGCTCGAGGTGCCCGGCGTCGGCGTAATCCCGTTTGCGCCCGAAAAGGACCTGGTGTTCGACCTCGAGGACGAGCTGGGGCGGCACACCAACGGCATGCGCTTCACCGCGTTCGGCGCAAGCGGCGCCGAGCTGCTTTCCGAGGACTATTTCTCGATTGGCGGCGGCTTTATCGTGCGCGGTGACGAGCCCGAGCCGCGCATGCAGGAAGGCGAGCCGCCATTCCCGTTTACCAATGCGGCCGAGCTCCTGCGGATGGCCGAAGGCGCAGGGCTGCCGATCGCGGAGCTCATGTACCGCAACGAGACGCATTGGCGTCCTCCGGTGGAAGTCGGTGAGCGGCTCGATGCCATCTGGGAAACCATGCGGGCCTGCGTACAGCGCGGCCTTGCGACCGAGGGCGTGCTGCCCGGGCGCATGTCGGTCCTGCGTCGCGCGCCGAAGCTTTACCGCAGGCTGAAGGAGCACGGCAAACGCGACGGCCTCGATACGATGGACTGGGTCAACGCGTACGCGATCGCGGTGAACGAGGAAAACGCTGCGGGCGGCCGCGTCGTCACCTCGCCGACCAACGGGGCCGCGGGCGTGATCCCGGCCGTGCTGCACTACTACTCGGAGCTGGTGCCGGGCTCGGACGACGCGGGCATCCGGCGGTTTTTCCTCACTGCCGGTGCCATCGGCATTCTCTACAAAATCAATGCCTCGATTTCCGGCGCGGAAATGGGCTGCCAGGGTGAAGTGGGCGTCGCCTGCTCGATGGCGGCCGCCGGTCTCGCCGCGGCATTCGGCGGCACGAACGCGCAGATCGAGAACGCCGCCGAGATCGGCATGGAGCACAACCTCGGGCTGACCTGCGACCCGATCGGAGGCCTGGTGCAGATTCCCTGCATCGAGCGCAATGCCATGGGCGCGGTCAAGGCCATCAACGCGGCACGCCTCGCGCTGCAGGGCGACGGCTCGCACAAGGTATCGCTGGACCAGGTCATCGCGACCATGCGCCAGACCGGCCTGGACATGTCGACCATCTACAAGGAAACCTCGCGCGGCGGCCTCGCGGTGAACGTACCGGAGTGCTGACGTTGCTTCGCTGTGCGTATACCGGTCGCCCGCATGGCGGGCTCCTACAACGTGCTGTTGGGGGAATCGCAGAGGCCGAGCTCGATGAGGCTCTTTTGCCGCAGGTCCCAGGAGTCGGTCTCGATGTTGAGGGAGACGATGCCGCAGGTCGGGATGGAATCGGTGACGCCGGGAAGCAGGTAGTTGGCGAGTTCCGTCAGGCCGGGATTATGGCCCACGACCACGATGCTGTTGAAGGCGGCGTCCTGTTCCTCCATCACGTCGAGCAGCTTGTCGAGGCTCGCGAGATACAGGCGATCCTCGCGGTGCAGGAATTCGACGGGATAGGAAATTGCCTTCGCGAACAGCTTCGCGGTGGTCCAGGCCCGGGCGGCGGGGCTGCTTATGATGAGTGAGGGCCGGATGCCGGCGTCGGTGATCCGTTCGGCCATTGCGGATGCATCGGCTTCGCCGCGGGGAGCGAGCGGCCGCTCGTGGTCGGACAGGCCGAGATCGTTGCGGCTCGATTT
>CAZSKQ010000039.1:0-27139 GCA_964607425.1 uncultured Woeseiaceae bacterium
CCCGCATGGCGGGCTCCTACGGGACATGCTGGTCGCCCGCATGGCGGGCTCCTACAAAACGGGTCAGCGGGTAAGCTTGTCGGACGGGATGCGGATGTCGTAGTGCTCGACGACCAGCGCGCTGCGCCGCACCGCCTTCTCGGATGAGTACAGGAGCCGTTTGCCCTCGGCGTCGTAGACGCGCAGGTAGAGATCGGGCTGCGTCTCCTCGAGGTCCCGGAACTGGACGTCGGTGTACGAGATCTCGAAACGGCCTTCTGCGTCGGTAACGGTCTCACCGAGATCGTCGTCGAAGACCCAGTCCTTGTCGTACGCGCGGACGCGCAGCCCCGCCAGCGGCTTCCCGGATTCCTGCTCGACGATTGTTCCGACTACCAGCATAAGTGCCTCCCCGTCGGCCAGCGATTATTTTATGGGCGCGCCAGCCGGGGAGCAACACGGCGTAGGTCGGCCCAGAGCGGGAGGTGGTCGGAAGCCAGGCGCGCCTCGCCGTGCACGCCGGCGCGCACGAGGCTCAAGGTGGCCTCGAACCAGATCCGGTCGAGCGGCAGCAGCGGCCAGGCCGATGGCCAGGTCCGGTGCCGCCCGGCCGAAAGGAAGCCGCGCTCCAGCACCCGCGCTGCCGCACCGGATCCCGTCGGCTCGTTGAAATCCCCCATCACGATCGTCGGGCGGTTGTCGGCCTCGGCCAGCGCTTCGATCTTCAGCGCCTGCTGCCGCCGTTCGCGGCGGTTCAATCCGAGGTGCAGGCACAGCACGTTGATACGGCCGAGCGCCGACTCGATCGTTGCCTCGATCATCGACCGCGGCTCGCGCGAGCCGTAGCTGATGTCGTGCTCCCGCCATTCGGCGATGGGCCAGCGGGAGAGCAGCATGTGCCCGTAATCGCCGTCCAGCGTGCGCACGGTACGCACTTCCGCCCGGTGGTTGCCGAGCGACGCGCCGAGCAGGTCGAAACCGTCGCGCCGATCGCGGCGGCTGTCCACCTCCTGCAGGGCGGCAATGTCCGGGGCTATCGCGCGGATGTGCCGCCGGACCCGCTCCGGGTCCAGCCGCCCGTCGATGCCGATGCAGCTGTGCACATTCCAGGTCAGCACCCGCAGCGCAGGTTCCGTCATTCCGGCTCTTTCGAGCGACGCACGCGGGCGACAATCCGCTGCAGGAGGAAGGCGAGACCGATCCAGAGCACCGCGACGAGGACAAACCAGAGAATATTCATCGGGTCCGGGTTCTGCCAGACTTCCCGCAGGCGGTCACCCACCATCGTCATGACGAACACCCCCGGCAGGAGGCCGAGCGCGGTGCCCGCGAGATAGGCGGGCGGACGCACCTGCGCGGCGCCCATGATCATGTTGGCCACCGTGAACGGTGCCAGCGGCACCATGCGCAAGGCGGTGACCGTGACCATGCCGCCGGTCCGCAGGCCGCGGTATATCCGGCGGAACATCTTGCCGGTCACGTTACGCACGGCTTTGGTGCCCGTCCAGCGCCCGGCGAGGTAACCCACCCACGCGCTCGCCATGCTGCAGGTCATCGCCGTCACGAAGCCGAGCAGCGGCCCGAGCATCATGCCCGTCACCGCGAGCAGCACGGTGAGTGGAAACAGGAGCAACCCGCCGATGACGTACACCGCCAGCAGCAGCGGGTAGATCCACCAGTGCCCACGGGCAGCCGCCAGCGCCGGCATCAGCACTTCGGGGTCTGCCCAGCGGGCCAGCGGCGTGTAGGTCCAGACCAGCACCAGCGCGAGCAGCGCCGCGGCCGCGGCGCCGAGTCGGACCAGCCTGCTCACATCCGATCCCTTTGTTCGGGCATCGAACATGTCGCCGATGAACTCCTCCGGCTGCAGCGGGCGTTCCGGATCCGCCACGGCGGTGAGTGCCTCTCCCAGCGCTTCTCCGCCCGTCGCCTGCGCTTCGAGCGGCGCCAGGCCACGGCCGTCGCCGCGAGTTCCGTCGACGATTGCGACGAGCGATGCGCCCCGCGTGAGTGCTGCGTCGATTGCCTCCGGTCCGGTGCCGAGGTGCTCACCCAGCAGCCGGCACAGCAGCGCGCGAATGTCGCGACGATGCTCGTCGGTTGTGGCTTCGATGACCACGTCGCACTCGCTGTCCGCGCCCATTGAACGGTTGTTGAGATTCGAGGAACCGACCCGGATCAGCCGGTCGTCGACGATCATCAGCTTGGCGTGCACCATGACCGGCGTGTCCTCGTCGCCGACCCATGGATAAAAAAAGCGCACGCGCGGCGCAAGCCCCGCTTCCGCGATCCGGTCGCGGAAGCGCTGCTGGCCCGCACCCATCGTGCGCGCCTCCAGCCAGCCGCGCGGGCTCCGCGGCGTTACCGCGACCACCTCGAGCGCGGGCTCCTGCCGCAGGCGTTCGATCATTGCCTCCGCGACGGCCTCGGCGGTGAGGTACTGGTTTTCGATGTAGATCGAGCGCCGCGCGGCAGCGATGGACGCGAGGTAGAGCTGCCGGATCTCGTTCACCGCGGGATGCTCGTCATTGCCGGGCAGCGTCCGTGCAATGCCGACGTCCACGTCGCGCAGGTCCGGGACGATCTTGTCCGGCCAGGCGGGGTCGACCCGCGGCGCTGCGACCTCCTCCGCCGTCGCCTCGCGCCAGCGCCGGCAGGCAATCTCGTACAGGTCCCTGGCGGCGGGCCCGTCAACCATCATCTGCACGTCGTGCCAGGGCGGATACGGCTCACCGTCGCGTTTGCACCGCCGCGGGTCCGCGGGTTGGTGGGCCGGCGTGTCCCAGCGGCCCGTCGTCAGGTCGAAACCGCCGCAGAACGCCAGGTTGCCGTCGATGGTCACGAGCTTCTGGTGATGGCAGGAGCCCATCGGCAGGCAGTCGTCCAGTGCTACCCGGATCTGCTTCGGCGTGCGCCACTTGAGGTTGAGGGAGGGCAGCGGCTCGCGGTCGAGCGCGTAAAGCAGCGAGTAGTCCCACAGCAAGAGCCGCACCGTCAGCTCGGGACGCCGTTCGACCAGGTGCTCGAGGTAGGCGAGCAACGCCCCCGGCGCCCCGTCGTCCCCGGCACCGCTCTCCCCCACCAGCGGCGTCCTGCTGTCGATGTCCCAGCCGAGAATGAACACCGAATGGCAGGCCGTCGCGAGTGCCGCCCGCAGCGTGCCGAAGTAGCTGGCGCCGTCGACCAGCACGGCCGCGCGCTCCGCATGCGATACCCGCCAGGTGGCCTTGCCCGGAATCACGACGCGCGGTTGGGGAGCGCCTGCATCCATCCGCCGCATTCTATCCGCTAGTCACGAGAGGCACAGTGACTCGTAGCGCCGCGCTTACTGCCCCGGGTGCCGGCCCTGCCGGTCGGGTGTGGGAGTCAGGATGAGGACCGCCGCGCCGGCGATGAGCAGCGGCAGGATGGCCGCGACGGCGGAACGGGCGCTGCCCGTCCAGGCCGCTGCAAAAGCCACGAAGAAAGGTCCCAGCACGGCGGCAAACTTGCCGATCATGTTGTAGAAGCCGAAAAACTCGGCCGGTTTGTCCGGCGGGATCAGGCGCGCGAAAAGCGAGCGGCTCAGGGATTGCACCCCGCCCTGTGCGACGCCGATCAGGCAGGCCATGGTAAAGAACTCGGCAACCGAGGTCATGAACGCGGCCCAGGAGGTGACGCCCACGTAGATCGCAAGCCCGGCAAGAATGCCCTTCTTCGGCCCGATGCGCTCGCCGATCGCCCCGAATGCAAGCGCTGCGGGGAAGCTCACGAACTGGACCACCAGCAGCGCGATCATCAGCTCCTGCGGACCGACGCCGATCTTGTAGCCGAAATCGATGGCGACCTTCATGACGGTGTTTACGCCGTCGATGTAGAGCCAGTAGGCGACCAGGAAGTAGAGCGCGGGCCGGAGCTTCCGGACTTCACGAAATGTCCCGGCAAGCTGCGCGAGCCCCTGCGACATTGCCGCTCCCACCCCGAGGCGTATCGACGGCCGGCGCTCGTGCACGAAAGCGAGCAGGGGCGTCGTGAAGAGCAGCCACCAGGCGGCGACGGAGAGAAAGGCCACGCGGATCGCGGTCGCGAGATCGGGCAGCCCGAACCACCCCGGCTGCAGGATCATCAAAAGGTGCACGGCGAACAGCAGGCCACCGCCGATATAACCCGCCGAAAAGCCGAACGCCGATACGAGGTCGAAGCGCTGCTCGCTCGTGACGTCGACCAGCATGGAGTCGTAGAAGATGTTGGCGGCGGCGAACCCGATGGACGCCACGGCGAACACGATCGCGGCCTGCACCCAGGCGCCCTGGGGGACGAAGAACAACCACGCCGTGGCGGTGGCGCCGAGGACCGCGAACACCATGAGCAGGCGCTTGCGCCAGCCCCCGCTGTCGGCGATGGCGCCGAGCAGCGGCGCGGACAGCGCGAGCAGCAGGCTCGCGATGCCGTTGGTCGTCATCAGCCGCGCCGTGGTCTCGGCACCGGACGCATCGATACTCCAGTAATCGTTGAAGAACAGCGGGAAAAAACCGACCAGCACCGACGTCGCGAACGCGGAATTGCCGAAGTCGTACAGTGCCCAGGAGACGACGGGTTTGCGGAACAGGAGCTGTTTCCAGCCCGTAACGAGTGCGTTCATTCGACCTGCGCGCCGCTGGCCACCTGTGGCCCGCGTACAAGCTCGCGGCGCCAGTGGCGAGCCTCGTCCGGACGATCCCAGGCATCGTACAACTCACCGATCCATTCGAGGGCGAGGCGGACGCGGCGGGTGCTGGTGTCGCCCGATGCGTTCAGCGCGGCGATGCTCGCGAGGAGCAGCTGCTCCGCTTCCGCATATCTCCCGCTCGCGGCCAGGGCGTGCCCGTACGCGGCACTGGTGGCGGCTGCCAGCGGGTCGCCGGGCTCGTAAGCCAGCGCGCGGATATCCATCGCCCGCTGGAGAACCGGGACAGCCTCCTCGCCCGCGCCCCTCGCGGTCAATACCGCGCCGAGCTCGGTCAGCGTCGATGCCACGTACTGGTGCTTCGGCCCCAGGCTGCCTTCATAGATCGCCAGAGCTTGCCGCAGCAGCCGCTCCGCCTCCCGGGCTTCCCCCCGGTCGGCCAGCAGCATCGCAAGGCTCGTCATATCGTAGGCGACGTACGGGTGCTCCGGGCCCTGCGCCGCGCGATGCAGCCGCAGCGCCTCCCGCAGCGTTTCCTCGGCCGGCTCGAGCTGCCCCTGGTCGTGGAGCAAGGTACCAAGCATGACCAAAGACGCCGCGGCGAGATCGTGCTCTTCACCCAGCACCCTGCGGGTGAAATCGATGGACTCCCGGAACATCGCTTCCGCGGCGTCCACGTTGCCGCGCGCTCTCAGCACCACGGCGAGGTTCTGCAGCTGGTAGGCCAGCAGCGGGTGATCATTGCCGAGGTGCCGCCGGATACTCGCGATCGCTTCCCGATAAAGCTTTTCGGCGCCTGCGAGGTCGCCGCGCGCGCGGAGAATGCGGGCGAGCGCACTTTTTCCCTCGGCTATCTCTCTCGCGTAGCCCTCCTCCTGGCTTTCGTATATCGCCAGGCTTTCCGTCGCATACTCTTCAGCGCGATCCAGCTCGCCGGTGAGCTGCGACAGCTCGGCAAGATTGAACAGGTTGGCGGCGACAGTCGTGTCCCGGTCCCCATGTGCCTCCCGGTTGTACGCCAGCGCCTGCTGCAGCAAGCTGCCGGCCCGGTCGTAGTCGGCGGTGCGGATGAGCACGGCAGCCAGTTCGTTCCTGGTCGCCGCTATCGCGCTGTGCTCTGCGCCGCGGAGAGACGTCCGTAAACGGAGGGACTCCTCCAGCATCCGCGCGGCCGGTTTGTATTCCCCCAGGTTGAAGTAGACACGGCCGATCGTCTCGGTCAGCGCTGCACGGATCGCCGGGCGCGCGCGGAGCTCGGCGTTTATCCTGGCCGCGCCCCGCTCGAGGATCTCGCGCGCCGTAATGTTCAGCCCGCGGGCATTCACGGGATCCGGAGCCATGAATATCTGCTCCAGGAACCTCGATACCTCCATGGCCGTATCCCGCTCCCGGGCGATTCGCTGGTTCTGCAGCGACACCGCAATGCCGAACGCCATGACCAGGGTGAGCAGGGCCGCCGACATTGCAACACCCGCCACATGGCGCCGCAGGAACTTCCCGGTGCGATACGTCCACGTATCGGGGCGCGCGGTGATCGGCAGCGATGCCTGGTGCAGCCGGATGTCGTCGGCCAGCTCATTGACGGACCGGTACCGACGTTCGGGCTCTTTCCGGATCGCGGTGAGCACGATGTTGTCCAGGTCTCCCTGCAGGCGCCGCCGCAGCCTCTCGACGGTGGTGGACCGGTAGCGCGCCACGATCTCCGGCCGCACCACCTCCAGCTCGCGCTCCTTCGCCTCGGGCTCGTACCAGGAGACACGGACCATCGCGCTCGGCGGCTGCGGCTGCTCATGGCAGATTTTCCCGGCGACCTCGCGATCGCTGCCCCGCAAGCGGTACGGCGGATGGCCGCACAGGAGGCTGTAAAGCAGCACCCCCAGCGCATACGTGTCCGTGGCCGTGGTAATCGTTCTCTCGAGAACCTGCTCCGGCGCCGCGTTCTCGGGTGTCATCATGAGCACGCCTTCGCGGGTCAGGCCGTCGGTGGCCATGCCGGCCGGATCGAGCAGCCTGGCGATGCCGAAATCAAGCAGCTTCGGCGTGCCGTCGCGCGTCACCAGGATGTTGGTCGGCTTGATGTCGCGGTGCACGACCAGGTTCTGGTGGGCGTAATGCACCGCGCCGCATATCCGCCGGAACAGGTTCAAGCGTTCGTGAACGGGCAGGCGCCGGCTGTCACAGTAGTGATTGATGGGAACGCCGTCGATGTATTCCATGACGAGATACGGCGTTCCGTCGGCCGTTGTGCCCCCGTCGAGCAGCCTCGCGATGTTGGGATGATCGAGGTTGGCGAGGATCTGGCGCTCGCCCACGAGGCGGCGTTCCGTATCGGGATCGACCAGCCGATTGCGGACCAGCTTGATCGCTACCCTCTGCCTGAAGCTGTCATCGGCGCGCTCCGCGAGGTACACGATACCCATTCCGCCGCTGCCGATGACACGATCAATGCGGTACGCACCGATCCTGCGTCCGGCCGGTTCGGCTGATTCACCCAATTGGAGCCCCCGAATTGACAGGCCCGGCGATAGTAAATAAATTCCGGGCGGGCATAAATAGAACAAGGCCGAACTGGCCAGGGGGAAAAAGCCATGGCTCAGCCCGATCTACCGCCACAACAGCACCTCAAGGCACAGCCGGACCTGCCGCCGCAGACAAACAAGGTCTTCCTGTACGCCGCGGGGGGCGGCTTCGTGGGCGCTTTGCTCGCGATCATCGTTGCGAAAATTCTCGCCGGACCCTGCTGCTGTGTCGCCGCTGCGGGAGAGCAGAGCGCGGCCCAAACGCATGCTCCCGCGCCCGTTCAGTTGCAGGCGCAAAGGAGTTCCCCGGTTTAGTCGCGCGTCACGGCTCGAGGCCCGCCGCGGCCCCGCGCGCGGGCCTTGCGACTGTCGCAAGTTGGCGTCACTACGGCAGTTTTTGCACGGCATTGCATAAAGTACAACGCCGCATGCGCAACCTGTCTCCCTTTCACGACGCCGCAAAAAGCCGCTGAAGCGGACGGCCGGCGCGACGGCGGGATCCCGCTCGCTGCAAAGCCGCGCAGGGCGCCGGTCTCGCGGCGTGTCGTGAAAAATCTCCATGCCGGCCGTCGGCTGAACGCGTGTGGCATGCCGATTGCACTATGTCTCCCCGAGCGGCAATGGCCGCGACATTCGTCAGTAGATGGAAGTAAGGAGAGACGCATGAAGAAGTTCGTAGTAATTGTCGGCGGCCTGATGCTCGCATCCGGCATGGCGCTCGCGGATGACCAGAGCAGCCAGGACCCGAGCATGAGCGGCAGCCAGGGACAAATGAAGTCCTTCAACGAGCTGGACGAGAACCAGGACGGCGTTATCACGCAGACCGAGGCTTCGGCGGACGCGAACCTCGTAGCCCAGTTCCAGACGGCCGATGCAAACCAGGACGGTTACCTGACGCCAGCTGAGTTCGACACGATTCAGCAGGAAACTGAAGAAGCCGAATAATCCCGCCGGGATTGTCCGGACAAGCTCTTAAGGATGAGACGGGCCCCATGGACGGGGCCTTTTTCTTTCCCGACCCGCTGGTATCGCGCTATTCACACCCCCCATTTCCCGAACCCGATGCAGGAGCGCGCATTGCGCGCGAAGCCAGGGAGAACGAGGGTGGCTTCGCGCGCAATGCGCGCTCCTGCGTGTCACGGGGGACGGCTTGCGTCGCGCTATTCACCGGCGAGCAAACATGGCATCGCGCGCGATGCCGTGGGACGGAGGCATGGCTTTTGCATCGTAGTCTCTACACGGCACCGGAGTAGGAACAATGATGGCAAGAGCTTGCAGGACAACGCTTACCGGCCTTTTGGGCGTGGCGCTCAGCGGCGCGCTGCTCGCCGGCGGGGGATGCGCCGGGCAGGACCGGGACGAGCCCCCGATCGGGGAATCCGAAGCCGGGCAGATCATCGGCGGCGTCGCGGGCGCCGCGGTCGGGAGCCAGGTCGGCGGCGGCAGCGGCCAGACGGTCGCGACGATTGCCGGCGCCCTGATCGGCGCGGTGGTCGGCGAGCGCATCGGCGCGCGCATGGAAGAGGACGACCGGCAAACCGCGGCGCAGGCGCTCGAACGAAACCGCACCGGCGAAACGTCGAACTGGGTGAATCCCGATACCGGCAGCGAGTTCGCGGTAACCCCGGTCGAGACCTGGGAGGAAGCCGGCCGCCCCTGCCGGCAGTTCGAGTTCCGCGTCGCGACGGAGCGGGGCTCCGAAACCGAAAAGCGCACCGCCTGCCGCAACGACGACGGCACCTGGGAGGTCCTGGGCTGAGCTCGCAGGAGCGCGCATTGCGCGCGATTGCAACGTATGCCGCCTTGGCCTCGCGCGCAATGCGCGCTCCTGCGGTGCGCCGGTCTCTTCCCTTGCAGGCGGGCGCCGGGATTTAGGGAGCGGACAAGGCAGCGCGGCGCGCCCTCGCAAGCTGGTACTCGGCGCGGGCCAGCGCAAGGTGCTCCAGCCCCATGCCCCTGGCGGTCGCGAGGTAGCCTTCCGCGTCGTCGAGATCGCCGTTCGAGATGGCGAACATCGCCTGGAACAGCAGCGCGGTCATGATCCGGTCCGCAGCGAGCGTGACCTCGCGGTCGTCGGGCGTCAAAGCCCGGGCCTGCCGCAGGAGATCCACCGCGCTGTCGCCGCGCGGCACTGTCAGCCGTTCCGAGATGATCCGGTCATCGATTTCCCGGAGCAGCGCGTCCACCCTGCTTTCGGCGCGTTGCCGGACCAGGTCGTCGCGCGCCTGTGCAAGCTCGGGGTCGTCCCCGGCGAGGAGGCGCTCGCCTGCCGCCAGCAATGCCTGCGCGTGGGCCATATCGGTCCCGGCCGTATAGCGGGCGCGCAGGAGCAGCTCCCGGCCCTGCCGCGTCATGAGCTCTTCGACGAGTTCGATCCCGAAGTGCCCCGGCAGGATCGCGCGGGCCGTCGCGAGATCGGCGCGAGCGGCGGCGCCGTCGCCGGTGCCTGCGTGCTCGCGCGCGCGCACGACGTAACGCTGCGCAAGATCTTCCAGGCCGTCCAGCGCGCGCGCATTCCCCGGGTCCGTATCGAGGGCAGCCAAATACCAGGACCAGGCGCTGTCGCCTTCCGGCTCGACCAGCCGCCCGGCAGCCAGCGCGGCCTCGGCATGGTCGAGCGCCGGCCGGGCTTCCGGCATCGGAACCTCGCGGCTCTGCACCGAAAACCAGACGACCGCGGCCAGCAGCGTCGCTACCACGGCGCCGTAGGCCACCGTCGGCGAACCGTGGCGGCGCCGGCCCCCTGACTCCTCACCGCGCTCGTCAAACTCCTCCAGGAACAGGCGCGCGTGCTGCGGCCGGTTGATCCCCTCGAGTTGCAGGGCGCGGCGCACGGCGGGCCATTGCGCGTACGCATCGGGCGGCAAGGGCGGAGGCACCAATCCCTCGGCGCGCGCGGCGAGCGCGTCGAATTCACCGAATGGCCGCTCCCCTCCCAGCAGGTACCAGGCGGTGACCCCCAGCGCAAACACATCGTCATGCGGCTGCGGTGCATCGCCCTCCAGCACTTGCGGACTCGCGTAGGCGCGCGTGGCCCAGTTCCTTTCGCGATCGCTACCGGAAAGCTGCTCCGCGCCGGTGGTGCCGGACGAACCGAAATCCAGCAACTTCACCGCGCGGCTGTGCGCGAGAAAGATATTCGACGGCTTGACGTCGCCGTGCACCACCCCGGCATCGTGGGCGTGCGCCAGCCCGCGCGCCACGCAGCGCACGATCTCGATGGATTTGTCGAGCGCCAGCCGCCGCGCCGTGCTGCGGGCAAGGAGGCTCGCCAATGTTTCGCCGCTCAACCATTCCATGACGATGAACTCGATCCCGGCGTCGCTGGCGAGGTCGTAGACCTTCACGATATTCGGATGGTTGAGCTGCGACAGCTTCAGGAATTCCTGCCGCAGCAGTCGGGACGTTTCGGCCGCGGTGTCGGCGTCGCTGACCGGACGCGCGAATTTGAGGGCGACCCAGGGCGTCGGCGAACCCGCCAGTTGCCGCTGCCGGTCGCGTGCCTTGTACACGATGCCCATGCCGTAATGGTCCACTTGATCGATCACCGTGTAGCGCCCGCAAAGCACGTCGCCTGTCGCCGGCCGCACCCTGGCGGACGGAGCCGGCGCCTCAGGCAATCCGGGAGCGGCGGTGTCCACCCCCGGGGGTTCGGCATGCCTGGGCTCACGAGCGCGCGAGCCGCTGAAGCTCGCCAGGCTGATCGGCTGCGTGCATTCCAGCGGTTTGCGCGCGGTGAAAGCGGGCGTCTCCGGTAGCTTGCGCGCGCTCGCCGGTGTCTCCAGCTCGACGGTAATCTCCCGATCGCCGTTCGCGGAGCAGCGCGCACGCTCGGGCATCGGCACGCTGTCCTGGAATTCGTTCAGCTCCCCGGCATCGTAGCTGGGCAGGTCAACCACCCCTGGCCGTTGATGAGGGATCGATGGGTTCCGTCGCAAGGCGTGACGGGGTACTTCCAATGCAAGGTCTCCGCGGTTTGCCGACTGCGGCAAGTGGCGCCGATGTGCTCCCCGGGTCACCTGCAGTGCCGTGACTGGCTGCGAGGTGGCGGTTCCTGGCGCGCGGGGACATCGGGATCTTTAGCTTCGCGCCGGCGCGCTTTCCCGGGGATGCCTGCAGCGGCTGCAAGGGTCGTGCCAGCACCGGCGGCCGCTGAGAGGCGCAAGCGGTGACCGGAAGTCACGGCCAAACGGGGAGCAGCCTTTGTAATAATTTCAAAGACTGCAAATTCGACCGCTGTCCCGAGGGTTACTGGCTGGCGAAAACCGCGCTGCCGTTCAGCGTGATGAGGGGCTGGCGGACGAGGCCCATGTCGGGCGCCGCCGTGTGCGGGAGTGGCACAATGCCCGCGGAGACGTCACCCTGCAGCAGGCGGAGTGCCGCCGGCAGGTCCGCGATGAGCCGGCTTGCGAGCGGATCCTCGACCGCCAGCTCCCCGGCCGTTGCGGCTCCCGCCAGGATCGCCTGCATCTCGGCGAGCGACAGCCGCGCGGTGTCCAGCCCCGAAGGCCCCATTGCCAGCACCTGGCGCACCGTGCGCCGCGCGAGGCTCACGGAAGCCGTGATCCGCTCGAGCTCCCGATGCGTCGCGTCGATGCCGATGCGCTGGTATTCATAGAGCAGCGCGGGAATGGGCGTATAGGGGCTGTGACGCTCGACCAGGAAGGTCGCGAGCAGCCTCGAAGCGAACAGCATATCGGCTTCGTCGGCATGCGGCGCCGGGTCGATACCCCGGTAGACCGCGATGGCCTCGAAGTCGCCCAGCGCTTCCAGCACCGTCCGCAGCTCGCGGCGCTCGAGCCCGGGGGGCAGCACGGTGGGCTGCACGAGCTCGCGCGCGATGAAGCCGCAGTGCGAGGCCTCGGTGAGCCCGAACAGGCGATCGAAATTGTCCGCCGAGCCGGTCACCCGGCTGAAGTAGCGGGGCGGGAGATTGACCGCCGTGCTGAGCAGGGTCGCCACGCCGGCGCCCGCGCTGTCCAGGAACACGGGGCACACCTGCTGCGGGTAGACGATTTCGCCGTAACGCTCGAGGTAGCGTTGGCGGGAGTCGGGAGACAATGCGACCAGCGGCGTCTTGTGGATATAGGAGGCAACGAAATAGGACGGTTCGCCGGCGGGCGTCGCCGACTTGAGGAACGACAGCGAAGCGACCGTGTCGTCGATCAGCATTCCCGGGACCGGGCGGTCGTTGGTCATCGGCACTTCCGCCAGAAAGGCGCGGAACTGCCCGGATACGTCGGGCGCCTGGAGCTCGAAAATCTGGATTGGCACGCCGGCGAGCGAACTGAGCCAGGCTGTCCTGTCCGTGGCCCGGCCGGACGAAATACACAATGTGGCCAGCAGCAGGCCCAGTAAAAGCCGCATTGGTCCCCCCAAAGCACGTTGTTCGACTTTATGGATCGTCCCGTACAGATCCAGCGGCACCGATGTCGAGGGTCACAGGAGCGCGCCCAGCCGCGGCCCTGTCGGAAATCGAAGAGCTTGCCCAAGCTCCCGGTGTCGCGGTGGGAGAATGCCGCCCGGCGGACGGCATTGCAACCCCGCCCGAATCAGGTCCGGTTATGGTCGTCTGCCGCCACAATGTGGTCCAGGTCGACGATCGCGCCCGCCGATTCCACCGACATTGCCGCCGACAGCAGGCGGGAGCTCATTTCGAGCCCAGCGTTCTGCGCTGCGCGCTGCGAGATTTCGAACCGCACCCGGTCGTCTACGATGCGAAAATTGATCATCGCACCGTCGATCAGCCCGTGCGGCGTGTCGGTCACGACGAGCAGGGGCCGGGATGCGAGGTCCTCCAGGTATTCGGCCAGTTGTCCGTTCCTGTCCGCCCCGATGTAGAGCACTTCGTCGTCGGCGAGATCGCTTACCGAGCCCAGCCGGCGCACCTGCATCGGCCGGCCCTGGATCGTGTGCCCCGGAAGGAATTGCTCGAGCTCCGCGGCAACCTGATCCGCCCCCAGCACGGCAATGCTGAACGTGTCGTCCGCGTCCACTGACTCCGGCCAGTTGACGTACGTGGAAAAGTGGTACAGGAAAGCCGCCTTGACGCCATGGGCGGAGTACGCTTGTTCCTGCGCGGATGCGGCCGGACCCGCAACTGCCGCGCCCAGCAGGAGGGCCAGCACCCCGGCCGCCGCCATGCCGAACCCGGCGGAGCGGGCGCCGTCGCCTCCGGAAAGCGCGGGGCGACTCCTCATACATTGCCTGTTGCAAATCAAGCTATCGGTATCCTGTTACAGACCCTGGCCCCGGCCGGCGACAAGCGAATCCAGCGCCGATCGAATACTTGCGAGCCCGACGGGTTTCACCAGGTACCACGCAAACCCCGCTTGCCTGGCACGACGGCGGTCTTCCTCCTGCCCCCAACCGCTGATGGCCACCAGCGGAATGTCAGAGCGTAGCAGCGCCCGCAGGCGTCGCGCCAGTTCGTAACCGTCGACTACCGGCAGCCCGATATCCAGGAAGGCGCAATCCGGCTTGAACTCGCCGGCCCGCTCCAGGGCTTCGCCGGCATCGTGCGCGATGCAGACTTCGTGGCCCATCTCACGCAGCAGGAACGAAAGACTCGTGGCGAAATCGACGTTGTCGTCCACGAGCAGGATGCGCGCACAAGCGCCGCTTGCCGCCGGCGGCTGTGCGGACAGGTTCGACTTCCCGTGCTCCGACGTGAGCGCGGCCTTGACCGGCAGGCGTACGGTAAACGTGCTGCCCTCGCCGATGCCGGGGCTCGCGGCCGCGATGCTGCCGCCGTGCAACTCGACCAGCCGCTTTGCCAGGGCGAGGCCGACGCCCAGCCCGGCCTGCACTCGCACCCCGGCGTCCTGGTCCTGCGCGAACATCGCGAAAATGCCGGAAAGGTCCTCCGCGGCAATGCCCTTGCCGTTGTCCGTTATCGCCACTTCCACCGCGTTCCCCGTCACTTTCACGGCAAGCGCGATCCGGCCGCCGGTATGCGTGTAACGCGAGGCGTTGTTCAGGAGGTTCGCGAACACCTGCGACAGCCGCACGGGATCCGCCTGCATGAAGATCGGCCGGTCCGGAATTTCGAGCAGCAGCGTCTGCTGTTCACGATCGAGCAGCGGGCGCACCGTGTCCACGGCATTCTCGAGAACCTGCGCAAGCTCGACCGGCTCGCGGCGGATGGTGAGCTTGCCGCGGGAGATCCGGGATACGTCCAGCAGGTCGTCCACCAGGCGAACCATGTGGCTCAACTGCCGGTCGACGATCTCCTGCGCCTGCTCGATGGTCGCTTTGGTCGCATTCGGAGAACGCATGAGACTCAGCGCGTTCACCATCGGCGCCAGCGGATTTCTCAGCTCGTGTGCCAGCGTGGCCAGGAATTCGTCCTTGTGCTTGTCCGCTAGCCGGAGCGAGACTTCCGCGTTCCTGCGCTCTTCGGATTCCTGGTGCAGTTTGCGGTTTGAATCCTCGAGTGCCTGCTGCCGCTCGCTCACTTCGGCCAGCATGGAGTTGAAGGCGTCGACCAGCGTGCCGACCTCGTCATCGGTCGTCTTTGCCGCCCGCAGGTTGAAGTCGCGATTCTCGACAATCCGCCTCGCCACGTTGGTCACCGCCAGTATCGGACCCGTCACGCTGCCTTGCAGCCAGAGCGATACCAGCGCCGCGACGGCCAGGCTGGCCAGCATGACGCCGCCGAGGATCAGCAGGTAATCCACGACCCGGTCGGCGAGCTCGTATTTCGCACGCAGGTATACCGTCCCGAGGCGCTGGTTGTTCTCGACGATTGGATGAAAGACGGTCATGCCGCCGTCTTCCACGCGTGCCGCCCGCGGCTCGGCGCTGTCCGGGAACGCCCGCGTGTTGCCGTTCTGCCGATAGCTCGCAAACAGCTCGCCGTTCGCCGTGTAGATCGCGGCCGCTTCCACGGCCGGCCGGCTCGACATCATCGCGAGTGTCGCGGTGGCCGCCGCGCGGTCGTTGAATGCCACTGCCGGAGCGGCGGTCCGCGACAGGATGTCGGCCTGCGTCGTGACGTCGCTCAGCAGGAATTCGCGGTAGCCCCGCGCTTCGTAGCTCAGGAGTGCGATCGCGGAAACCAGCAGCGCGACGAAAGTGGTGACCAGCACGATCACCAGCACTTTGCGCCGAACGGAACTGTGGATCCCTAGCTGCATCGATTCAGCGGCATGCTCACGCCCTGCCCGGCGGCCCTGATGCACGAAAGACTGGCGTGGCGGTCAGCTCTTGCCCCGGCCGGATCGCGCCGGGGATAGAGCCCTTGTACTCGAATATACCAACATCCACGCCGGATTGTCGGCCCGCGCACGTGTGCGGCGGGGTCTGTCGCGGGGGCGGGCGCAAACCGGCGCTTGTAGCGGCATCGCGGGCACCGTGCTGGCGTGGCAGCCGCCGGAGCTGCCCCCCGGCCGGGGCGTCGGCGCGGGGCTCATGCGCGGTACCGGCGCCCTGCTGCCGGCTACCGCCGCCTGCTACCTCCTTCTCTGCGCATGGCGCGGGGGACATGCATACGCCTACCTGGAAACGGGCGGTCGGCCGCGGCCGCGGCGATCAGGTACAGTCGCATGATGGCAGGCAGCGAAGAGAGCACCGGGGCCGGCGGCGGCACCACGCGCGCGACCATCGACGCCGTTTACCGGCGCGAATCGCGCCGCGTGCTGGCGACCCTGATCCGCCTGCTGGGGGACTTCGACCTGGCGGAAGAAGCGCTGCATGACGCCTTCATGGCGGCGCTGGCCCAGTGGCAACGTGACGGCGTGCCGGACAACCCGCGCGCGTGGCTGGTATCGGCCGGCCGCTTCAAGGGCATCGATACGATCCGGCGCCGCGCACGCTTCGACGCGTCCCTTACCGAGATCGCAAGCCAGCTCGACGCCCGCGCGGAGCCGGCGCCCGACCGCGACGACGAGGGAATCGAGGACGATCGGCTGCGGCTGATCTTCACCTGCTGCCACCCGGCTTTGTCGACCGACGCACGCATCGCGCTGACGCTGCGTGAAGTCTGCGATCTCACGACCGAGGAGATTGCGCGCGCGTTCCTTACCGCGCCCACCACCGTCGCGCAACGCATCGTACGCGCCAAGGCGAAAATTCGCGACGCGGCGATCCCCTATGAAGTGCCCGCCTATGCAGAGCTGCCGGAACGGCTCGACAGCGTGCTGCAGGTTGTGTACCTGGTATTCAACGAAGGTTACTTCGCGTCGTCCGGCGAATCGCTGACGCGCTCGGACCTTTCGAGCGAGGCGATCCGGCTCGGCCGGCTGCTGGTCGAGCTGCTGCGCGAGCCCGAGAGCATGGGCCTGCTCGCGTTGATGCTGTTGCACGAATCGCGGCGGGCCGCGCGCACCACGGAAAGCGGTGAGCTCGTGCTGCTGGAGGACCAGGACCGGCGGCTGTGGGATCGCGAGCTGATCGCCGAGGCCTCGACACTGATCCGCGCCGCGTTGTCATCGCGGCGCTTCGGGCCGTACACGCTGCAGGCGGCGATCGTCGGCGTGCACGCCGATGCGCGGGATGCCGCTGCCACGAACTGGGACGAGATCATCGCGCTCTATGACTTGCTGCTGCGGGTGGAGCCGACGCCGGTAATCGAGCTCAACCGCGCCGTCGCCGTGGCGATGCGCGACGGCCCGGCCGCCGGGCTCGCCTTGATCGACGACCTCCTGGCCCGCGGCGAGCTGGCGGACTATCACCTCGCCCACGCCGCCCGCGCCGACCTGTGCCGCCGCCTCCATCGCACCGAGGAAGCCGCCGCCGCCTACCGCCGTGCGCTCGACCTCACCCGCCTGGAACCCGAACGCCGCTTCCTCCAACAACGCCTCGCCAGCCTGTGACGGGGTCGGACCTTCGAAGTGCGTTGATTACCTGAAGAAAACTGCTGCTCAGCCGGCCAATTCGGGCCTTAATCCGCCCTTTTCGGGCTTAAAAAGACGCATTTATTCCGGACGCGCGTAGAATCGGCACAGGTCGAGGGGATCGCGTTGAACTCGTGCTTCCGCCGCGAACGCATCGCGTGCACTGGCGCTTATCGAATGCCCGCTGCAAGCTGGTCCACATTGCCGGGCCGGGATTGCCCGGCGGGGTTGCCGAAATGCGACGGTCCCATGCCGCTGGCATCAATCGCCGACTCATCGGTGCCCGGGGCGGCAACCCGAAAGGGCGTCGGCGCTTGCATACGCTGCTTTCAACACCGACGAAGCATCAAATTTTAACCGCGCTGCCGCATTTGTGTAAATGGAACATCGCGCGTGAATTGCACTCTAAAGTTGCTATTATCGAGTCACGAATCAGATGGAAATCGACCCAACTGAACTAAAGGACATTGTAGGAAAGCGGTATACGAAACCGGTTTTCATGCGACGCACAGGAATCTCATAACCATTATCAAGAGGCGCAAGCCGGGAGACACAGCAATGAGTATCTTCGCGAACTACCGGACGCGTTACGAAGATACAGAACAAGAAGAATACAGCCTTCAAGAATACCTCGACATCTGCAAGTCGGATAAGACCGCCTATGCCACCGCCGCCGAGCGGCTGCTGCTGGCGATCGGCGAGCCCGTACTTGTCGACACTTCCAAAGACGCTCGCCTGAGCCGGATCTTCTCCAACAAGATCATCAAGCGTTATCCCGAGTTCCATGATTTCTACGGCATGGAAGAATGCATCGAGCAGATCGTGTCGTTCTTCAAGCATGCGGCACAGGGCCTCGAAGAAAAGAAACAGATCCTCTACCTGCTCGGCCCGGTCGGCGGCGGCAAGTCCTCGCTTGCCGAGAAGCTGAAATCGCTGATGGAGAAGGTTCCCTTCTATTCGTTGAAGGATTCGCCGGTGCAGGAATCGCCGCTCGGGCTGTTCAACCCGGCGGAGGACGCAAAAATCCTGCGTGAGGAATACGGCATCCCCGAACGCTATGTGAACACCATCATGTCACCGTGGGCCGCGAAACGGCTCAAGGAATACAACGGCGACATCACGCGCTTCAGGGTTGTGAAGCGGCACCCGTCGATCCTGAACCAGATCGCGATCTCCAAGACCGAGCCCGGTGATGAAAACAACCAGGACATCTCCTCCCTCGTGGGCAAGGTGGATATCCGGCGGCTGGAGGAGTTCAAGCAGAACGACCCCGACGCCTACAGCTTCTCGGGCGGGCTGTGCCGCGCCAACCAGGGCATCCTCGAATTCGTAGAGATGTTCAAAGCGCCTATCAAGGTGCTGCACCCGCTGCTGACCGCTTCCCAGGAAGCGAACTACAACGGTACGGAAGCGATCGGCTCGATACCGTTCGAAGGCATCGTGCTGGCGCATTCGAACGAAGCGGAATGGCAGGCGTTCAAGAACAACCGCAACAACGAAGCGTTCATCGACCGCGTGTACATCGTCAAGGTGCCTTATTGCCTGCAGGTCACCGAAGAAGTAAAGATCTACGAAAAGCTGCTGCGCAACAGTTCGCTCAGCGAGGCTCCCTGCGCGCCCGACACGTTACGCATGCTGGCGCAGTTCTCCGTGCTGACACGCCTGATCGAACCGGAGAACTCGAGCATATATTCCAAGATGCGCGTCTATGACGGCGAGAGCCTCAAGGACACCGATCCGAAGGCCAAGTCCATCCAGGAATACCGCGACACCGCCGGTGTCGACGAAGGCATGGACGGACTGTCGACGCGCTTCGCATTCAAGATCCTGTCGAAGGTATTCAACTTCGACGCCACCGAAATCGCGGCAAACCCGGTACACCTTCTCTATGTGCTGGAGAAACAAATCGAGCACGAGCAGTTCCCGACCGAGCTGCGCGATCGTTACCTCACGTTCATAAAGGAGTTCCTGACGCCGCGCTACATCGAATTCATCGGCAAGGAGATCCAGACCGCGTATCTCGAGTCGTACTCGCAGTACGGCCAGAACGTCTTCGACCGCTACATTACGTACGCGGACCTCTGGATACAGGATCAGGATTACCGCAACCCGGAAACCGGCGAGAATCTCGATCATTCGGCATTGAACGACGAACTCGAAAAAATCGAAAAGCCCGCCGGCATCAGCAACCCGAAGGACTTCCGGCACGAAGTGGTCAACTTCGTATTGCGGGCGCGTGCCGCCAACGCCGGCAAGAACCCGGCGTGGACGAGTTACGAGAAACTGAAGCTGGTGATCGAGAAAAACATGTTCTCGAACACGGAAGACCTGCTGCCGGTGATCTCCTTCAACTCGAAGGCATCTTCGGAAGACCAGAAAAAGCACAAGGATTTCGTGCGGCGCATGAACGAACACGGCTACACGGAGAAGCAGGTACGGCTGCTGTCCGAGTGGTACCTGCGGGTACGCAAGTCACGCTGATGAGCAATGGCAAGAACGGCACGGAACGATGGCATTCCTGATTATCGATCGGCGACAGGAGAGCCGTAACAAGAGCGCTGTCAACCGCCAACGATTCGTGCGCCGCTTCCGCAAGCATATCAAGGAAGCGGTTCAGGATGCCGTCAACCGGCGCAGCATCACCGACACCGATCGGGGTGACGAGATCAGTATCCCCCGCAAGGACATCTCCGAACCGATCTTCCGGCACGGCAGCGGCGGCCACCAGCGCCGTGTGCTGCCGGGAAACAAGGAGTTCATCGCCGGCGATCGCATCAAGCGGCCCGCCGGCGGCGCCGGCGGTGCCGGCCGCGGCAAGGCAAGCAACACCGGCGAGGGAATGGACGACTTCGTGTTCGAGCTGTCGCGGCAGGAGTTCCTCGATTTCATGTTCGAGGACCTCGAGCTGCCGAACCTGGTCAAGAAGCAGCTCAAGGAAACGGAAACCTTCCGTTACCAGAAGGGCGGCTACACCAACGTCGGCATTCCCGCGCGCCTCAATGTCATCCAGTCACTGAAAGGCGCACACGCGCGGCGTATCGCCCTGGGCGGCGCAATCCGCCGCCAGATCCGCGAACTGCAGGAGGAGCTCGCGGCCATAGAGGGGACGCTGGATGCGGGGGAACGCGCGCGCGAGATAACGAACGAGCTGGACCGCCTCGAGCGGCGCCTGAACCACATCCCGTTTCTCGATGACTTCGATTTGAAGTACAACAACCTCATCCAGCAGCCGCTGCCGACCAGCAACGCGGTTATGTTCTGCCTGATGGACGTCTCCGGCTCGATGACGCAGGAGATCAAGGATCTCGCGAAGCGGTTCTTCATCCTGCTGCACCTGTTCCTGAAGCAGACCTATCGAAAGATCGACATTGTGTTCCTGCGCCATCACACGGTCGCGAGCGAAGTGGACGAAGAGGAGTTCTTCTATTCACGCGAGACCGGCGGCACCGTGGTTTCCAGCGTTCTGAAGCTGATGCGCGACATCATCCACGAGCGCTACCCGACGGCGGACTGGAATATCTACGCAGCACAGGCCTCGGACGGCGAGAACTGGCACGACGACTCGCCGATCGCCCGCGACCTGCTGATGAACAGTATCCTGCCGCTCGTCCAGTACTTCGCGTATGTAGAAATCTCCGAGCAGGCCGAGCAGGCATTGTGGCACGCGTACGAGGAAGTTCAGGCGAAGAACCCGGACTGCTTCGCGATGAAAAAGGTCACCGGCGCAGCGGAGATCTACCCGGTCTTTCACGAGTTGTTCAAGAAGAAGACGCAATGACCGGCCGCAAGCCGATCGCCCAGACCTCCGAATGGACGTTTGAGGCGCTGGAGCAATTCGAAGAGGAGATCGCCAGGGTCGCCGCGCGATTCCAGCTTGATACCTACCCGAACCAGATCGAGATCATCACCGCGGAGCAGATGATGGACCGCTACTCGTCCATCGGCATGCCGCTGGGCTATCACCACTGGTCGTTAGGCAAGCAGTTCCTGACCACCGAGCAGCATTACCGGCGCGGTCACATGGGACTTGCCTACGAGCTGGTCATCAACTCCAACCCCTGCATTGCCTACCTGATGGAGGAGAATACGCTCCCCATGCAGGCGCTGGTCATCGCCCATGCCTGCTTCGGCCACAACTCCTTTTTCAAGGGCAATTACCTGTTCAAGACCTGGACGGATGCCAGCGCCATCGTCAACTACCTGCTCTTCGCGCGCAACTACATCGCGGAGTGCGAGGAGCGTTATGGCGTCGACGCCACGGAATCGCTGCTGGATTCCTGTCATGCGCTTATGAACTACGGCGTCGACCGCTTTCGCCGGCCGCGTTCGATTTCAGCGGAAGACGAGAAGCGCCGGCAGAGCGAACGCGAGGAGTTCCTGCAGCAGCAGGTGAACGACCTTTGGCGAACCGTGCCGAAAAAGGAACAACGCAAGAACGAGCGATGGCCGCGATTTCCGAAGGAGCCGCAGGAGAATCTCCTGTACTTCATCGAAAAGAACGCCCCGCTGCTCGAGCCGTGGGAGCGCGAGATCGTGCGCATCGTGCGCAAGATCGCGCAGTACTTCTACCCGCAACGGCAGACGAAGGTCATGAACGAAGGCTGGGCCACGTTCTGGCATTACACGCTGCTGAACACTCTTTACGACGAAGGACTGGTCTCCGACGGCTTCATGTTCGAGATCCTGCAATCGCACACGAGCGTGATCTACCAGCCGGATTTCGATTCTCCCTATTACAGCGGCATCAATCCGTACACCCTCGGTTACACGATCTTCTCCGATATCCGCCGCATATGCGAAGCACCAACGGACGAAGACCGCGCTTTCTTTCCAGACCTGGCGGGACAGGACTGGCTCAAAGTCCTGCACCACGCGATGAGCGACTTCAAGGACGAGAGCTTCATCCTGCAGTTCCTCTCGCCGACCGTCATTCGCGACCTGAAGCTCTTCAGCATCCTCGACGATGACTGGGAGAAGGAGATCGAGGTCACGGCCATCCACGACGACCAGGGCTACCGGCGCATTCGCGAGCAGCTTTCGGACCAGTACAACCTGAGCAAGCAGGAACCGAACATCCAGGTGCACGAGGTGGACCTGCGGGGCAATCGCTCGATAACGCTCAAGCACGTACAGCACAACCGCATCCCGCTGGACAAGGAAGACGCAAAGGCGGTCATGAAGCACCTGCACTCGCTGTGGCGTTTCGACGTGTACCTCGAGTCGATCCAGGACGACAAGGTCACCGCCAGCTACATCTGCGACGACGAAAGCGTCCGGCGGGTGGCGGGCGAGAGCACCGTATAAAAATAGCGACAGTCGGTCCCGCGGCATGTGTCGAAATTGCCGCCCCTGCAATTTCTACCGTCCCCTCCCCCGGCAATAATTGCCGGAATGGCCCGCCCGATGCCCCGCGGAGCGCCATCGCTAGCCCCGCTGACCAGTCATCCCTCCCGGCCCTGGTTGGCACGCCCTTTGCAGGCGAATAGCCGGTACCACAACAGGCCTTTCCCAGGAATGGAGGTAAAGATGAAAAGGACAGTAGCGTTTATGGCAGGACTGGCTCTTACGGGCGGCGCCGCCCTGGCAGGCGTCCAGGAGCAGTCGACCACGGAAGACTGGGACACGGACAGCAGCGTCGTGACCGAGGACGAGCGTGCGGACCGCACCGGCATGGGAACCGACACGCAAAGCGAGTACGAAACGGAGTCGCAGACGGAGCAGCAGACGGATCCGTACGAGACCACCGATCCGTACGAGTCCACCGATCCCTACAGCACCGAGTCGCAGACCGAAACCCAGGACGATACGAGCATGGGCTCAACCGGGATGGAGGGATCCGACCTGTCGCAGATGAGCGCCGACGAGTTGCAGGGCAAGTCGATCGTCAGCTCTACCGGCGAAGAGATCGGCACGATCGAGAAGGTCGGCTACAGCGACCAGCACCAGGACAAGGTCGCCGCGGTCAACGTCGGCGGATTCCTTGGTGTCGGCGAGAAGGTCGTGGCGATTCCGTTGTCCGACCTGCAGATGGGTGCCGACGACAACCTCACCACGACGATGGACCGGGAGCAGCTCGAGCAGCAGGAGGAGATCGATCCCACCATGCTGAGCGAGGAGGAGCCGAGTTCCACCGACCCGACGCAGCAGTACTAGGAACGAATCGGGACGAGGCCCCGGGGCTGGAACGGGGCCACCGTCCTGCGGCCCGTGCCGGGCTGCAGGACGGCCCGGTCGGGCGGTGCTCCATGGGCTCGAAACGAGCTCCACACAGAGGACACAGATCATGAACAGACGCGCCAGCGATGATGTGCACACGAGCGGCGCCGGCGAGCAGCCGGAGACCATGCTCGAAAAGGGGCGCCAGCAGACCAGGGAAGCCGCCAGACTCAGCCGCGAGCAACTGGAGGCCGGCGCGGGACGCGCCGCGGGCGGCGTCGGCGATTTCGCCGAGGCCCTCGATAGCGCTGCCGGCCGCCTGAGCGAACTGCACCACGAAGGACTCGCGGACTACACCAAGCGGCTCTCGTCGCAGCTCAGCGAGTGGTCCGGGCATATGCAGAACAAGAACATCGACGAACTGGCGGGCGACGTACGCCGGCTCGCGGAACGTAACCCCGCACTGTTCCTGCTAGGCGCCGTGGCGCTTGGCATCGGACTGTCGCGCTTCGCCAAGGCTTCCGGCGAAAGGTACCGCGAGGACGACAGGTATCGCACGGAAGACAGGTATCGCGAGGAAGATATGGGCGGCAACTCGCGCTGGCGCGGCAGCGACAGCCGTATCGACTACGAGGCGGAACTCGCGGATTACACCGACCAGGAGCGTGCTTTCGTGGACGGCGCAACGGAGCCGCCGCCGGCGACGCCTGATCCCAATCCCGGCAGCGGAGGGACAGGGTCATGAACGCGCGGCAACCTGGAGGGACGCCAACCGGGCGCACGCATCCCCGCACCAACGGCAATCACGGCCCGGAACGCTACGAGGGCGAATCCGTACCGGGCTTGTTCAAAAAGCTGGCAATGGACGTTTCGACGCTCTTCAGTGAAGAGGTAGCGCTTGCCAGGGCCGAGATGAAATCGGCCGTCACCGACGTCAAGAGCGGCATTATGTCGGTCGCCGCGGGCGGCGGGGTAATGTACGCAGGCATTCTGTTCCTGCTTGGCGGCGTCATGCTGCTGCTTACGGAGTGGGTAAGCTTGACAGCCGCGGCGTTCATCGTTGGCGGCGTGGTGACGATCATCGGCGCGATACTGCTGTCCGCCGGTCGCAAGAAAATGCAGGCCGACTCGCTGAAGCCCGACCGCACGATTGAATCGATCCGGGAAGACGCCGAGCTCGCGAGGAGGAAGATGCAATGAACGAGGGAATTCAGGCAAGAGCGGACCGGGACGCCGACCAGATCGAGCGCGATATCGACCGCACCCGGACGAGCCTCGGCCGGACCATTGACGAGCTGGAAAGCCGGCTTTCACCCGGGCAGCTGCTCGACCAGGTCATTGGCACGGCACGCCGGCACGGCGGCGACTTCGCCACTAATCTCGGCCGCTCGGCGGAGAACCACCCGCTGCCGCTGCTGCTGACCGCCGTCGGCATCGCCTGGATGATGGCGTCCGCCAACCGGCCGCCGCCGCCCGCCAGGCCCCGGCGCGAGCGGGCGGACGAACTGTCCGGACGCGCCGAAGGCGCCGGCGCGCGAGTGCGACAGGGCATGGATTCGGCCAAATCGGCCGCAAGCGCCGCCGCCGATCGCGCGGCGCACGCGAGGCACGCCGTCGGCGACACCGTGAGCCACGCCGGCGAACGGGTGCGCATGCGGAGCCGGCGGATGAAAGAGGGTTTCGGCCAGATGCTGGAGGAGCAACCCCTGCTGGTCGGTGCCATGGGCGTGGCGCTGGGCGCGGCCCTGGGCGCGGCCATGCCGCGCAGCGCGGCCGAAGACCGCCTGCTGGGCGAGAGCAGCGATGCCGCCGCCCGGCAGGTAAAGGATCGCGCGTCCGACGCTTTCGACGAGGTGAAGCACGCGGCCGGGGAAATGGCCGCCTCCGCGCAGCAGCACGGCGAAGAGCCCGAGTCCCCCGCGCAGGTCAGCCGCACGGAACACTGATCTCGCCGCAAGCCCCCGCCGCTGCGTGGGCGCGGAACAGCCCGCCTGCCATACTGTCGATAACAGGAGGCTGATCAACGCGCCGCGGTGGCCAATGCCCGAAAAGGTTCGCCATGCACCGGACTATGCGTCCATGTCGCTATTGGGCGCGTTCGCCTTGCTCGGCGCGAGCGCGACGGCGGCGCAGGAAGAAGCGTTCCGCGTGGCATACACCCCCTCCGGCCAGCCCCTGTCCGCGGGCCACGCAAGTGACCCCGGCGCCGTCGCGTGGTCGGCTTACCAGCGCCGGTATGCCGAGGCGTTGGCCAACGGCTGGTACGACGAAGCGGAAGCCGCCGCCAAGCACATGGTCGACCTTATCCACGCCGGCGATCGCGGGCAAGAGGCCCTGGCCGATGCCCTGTCCCGCCTCGCCCTGGCCCAGCGCGAGGGCAAGTCGTACGCGGCTGCAGTGCAGAACTATGCAGCCGCGATCGAACTGCTGGAGGCCGGCGGCAATCGGCTTAGCGAGAGCCTGGTCGAACCGCTGCGCGGGCTCGGGGATACGTACGCAGCAAGCGGGCAAACCGATCTGGCGCTGCCTGCCTACGAACAGGCACTGCATATCCGTCACGTGAACGATGGGCCGTACACGCTGGAGCAGGTCGACATCCTGGATGCCATGGCCACGGCGCTGGCGCAAACCGCGCAGATGGACGCGGCACTCCGCGTGGTCGATCGCATCTACCGTCTCTATGCGCGAGCATACGCTCCTGACGACGAGGAGGTCCTGCCGGCGCTGGAGCAGAAGGCGCTGTTGCTGAACGAAGCGGGCCGCCATGAGCAGGAGCGCGCGGTATACCGCGAGATGATGAAAATCATAGAGGATCGCCGCGGCGCAACCGATCTCAGCCTGCTGAAAACCTACAGGGCAATGAGCCACACCTACTTCTACGACCTCGATGACGTGTACTTCCGCTCCGAGCCGACGACCGAGACCGGCGAGACGTTCCTCAAAAAAGCGCTGGAGATTGCGGAGCATCACCCCGACGCGACATGGCTGATGCAAGAGGAGATCCTGGTCGAGCTTGGCGACTATTACACGTTGCGCGACGTCCAGGACAAGGCGCGTATCCATTATCGCCGCGCGTGGGAGCTGTTATCCGCGAACGAAAGCGACGGCGCCCGGCGGCAACGCGACCTGGAGCGGCCGGTATTGCTGTTCCGGCCGCAACTCGACGAGTACGCCAACTTCGGCTACCGTAGCAGCGATGCCAGCGTGGATCTCTCGGAATATGGCAGGGGGTACGTGGTCGCCCGGTTCACGGTCAACGACCGGGGCAGGGTCACGGACGTGAGCATCGCCGATGCCGAGCCGGACGGATTCAAGTCGATGGAAGCGCGGGTCATGCAGTCCGTGAGCGAGTTCATCTACCGGCCCCGGTACCGGCGCGGCGGCCCCGCGCAGGCGCCGGGACAAACGTTCCGGCACGACTACTTTTACCGTGAAAGTGACCTTGCCGCGGACCGAAAGAAAAACCAATAAATTCCTGCCGGTTCTGGTCCTTGCCGGCGCCGGCCTGCTGCTGGGCACGACCGTTTGCCACGCGGATACCGGCGATACCATCGCGCGCTGCGCCGCGAGCAGCTCCAAGGATCTGAGAATTGCCTGCCTGGAGGACGCCCTGCGCGAGCTCGGGGCCGAGGGCGTCGTGGCAGCAAGCGTTTCCTCCTCCGCGGGTGAACCGGAAATTGCAGCCCCGCCGGCCGTCGAGCTGGGACAGGAACAGGTTGAGCCCCGGGAAACGAAGACCGTCGAGGACGAGAAGGCGATCAGCGCAACCGTGGTGGAGTTTCGGTTCGTCGGCTATCGCAGGTTGCTGGTGCGGCTGGACAGCGGGCAAGTCTGGCGGCAGATCGACGGCGACCGGACGTCCGTCCAACGCGGCTTGCGCAACCAGCAGTCCGCGTTCCCGGTCGAGCTATGGAGCGCATCGCTGGGCGGCTACCGGATGCGCATTATCCCCCTCAACAGGACCATTCGGGTCGAGCGCGTCAGGTAGGACGGCCCTGGTCAAA
>CAZSKQ010000040.1:0-26869 GCA_964607425.1 uncultured Woeseiaceae bacterium
TCGTGCCGATCAAGAGCGATTCGGAGCACTACCCGCCCGAGGGCAAGCTGCGCGTGTATCGCAGCCGCACCGGGGGCGGCGACTGGGAGCCGCTCACGAAGGGCCTGCCGCAGCAGGATTGCTACGTGAACGTGCTGCGCGATGCCATGGCCGTGGATTCCCTCGATCCCTGCGGCATCTACTTCGGGACGACCGGTGGCCAGGTGTACGCCTCGGCCGACAGCGGCGACCGCTGGGTGCCGATCGTGCGGGACCTGCCGGCGGTCCTTTCGGTCGAGGTGCAGGCGCTGCCATGATCCGTGCGGCCGGCGATCACGACCAGCGCGGCGCGGTCACCGGGGCCGACGAGCACGAGGATCGCGGCGCCGCGAGCATTCGATCGGCGGGCAGCCGCCGCGAGGGAAGTGTCGCCGGGGCAAACGAGCGTCGCGCGCGACCCGCCGATCCGGCGGCGGTCCGGGTCGTCCTGCCGCAGCACTTGCGCACCCTGGCGCGGGTCGAGGGCGAGGTGCGGCTCGCGGTGCCGGCACCGGTGACGACGGCGGCGATTCTCGATGCGCTCGAAGCCGGCTACCCGATGCTCTGCGGCACCATTCGCGATCACGTGACGCATAGGCGCCGACCGCTCGTGCGCTTCTTCGCCTGCGCGGAAGACGTCTCGCACGAGCCGCCGGACGCCCTGCTCCCGCGGGCGATCGCCTCCGGCGCCGAGCCGTTCTACATCATCGGCGCCATCGCCGGCGGCTGAGGGGGCTGCGATCGCCCGCGCACGGTACGAGCGCGCATCGCGCGACCGACAATCGCTATCGCGCGAGATGCGCGCTCCAACGGGTTCCGTGCCCGTCCGTCGGCCCGGGAGTCACAACGTACCGGTGAGGCCCCCGTCGACGGGCAGGACCACGCCGGTGACGTAGCTCGACGCTTGCGATGCGAGGAAGATCGCCGCGCCGGCCATGTCGGCCGGCTCGCCGATGCGCCGGCGCGGGATGCTCTGCACGATGCGCTCGCCCGCCGTGGCGAGCGTGTGCGCCATCATCTTGCTGGGGAACGGGCCCGGGGCGATCGCATTGACGTTGATGTGGCGCGGCGCGAGATGTCCCGCGAGCATGCGCGTCAGGTGATGGAGTCCGGCCTTGCTGGGTCCGTAGGAATACGTGGGCAGGTCGGTGACGTGCAGACCGTCCACCGAGCCAATGTTGATCACCCGCGCCGGATCCTCGTGCGACCCTGCCGCCTCGAGCAACGGCAGCAGCCGCCGCGTGAGGAAAAACGGCGACTTCAGGTTCAGCGTCAGCACCTTGTCCCAGCCGCTCTCGGGAAAGTCGTCGACGCGCTCGCCCCACACGGCGCCGGCATTGTTGACGAGAATGTGCAGGCGCGGCTCGCGCTCGACGAGCGCCGCCGCGAGCTGCTCGATGCCGTCCGCCGTCGAAAGGTCAGCGGGGATGGCGATGCATTCGCCGCGCTCCGAGAGGCGTTCGGCCGTCGCCCGGCACGCGTCCGCCTTGCGCGACGAGATGTACGTCCTGACGCCCCTTGCCACGTAGCCGGCGGCGATCATCTCGCCGATGCCGCGCGAGCCGCCGGTCACGAGGGCGACTCGGCCGCTGAGATCGAAGAGGTCCTGCATGCTGGCGCCCTCCGCTAATGCGCAATCCCGCCGGCTGCCCCGATCTTACCCGAACCCGGATCGCCGCCTGTAAATTCTGCAACGGCGCCGCCCCGTAGGAGCCCGCCATGCGGGCGACTCGGGCATCCAAGGTCGCCCGCATGGCGGGCTCCTGCGGGGATCGCTGCGAGTCTCAGATCACGGGCATTGAACTTGCATACGGGGCAGCAAGATCAAGAAGACGAGGGTTCCGATGCCGCACCTGAAGGACAGCCTGGAACGTGCACGCGCGGCAGGCGCGCGCACCGGCCGCGCGCTCGCCGGCCCGTTGCGTACCCGCTATCCCGGATTTATTTTCGGGCTCCCTCTCGCCGCGGGCGAGGTACCGGTCTTCAACTATCACGAAGTGACGGGACCGGAGCTCGAGACCGACCTCGCTTACCTGCGCGAAAACGGCTATGCGACGCTCGGCATCGACGAGTTCATTCGTGCGACGCGCTCGCGGGAGCGGCGGCGCGTGGTCCTGCTCACTTTCGACGATGCCTGGTCGAGCTTCCGCACCGTCGCGTATCCGGTGCTCCGGGAATACCGGATGCGCGCCGTGCTGTTCGCGCCCACGCATTGGGTGGATGGCAACGGTCCGGAGGGGATGTTCATGAACTGGGACGAGGTGCGCGAGTGCGTGGCCTCGGGTTTCGTGGAAGTCGAATCGCACGCTTACCGTCATGCGCTCGTGCACGCGAGCGCGCAGGTCGCGGGTTTCGCGAGCCCGGCGACGCTCTCGGCAACGCACTTCTTCAACTGGCCGATGCGCGAAGCCGATGGCGCTTCGGCGCTCGGCCCGCCGCCGCCGGGCACACCTGTCCATCACGCGCTGCCGCTCCTCTCGGCAACGCGGCGCTACATCGAGAGCACGGCGGCCGTGCGTGCCTGCCGGCGCCTCGTCGAGGAGCGCGGCCCGACGCTATTCGACAGCCCCGATGCAGACACACAGCTGCGAGCGTGCTATCGCGAAGCCAACGAGCGTCATCCGGGCCGCTGGGCGAGCGAGGAGGAGCTGGAGCGCGAGCGGCGCCGCGAGTTCGAGGTGAGTCGCGAGCGCTTCTGCACCGAGCTGGGATACGCCCCGCGCTATTTCGCCTTCCCGTGGATGCTCGGCTGCCGCCGCGCGCTGGAGCTCGCCGCTCAGCAGGGGCTCGAAGCCGTGTTCGGCGTCGGCGTGGATTTCCGGACGGCGCGCCGGCCGGGCCTGCCCGTGCCGGTCTACGCCCGCTACAAGAGCGACTGGCTGCGCTGCCTGCCCGGCAGGGGCCGGGTGCACGCGCTGCCGGTGCTCGCCGGGAAGCTCCGCCATCTGGGCACTCCCGACAGCCTCGCGCACTAGGAAACCTTCACAAGTGCACGTTCTACCAATTCGCCCTGTCCAGGCCGGCCACCGCCAACAGGATTTCAATCTCCAGCGGCGTTTCTCCCTCTACCATGAACAGCTCCTTCATATACTCCCTCCAGAGGAAGGCGGCCTGCTCATTTTCCCCCGTCTTTACAAGACTGGCCAGCAACGCAGTCGACAGAAATTTCCTCTGCTCGAGGTTGAGATGAACGCCGGCCGCCAGTAGCCTTTTTGCAGCCTCGATCACGTTGGCCGTGTCTCTTTCGTTCATGGAACGGAAAAAAGCACTCCAATCTGCGACGAACGCCGACAGTTCGGCGCCTTCACATTCAGGTATTACTGCCGCGGTCAGCCTGGACAGCTCTTCCCTGCCCAGGTAGCCGGATATCTGGCGATGTATGAGGTAGAGAGAATCACCCCACACGGCCTCATCGTAATTGGGCGGGCAACTTTCAGATGCAGAAAGCAGGAAGTTCAAGCTCACGACTGACTCGATGATACTTTTGTCAAAAAGTCCCTCGCTGTAGAACTGATACAGCTTATATGCCTTTCTCGCTGCATCGAATGAGTAATAATCCGTTGGCGTCAGGTTGCTGACCCTATACCCTTTATCCTCATAGAGGATATCCAGGATCGGCACTGAAGACATGCGGATATCCAGTAAGTCCGATGCTGACTCGCGCAAAAAACGCGCCCTTTCGGCGTTGCGGTCGACTACCGGGTAGTAATCAGAGTTCGCCGCAACAGCAAACTGGCCTATAAACGGGCCGTAAAGGTACTGGTCGCCAAGAAACCGGAACCGCAAGTCCTCGACATTGTGGACATGAATGGCAGACAGCAGCTCCTTCATCTCCGGTGATCCGAAAATGGATGGCTCCGGATAGTCGATCGGCCCGTCTCTGCTGGCCAACAGAATCAGATTCCCCTCGTCGGCAAAGTAGAGACTGTAATAAGGAAAACTTTGCGAAATCGCCTTTAGTATCGAGACCAGCAGCTCAATGTTGAATTCGTAGGCATGGAGCCATTGAACGAATATGCCGCGGTGATTCAGCTTCGCTTGCGCAACATCGTAGAACTCGCGAGTGAAGAGGCTCGAAACACCGCTGACCCACGGATTCGAAGGTTCCGATATGATGACGTCGTATCGACCCTGGTGAGTGGAGAAAAAGGTCCGCGCGTCATCGATATGAATGGCGCTCCGCCGATCAGTGAAAACCTTTTCCGTCTTCGGAAGGAAATATCGCGCCCCCCTGATCATCGCTTCCTCGATCTCTATGGTGTCCACTCGTTCCACTTCGGGCATGGACAGAGCCACCTGTGATGTCAGTCCGGATCCCATGCCGATGTTGGCGATTGTTCTCGGGCCGGGATGAACCGCCAGAGGTAAGGCGGCCAGCAAGACCATCGTTGATTCGTCCGACGTGGGCGCCAGATTGTCGACTATTGTGATAGACGCATCGGTTTTGCCGTTCGTCATGATGGACGTCTGCTTGGCATCCCAGGTAGAAACGGTAACAGACGCCGTCTTACCGTCCTCGTGAAACAATATTTCCGTTCTGTCGTCAAGTTCCTCGGCGCCGTGACGGAATACGCCTGAGGCCATCTGCCTGGCGTTGAGCTCGTAGAACTGCATGGTGACGACAACAAGCGCGCCGAGAGAGGCGGCTATATAGGCCAGCTGCTTTTGCTTTCCGGCCGATGAGCAGAGGTAGATCAACGCTAATCCGACGGCGACGTCTACAACCAGGCCTGTCAGGATTGAACCTTTGAGGCCGAGCAGCGGCATCCCGACGTAGACGACAAATACAACGCCGACAATGGCGCCAATCGTGTTGCTGGAGTAGATCTCACCGATCCCTCTCTCGCCGTTTCCATGCTTGTACAAGATTGCAGTGAACAGAGGCAGAGTCATGCCTGCACAGACCGTGGCCGGCAGCATGATGAAGAGAGCAATACTGTGACTGGCAAGACTGAACAGCGCGTAGCCCTGGGTCGTTTCATCCAACGCAGCCATGAAGAAGGACATGACGCTGAAGCTGTACCCGTAAAGGAAAATTGTGGACAGGGCAAAGAGCCCCTTGAGGATTTGCGCACCCGCAACAAATATGATGGGTCGCTTGAGGCTATCTATTTTCTTTCGGATCACGTAACCGCCTATTGCGATTCCCGTGATAAAAGCGCTCAGCATCAGTTCAAATGAATGAGTGCTGCTGCCGAGCACCATCGATAACATCCGGATCCATGCGACCTCATAGATGAACGAGGCCATCCCGGTGCAAAATGATGCTGCGATGAACAGCCATGGCCAGGCCTTGGGGTTCCCCATTTCCGCGGGCGCGTCAGCAGTTGATCGCGTCGGCCCCTTCGCCAACCCATAGACGAGCACGGCAATGCCTATGTTCAACAGTCCTGCCGTAGAGATCGTCCCCGGCAGCCCCAGTTTGCCAATCAGGTAAAAACCGGTGACAGGGAGGGCTACGGCAGCGCCGATGCTGTTGGCAAAATAGAGGGTGGAAATGGATTTGCCCGGCGCGTCGGGATACTTCCGGATGAATCCGCCGCTCATGAGTGGGAATGTTGATCCCAGGAGGATGGATTGCGGCAGAATCAACAGCGATGCGGCTGTGACCTTGTATAGCTGTACGTAGAATGGGCTCCCGAGGGCGGGAATAATGCTTTCGAATGAGCTCCCTGCTATCGCTTCGAACAGCGGGTGGAAGATCAGGCCGAATAGTCCAACGATGCCTTCGACGAGGGCGTAGCCCAGCAGCAGGTTTCTAACCAGGTGCCCCGTGCTGGAAATCAGCCAGGCGCCCAGCGCCATTCCGCCCATGAAGATGACCAGCACCAACGCCTGGGCATAAGCGGCATGACCGAGAAGAAGTTTCAGATATTGCGACCAGACTGATTCGTAAATCAGGCCGGAAAAGCCGGACAGCGCGAAGAGGACGTAGAGGGAACGTTGGCCGTGTCCCGTCGTCATAACCTCAGGAGCCGGTCGTTGCCCGTACGCAGGAGCAACCCGAGACTTGCAAGCAGCAGCGTTCGTGCTTCAGCGCAGAAGACCCCATTGACCTCCTGGAAGCATCCGGGCCGACAGTTTTGCATTGTTATCTGCCAGTACTGCCATGACCACCGGACACAAGCCAGCAAGTGGCTCTCAAGTAGATCCCGCTATGCTTAGCGCATCAGCCACTGCAACGCCGCATACAATCCGCCGGCAAGTTGTTGCGGCCGCTCAATGTGGCCGTAGTGGGTCATGGGAACATCGAACAGGAGCACGCGCACCGGCACACCGGGCAGGAGCTCCCTGAATTCGTTCGCAACCTGCACGGTACTGGCGTCGCTGGGATTGTCCATATTCCAATGACCCGTATCGAGCTGCGATGTCGTCCAGATCATCTTCCGATAGTCGCTCAGCGGCACCCGTAATGGAGCAAACAGCTCACCGACGACTTCTTGCGGGTCAATCCCGAACCGGTTGCCTTCGAGCACTTCCTTCACCTGGGCGATTACGCTCTCGCGTATTTCCGGGATTGCGCCGCGCCGCTCCATGTCCTGCAGGGGTTGCTTGAAATGCGGACGGCGACGGAATTCCTGCTGCCCCATCCAGATCCCGGCAATCTCCTCCCGGGACTTCCGCTCGTCCCACGCCGGATTCAACGGTCCCAGGTAGTCACCGGCATAACCGCTCACCGGTCTCGGCCGCAGCTTTTCAACCGGTGGGTATCCGGACGGGCGGCTGTCGTAACCCCAGCGGTCCTGCATCGCCCGTTGCGCGGAGGTGCCGCCGCTGCCCCACCCCAATACGCGGCCTTGCATACGGTCCCGCAGCGAGGAATGCTGCAGCATGAACGGCAGCTCCCCTGCGGTAGAGTGACCGACAATGACGATCGGGCCGGTGGTGACGGCCTGAAGCAGCTTCTCCACACCGTCGGCAACAAGCTGGAAGGTGTACACCGCATTGCGCACAGCAAGTTCTTCGCCACGGATTTCCCGATCCAGCAGATATCCCGGCACCCGGGCGTCCAACCGCGCTTCCGTCCATCCTCCAGGGCGGTAGTTCCCCGGGATGGTCACCAGGACCACCGGGACCTTTTGGGCCAGATACTGGCCCAGCCCCGGTTCATTGAAAGGGTCCACAAAGAACTCATACCAGTTCGACGAGCCACCGTGGATCAGCACCAGGGTCGGTGCCCCCTTCACTGGCTGCTCCGGTATCAACTGCAACCCGGTAATGTCCCACTCGAGGCCGTAGTGCTCGTATCGCAGCTCATGCCAGCGAGACGTATACCCCGTCTGAGCGGACGGTAGCGCTTCCAGCAAATGCGGATCGAACGCTCCGCCCGGGGCGTCATCGGCGAGCGCCTTGACGGCTCGTCCGTCATCCGGCAACTCCCAACCCAGTCGTTCGAACTGCCTCGCGGAAACCGTGTGATAGGCCGGGGGGCCGGCGAGCATCTCGAGGATTGCCTCCTCCGCTGCTCCCCGGCCCCACACCGTCGTCGCCCACAAGACGATCGAGATCGTCGCGATACCGGACGTGTACCTGTTCATACGGAAATGCACCGATTCGCTTCTCTTGCGCCGGCTGAGTCAGCCCTCATCGGAAGAAATACCTGAACTGCACGCCGTACGAGCCAAAATCGTTCGGGCTGAGAAGCGTCGTCCTCAGAGTCACGATCGGATCGTCAGGGATCTCGTCCGGACCCAGCAGGGCCGGCCTCGTTTCCAGGACGTTACGGCCGTAAAAGCGCAGGTTCCAGGTGTCGTCCGCATTGCTCAGGACGACCGCCAGGTTCAATTCGTCCCTATGATCGGATTCGTCAAGACCCAGGGTCTGATTGCCGACATAGAATTGCCTCGTAGAACCCTGCACATTGAAGTCGAGGTTATAGTTGTCGAACAGCGACAAGGAATAGGTTGACCCCAGCACGACGTGATATCTCGGCGCGTCAGGTCCTCTCTCTCCGGTTCTGTCCAGCACAGCCTGTGGAACGCCTGCAGAATCAAACCGAATGTCGCAGAGACCGCGTTCCTGCAGGTCAGACGTACACACCGCGTTATCGAACAGCAGGTACTCGGACCGCAAGAACGCAGCAGAGAGGTTAACGTGCCAGTTAGGGGTAACCAGGAAACGTCCGCCCGCCTCCAATCCCTCGGTCCGCAGTTCGCCGGCATTGATCGTGCGGCGGCGATTCGCAACGAGGTCCAGCCCTGACACCTGCAGGTCTTCCACATCATTTCTGAACAGGGTAGCGCTGGCATTCAGCCGGCCATTCAGGAAGCTGCCGCGTGCGCCGACCTCCCAGATCGTGGCAGTCTCCGGCCCGACGACAAAGTCCTCTTCAACTTCTGTAATACCGGTCACCCCCGCTTCAAAGCTGCCGGCTACGGTTGCTTGTGCCCATTTCGCATACACCGAAATATCGTCAGTCGGCCGGTAGCGCAGAACGACCTGCGGATCCAGGAAGGAATTGGAAATATCCGCGTGCAGTTCATGCGTCACGAGCAGCGGCGTGCGCCCGACTACCTTTGCGCGATGGTAGCGGCTCAAATCACCAAGTACGGGGTGCACGTTATTGAGGATACCGTCACCATCCGAATCGCGAAAATCCATCATTTCCGCGCCCCTTGGCAGTGCGATCAGATTGCCCGGGTTGTCCACGTCTTCCACTACCCACATTCCGAGGTAGTTGATTCCATGACCCTTTTTGTCGACGTCGGAATAGCGTGCACCAACGTCGAGGGATGCACGGTCTCCCAGGAAGTTGTACGTGACCGCAGCAAACATGCTTCGCCACTCGGCCTCCTCCGAGGTCACACTGCCGCGCGGCCCGAACACCGCGGACGCCTCCCAGGTATTGCCGGACGTCACTGCGTCGTTCAGTTGCCAATACAGGCCTGCCATCCACTCGATCGTGCCGCCGGTAGGCGAGGTAAAGCGCAGCTCCTGGGACCACATGTCAAAATCGACATAACGGGTGCGCGGATTCGTGAGGAACGGCGATGCCAGCCCGCGCGTGGTCACGTAGTCGGACTGACCGTATGCGGTAATCGAGTTGATTTCTATTCCGTTGTCCAGCTCGTAGCTGACATTCAGCAGCGCATTGCCGAGGTCATTCTCGACAACACCGGTAAAATCCGCTTCCTGAAACTTCTTCGGGACCGGTACGCCGTCCTGCAACTCGCGGTATTGACTGCCCCAGGGTGCCCCGCCGTCATAGGAGATTTGCTCGAGCGGAACAGGGGTGCTCCAGCCCTCACGAGTAAGTGAAGTCAGGTCGAGAACGCCCCTGCGTCGTTCAGCCGCAGATGTACCGTTCGGCGACGTGACCAATTCGGTGGGTGAAAAGTACAACGGACCGGAAGTGACACCTCGCCGGGTCCAGCCCGCCTCACCGGAAACCGGTTCGAATCCGACACCCGGAATCCCGAACGCATAGTAATTGACGGGGATCGACGGGTCCAAATCTTCGGTTGCCGTATTCTCCCTGGGTGAAATGCCCCAAGTGTCGCCACCTGATCTCTGGCTGGAGACATCAACCTTCGTCAGCAGCTGCAACTTCTCCGTCGGCGTCCACTCGAGAGTGACGCGCCCGACCTTGAAGTCCCGTTCCGAGAACAGACTGTCAGTGATGACATCACGCAAGAAACCTTCTGACTGATCTACTCGGCCGGCCACACGAATGCCCAACGTATCGGTGATCGGGCCACCCGCGGCCAGCTCGACGGCCTTCTCGGTCTGATTCCCCAGCTCCACCATCACATCTCCTTCCCAGGACAGCGAGGGCTTGCGGGTGATCACACTGATGGCGCCAGCTCGGGCGCTTTGGCCGAAGTACACCGGCTGCGGGCCACGCAACACTTCCATCCGTTCAATATCGAGAAAAGTTCCGCGGATATTCTCGATTCGGGAAAAGCTCACGCCGTCGATGAAAATGGGTACGCCGTTCTCCTGAATGAGATTCTTCGTGTTGGTCCCTTGGCCGCGGATCATAAGAGATTGATTTTCTACATCATGCTCCATGACCATCCCTGGCACGAATTCAGCGAGCTCGTCCAGGTTACGGTAGCCTTGCGTAATTATTTCGTCGCCGCTTACGGTCTCAATGGAGATCGGCACATCCTGGAGGGATTGCACGCGCCGTTGGGCGGTAACCACGACTTCTTCCAGCTCTTGCGCCAACAAAGCCGTTGGTGCTGAAAGTGAGATTGCAAATGCGGCCCCTGCAATGACGCAAGGGCCAAGCTTGTTGGCTTTCTTCATTGTTCCCCCTGGGGCGCTGTTCGTGCGGTACTGCGACACATTCAAGCGTCGTTGCTCTTATACCAAACGGCGCGCGGATGACAATTGCCGATGAAATCAACTCAGACCTCGAGCCCTGCCTTCCGGCATTTCGAAACGAGACTTGCGATCGGCCTGCATTGGTGGGAAGTTGCGAAGCGCACCTTGATGCGAAGCAACCAAAAAAGAAAGTGAAGCCGCTCGCCTGGCGACCAGCCATGAAAGTGGCTGGACGCGCAAAGAGGGACCAAGGCAGATTTGAGAACGATGATCAGCAATGCAGCGGCGCAACCGAGCGGCGTGTGAGGCTGCCGGTCAAAGCCTCCTCCCTTTGTGTTCCCGTGCGCGGCGCTGTGAAGCAGGATGACTGCCGGGAATTCAGCGCCGGACGTCCAGGCCTCGATCGAGGCAGCCTGCGCTGGCCGTCCAGTGCGTACCGGAACCCGCAATACCGGCGCGGCAGGCACGCAGCAGATCCGGGGAAATCAGCTAAGTGTTTGTTTCGGCTTGGCGTCCCCAACCGGATTCGAACCGGTGTTGCCGCCGTGAAAGGGCGGTGTCCTGGGCCTCTAGACGATGGGGACGGCGGGAAGGAGCGGGCAATTTCAGCTTAAAAGCCCGCGGCTTGCAAGACTTGCGACCTCGAAAAGCTCACGATGAGCCCGCGCGACGGCCGCCGCATTGCTTCCGCGCGCGGCGGATGGCGCATCAGGTGAGCTGCGCGATCACGAAGATCACGATGAAACCCGCGCTCGTCGCGAGGGCGCCCGACTGCTGGTACTGGCGTTCTTCGGCCTCGGGCAGGAGGTCGGTGATCGTGAGGTAGAACATGGCGCCCGCGCCCACCGCGAACAGGAACGAGAGCGGCGCGTCGCCCAGATTGCGGAGCAGGAACCAGCCCGCCAGCGCCGAGGTGAGCACGGCGGCGCCGATCAGCGAAGTCCAGCCGACGATCCGCCGGCGCTGCGAGCGGTCGAGCTCCGCCGACTCGCTGCGGATGAGCTCGCCGATCGCGAGCGCTTCGCTCACGTTGTCGATCGCGATCGCCAAACCGATCAGCACGCCGACTCCGGGAGCGATCACCGTGCCGACGCCGATGCTCAGGCCTTCGATCAGCTCCTCCGCGCTGGTCCCGCCGGCGAGCACCGTGAGCCCCGTGCCGCGCGGCTGGCGCTTGCGGTGGAAGCGATCGACCGACCGGCGCTCGCCGGCCTTGTCACCGGCGATGCGTCCGCGATGGATGAAGAGATCGAACGCATAGACGGCGAGGAAACCCGCCACGAAGCCGCTCACGGCCAGCGTGATCGAACCGAGCTCCAGCGCCTTCGGCAGCATCTCGAAAGTGATCGCGGCCAGCAGCACTCCGCCGGCAAAGCCGAGGGCTATCGACAGGAACAGGCTCGTCGACGGCCGCCAGAGCGCAACCAGGCCGCCGGCCACGGAAGCTGCCGCGGCGCTTCCGGCCACGACGACGATCGTGAGCAGGCTCGAAGCGTCCATTCCGGCCTCGCGTGCGCAGGTGGCTCGTAACCGGTCGGACCCCGCGGCGGTCGCGGCCGGGCTCGAAATGACGCCGCGCGACGACGGCGCGGTTCAGGCAGCGTGGCAGGGGTAATCGCAGGGGTTTGGTGGCGGACGGTTGACCGGAGGAATGGGTCCTCGGTCAGCCGTTTCGGACCCGTGCAAACAGGCGCGAATTCCCGCAAACCTGCGGGTAGGCAACTGTCCGGAAATCCCGGAGGCTTGCCGGTGCGGGGACCAGTTATCCGGGATTTTCGGATAACTGGTGGAAGGCATCCGTCTTTGCCGGCACCCGCTCGGGTCATGCCTTCGGGGCCATATCGCCCGACGACCGTGGGCCTCGGGGTGAGAGCCGCTCATAGACCTGGCTGCCGAGCCATTTTGATACCAGTTCCTGCATGTCCGGCTTGCCCATGTAGTCGGTGAACAGCTCCTCGTTCAACTCCATCCGCTCGATGAACAGTGATTCCAGCACCTGCCGGAACACCAGCTGGAACTTGTCCAGCGAGTTGACCTCGGCGGCCTTCTGCAGCGCTTCGTTCTGGCTCGCCGCCTCCGCAATCTGGTCGAAGAACAGCTGATCCGCCTCGTTGAGTTCGCCGCCAAAGCGCTCGTTGATGATGTCGATCAGGCGCGAAAGTGAAACGTGCTCTTCCCGCACCAGGCCGGTGCCCACCTCGCGAGGGCCGTCCAGTGGTTTGGCGTAACCCTCGTTCAGGCTGATCGAGCCTTCACTGATTTTCTGCAGGCGGTAGTAGTCGAGTTCGACCTCCTCGTCGAACTGGTAGCCCGGCCCGCTCTTACGTTTGGGCAGCTTCAGTGCCAGATGCCTCAGGTAGGTGAACAGCTTTTCCAGATCGCTGTCCTGGTAGGGGATCACCTGGCTCAGGAAGCTATAGAGATTGCGGAAGGCCTGTAGCTTGCCGCGCCATAGCTCCGCTTCCTCTTCTTCCGTGATTTGCAGCTGCACGAAGCGCGCGACCGCCTGATCCAGAATCGCGTTCATTGTCTTGTGATCGCCGGGGCTCTGCCGGCGCTTCGGCGCAAAGAATACGCGCGCGAACTCGGCCACCTCGGTTTGCAGGTAAATGCCTGAGGCATCGAGCTCGGCCTTGACCTCATAGAGCTTGTCGGAATCGACCTGCTCGCCCATCACCGAGCCTTCGTAGTACTGGCGGAAGGCTTCCTGGATCTCGGCGGGATCGTTGACGAAATCCAGCACGAAGGTGTCGTCCTTGAGCGGGTGGGTGCGGTTCAGGCGCGACAGCGTCTGCACGGCCTGAATGCCCGCCAAGCGCTTGTCCACGTACATGGTGTGCAGCAGCGGCTGGTCGAAGCCGGTCTGGTATCTCTCGGCCACCAGCAGCACGCGGAATTCCGGCTTGGCGAAGGTTTCGGGCAGCTCCTTTTCCTTGAGGCCGCCATTCATTTCGACCTCGGTGTAGGACTTCTCCGGGATCTTGTCGTCTTCCACCGTGCCCGAGAACGCCACCAGGCTCTTGATCGGGTAGCCCTTCTCCTGGATGTAGCGGTCGAACTCCTGCTTGTAGCGCACCGCCTCCAGCCGCGAGCCAGTCACCACCATCGCCTTGGCGTGCCCGCCGATCTTGTGGCGGGTGAACTGCTGGAAATGTTCGACCATCACTTCGGTCTTCTGGCCAATGTTGTGCGGATGCAGCCGCATGAAACGGGCCAACGCCTTCGCCGCCTTCTTGCGCTCGACGTTGGGGTCGTCCTCGGCCTTCTTGATCAACTTGTAGTAGGTCTTATAGGTGACATAGTTCTTCAGTACGTCCTCGATGAAGCCTTCCTCGATGGCCTGGCGCATGGTGTAGCGGTGGAAGGGCTCGCCGCCCCGGCCAAAGATCGCCAGCGTCTTGTGCTTGGGCGTGGCGGTAAAGGCGAAGAAGCTCATGTTCGGCTGCTTGCCGCGCTTGGCCATGGAACGGAACAGGCGCTCCAGCTCCACTTCGCCTTCCTCCTCGGCCATTTCCTGGGCCTTCTTGCGCAGCTCGGCGCCGCCCAGCACTCCCTTGAGTTCCGTGGCGGTTTCACCCGACTGCGAGCTGTGGGCCTCATCGATGATCACGGCGTACTTGCGCGTGGGCAGATGGCTCTTGCTGCCTTCCCCGCGCTCCTCGCTCAGCTTGGCCAGCTGCCCGGAGACGAACGGGAATTTCTGCAGCGTGGTGATGATGATCGGCACGCCGGCTTCCAGCGCTTCGGCGAGCTGGCGCGAATCCTCGTCGATCTTCTGCACCACGCCCTGGCGGTGATCGAACTGGTAGATGGTGTTCTGCAACTGGCGGTCGAGCACCACGCGGTCGGTAATGACCACTACGCTGTCGAACAGCCGCTCGTCACGTTCGTTGTGCAGGCTGGAAAGGCGATGCGCCAGCCAGGCAATGGTGTTGCTCTTGCCGCTGCCGGCCGAGTGCTCGACCAGGTAGTTATGCCCCACGCCCTCACTGGCAGCCGCCGCCACCATCTGGCGCACGGCCTGCAACTGGTGATAGCGCGGAAAGATCAGGCTTTCCTTGCGCACCTTCTTGCCCTCGTCCGTGGTCTTCTCTTCCACATCCAGATGCAGGAACCGGGCAAGCATGTCGAGCAGGCTGTCGCGTTGCAGCACCTCTTCCCAGACATATGCTGTCCTGTAGTTGCGGCCCTCACGGTCGGGCGGGTTGCCGGCGCCGCCGTCCATGCCCCGGTTGAAGGGTAGAAAGTACGTCGAAGAACCGGCCAGGCGCGTGGCCATGTGCGCCTCTTCGGTGTCCACGGCGAAATGCACCAGCGCGCGCTTGGTGAACACGAAGATCGGTTCACGCGGGTCACGGTCGTGGCGGTACTGGTGGATGGCATTGGCTGCCGTCTGGCCGCTCAAGGGGTTCTTCAGCTCCAGCGTCACCACCGGGATGCCGTTGACCGACAGCACCACGTCCAGCGACTTTTCCGACTTCGGGCTGAAGTGCAGTTGGCGGGTGAGCCCCAGCCGATTGGCCTGATAGCGCGCCTCCAGCTCCGGGTTCAGGCCGTGAGCCGGGCGGAAGAAGGCGACGCGCAGCGTGCGGCCGAAGCACTTGAAGCCGTGACGCAGGGTGGCCAGGGTGCCATGGGTGTCCAGCCATTTGCACAGCGATTCCAGCACCCGCGCGCCGGTCTGCTCGCCGTGCAGCGCCTCCAGCTTCTCCCACACCTTGCCCTGGGTGGCACGGATGAAGTCCAAGGCCTCATCCGGGAAGATCGCCCGCTCGCGGTCGAAGCCCTTGGCATCGACCCGCGAATAGCCATCGGCCAGCAGGACGGCCTCGATGGCAGTTTCGAACGCGGCTTCGCTGGTGCGCTTCATACGGCGGCCCTCGCTTGTCGTTTTTGTAGCCAATAGACCACGACCTGCGCGAACTCCGGCAGTTCGCCGGGCTCGCGGCCGTCCCATTTCGGCAGTTCGCGTGCCGGGTCGACACGGCGTCCGTCCTGCAGGCGCTGCTGAAACGCTGCGAGCACCGCCTTGCGGTTGCTGACCAGGCGCGGAAGATTCAGGTTGAGCGCCGTATTGAGGGCCTCGTCGATGACCGCATCGTCCGCCTTGATGGTGCCGTCACCCAGAAAGCGGATCTGCCGCTCAATGGGGTGGGCGGGGTCGCACACGCTGAAGCACAGGCCGTTGTTGCCCTTACGGGTATCGCAATGCTGCTCCCGCTCGGGCCTGCCGTGCCCGCCCAGGCAGGCGCCGTGCAAGTTGCTGAAATCAATTTGCCGCGCCGGGTGGTGGGCCTGGCATTGCCAGTGCTCGATCTTCATGCCCTCGGGCGTGGCCCGGATGCGCGACTGGCAGTAGCAGCACAGGCCGCGCTGCTCCGCTACCAATGCTTGCCGCAAGGCCGCCTTGTCGGCGTAGTTGTCGTAATCGGCATGCGGCTGCTGGCGATGCTGAGTCAAGGTCGCTGGCTCCGGCCCCTTCTGGATGGTCCGCATCTACTCGGCGCCCTCCAGAAAACGGATCAGCGAACTGGCCCGGGTCAGCTCGGGCTCATCCTCGCCCAGCTTGCGTTCGAGGGCCGCAATGGCGGCACGAGCCGCGTCGAAACGCTCCTGGTCGATTAGCTCGAAAAGCGTCTTCAGTTCAGCATCCACCTGACGGTTGCGCACCGGGGCGCCCATGAACTCCTGCAGGATACGGTTGGCATCCATGCCATAGGCCTCGGTGGGCACGGTCACGCCTACCTTGCCGTTCACGAATTCGAGGAAGCGCACGCAGCGCGCCGGCACCTCGCCCAGCACCAGCGGCGAATGGGTCGTCACCACGAACTGGCTGGCCTTGAAGATGTCGCGCAGGCGTTGCAGCACATCGCGCTGCCACTTGGGATGCAGGTGCAGCTCGATCTCGTCGATCAGCACCAGCGCCACGCCCTCGGCGATGGGGTTGTCGCTGTCCGGGTTTGCGATGGCCAGGCGCCGGCTGAGATCGAACACCAGGGCCAGCAGGCCGCGTTCGCCGTCGGAAAGCTGGTGCAGATAGAACGGCTGGCCACGCTTGTCCACCGCGAAGCCGAGCCGTGGCTGCTCCTGGATGCGCAGGTTGCCGAACTCGGGCAGCAGTTCGCCCACCACGGCGCGGAGCGCGTCCAGCACCTTGAGGCGGCGCGGCTCGTTGGCCGCGCCCAGCTTCTCCTGGGTGCGGAACCAATGCATGAACTCGCGCAGTTCCACCTCGCGGTCGTGCAAGGCGCGACCGTAGGCGATTGACGGGTCGAAGGGCTTCGCCTCCGGCAGGCTGCGCGGTTGGCCGGGCAACTGGCGCTTGGGCGAGAAATACACCGCCAGCGGCGGATGGGCAGCGCTCTTCAAGCTCGCCAGTGCGGCGCGGGTCTCCTTGATGCCGGCCTCCAGCTCGCCGGTCAGCGTTCGAGCACTCAACGCCTGGGCGAAATCCGTGGCGCTGGTGGCAGCTTCGGCCTGCCGCAGCAGCATGAAGCGGTCGCCTTTCTCGTCCGCCGCGCGCAAGCGCTGCACCCCGGCGTTGATGATCTGGCCGTCGATCTGGATGCGGGCGGACACCTCCAGCGAGGCCTTGGCGCCGTGGATATCGTCGTCGGTGAAGTAAAGCGGCGCCGAACGCGAGGGCGTGAACTCAGGCATTGCCCGCGACAGCAGCACCGCCAGAGCATGCAGCACGGTGGATTTGCCTACGCCGTTGACACCGGCGATCAGCGTCACATCGGGCTCGAAGGCGATGTCGAGCTGCTCGAAGCCGCCGCAGTGCGCCAGGGAAAGGGCTTCAAGCTTCATCCAGTCATCTCCTCCGCCGTGATCTGGCCAGTGACGGCGGCGGTGATCAGTGCGGCGCGGCGCTCATGCAGCAGATTGATGGTGCTTCTAATGTGTTCGCGGATTGGAGTAGATGTCTCTGCTTCCCGTTTGAGGAACGTGACGATCTCCTCCTGCTCGGCTATTGGCGGCAGAGCGATATGAATCTCACCGTATCGCGTCGGGCTCAAATTGGCTTGACCGATAGCGGGAATCGCGTTCTTTCGGGCGAAGTTAAGAAACAGTGATGAATTCAGCAGCGCGACCAAGTAATTCGGTGTCGCGCGATGATTCGCACGAATACGGACCAGATAGGAAGCGAAAGTCAAAGGTTCTTCTGGATCGAAATCGATAAGCCCGACTTTCGCGATTTGATCAAGGCTGTTCGTCCGGTTGAAGAGCAGGTCGTTTCGGCGGAGCAGCAAGTGTCTGTCGACCTCAGTGATCATGCCGGACTTCGAAACATCAACCCGGCCCTCGACGATGCAACTCATACGAAGAACTGCAATGTCTCCTTCGTCCCTGATGCTTTCTGACAGCCCATAGTCCGATGAAGCCCAGGTGCGCTTCAATTGGCAGGTATCCCAGTGCGCCGGAATCTCGTCTAGCCACTCCAAGCCGGAAGGTTTGAATACAACATCGGGGTCGAGGCCGCGGGTGACGACGTGGCTGATGAGGGCGGCGCGCTTTTCTTCCAGCAGCGCCAGCATGCGTTCCTTCTCGGCGATCAGCCCGTCAATGCGGGCGGTTTCGCGGTCGAGGTAGTTGGCGATAAGTCGCTGAGCACTGATTTCCGGCAAGCTGACCTTGATGTCACCGAGATCTGAAGCATTGATAGCCGGATAGCTGACGCCGGTGGATCGGCTCTCGACTTCCCACAGAAACTTGTTTGCCCGAAGGGCATACTTGCAGAACCGGTGGTCGAGCAAGTTCGACGGCCTGACGACGGCAAAACCCGTCGAGACGATCAAGTTGTCCGGGGGATTTTCGACCGGAGCTATAGCCTGAAGGTAGGTGCGAACGGTTGAGATGATGACATCACCATCACGCACGATGCGGCGGGCCCGGCTGGGCGCATCTTCGAAGCGATAGTTGACGATGTCATGAACTCGCCCCTGAGAATCAACGTTTCCGATGTCGATGTAAGCCAACTCGAAATCCGCGTCGGTGGACTCTGAGAGTGCCTCGTCGTTGATTGTCGCTGCGTACTTGAGGCGTTGTGCCGGAACCGGCGTTGTCGGCATCACTCCGTCACCTCCCGCAGCAACTCCAGAATCCGCTGCTCAACACCGGCGAGCTCCGCATCGATCTCGTGCAGCGGTCGCGGCGGCTGGTACTGGAAGAACACGCGATTGAAGTTGATCTCGTAGCCCACCTTGCCGATGCCGCCGTCCTGCTCGTCCAGCGTATCGCGATCGATCCAGGCGTCGGCGACGTAGGGGCGCACCTCGCGCAGCACGTAGCTGACGATGTCCTCCTTCAGCTGGATGTTCTCGGCATCCTTGAGCGCCGGGTCGTGTTCGTACTCGATGTGCTTGCCCTTGCCGTCGGTGTGCAGGCCCAGCAACTCGAGCAGATCATCCTTGCCGAGGTCGGCGGGCAGGGTCTGGCTGGGGAACAGGGCGGCGCGGTCCAGCGACTCGACCTTGTGGTGTTTGGCAATGACAGGCGCGGCCTCGGGGTCCACCACGGTGAAACAGTCGCGGAAGATTTTCTTCTGCGCGGTGCCCTTGGCGCCCTTGGCCCAGCCTTCGACATCGTCGGGCAGGGCCTTGAACACCTGCTGCACCGCGTCCCAGGTTTGGTTCCAGTCCAGCAGCGGGTCGGTGCCGAGTGTGTCCTGCACTGCCTGCAGGGCGTCGTACAGCTCGGGGCAGGTGTTGAGGAAGCGCTCGCGGGCCTCATCGGTGATCTGAAATCGCAGTCGCAATGGGCGCAGCACGTTGATGCGGCGATAGCCGAAGTCGCTGTTGTCGAACACGCGGCTGGTCTGGCTGTTCTCCAAGGCGCCGTGTTCGCGGGTGACGGCATCCAGCGCGGCCTGGTCGAGGTAGCGGCGCTTGTCGCCCAGGCTGCGCTTCATCGGCGTGTAGCGCTCGCGGGCGTCGATGAGCTGGATCTTGCCCTTGCGGTGCTCGGCCTTGCGGTTGGTGACCACCCAGATGAAGGTGCCGATGCCGGTGTTGTAGAACATCTGCTCGGGAAGGGCGACGATGGCCTCGAGCTGGTCGCGCTCGATGATCCAGCGACGGATTTCGCTCTCGCCGCTGCCGGCGCCACCGGTGAACAGCGGCGAGCCATTGAAGACGATGGCAGTGCGCGAGCCGGGCTTGTCGCGGTCGCCCGCCTTGTAGTCCTGGAACTTGCTCATCATGTAGAGCAGGAACAGCAGGGCGCCGTCGTTGATGCGCGGCAGCTTGCCGCTGTAGCCGCGGAAGTTGGGCCAGCGGTCGATGGTCTTCTTCTCGGCCTTCCAGTCCACGCCGAACGGCGGGTTGGCCAGCAGGTAGTCGAAGCGCTGATCCGGGAAGGGGTCTTCGGTGAGGGTGTTGCCCAGCACCACCTGGCCATCCTTGTGGCCCTTGATCAGCAGGTCGGAAGCGGCCACGGCATAGGAGCGCGGGTTGTAGTCCTGGCCGAAGACCTTGACCGTGGCCTGTTCGTTGTGGGCGCGAATCCAGTTCTGGGCCTCGGCCAGCATGCCGCCGGTGCCGCAAGCCGGGTCGCAGATAGTGACGATGACGCCAGCCTGGGTGAGCACGCTGGTGTCGGGCTCCAGCAGCAGGTTGACCATGAGCTGGATGACTTCGCGCGGGGTGAAGTGATCGCCCGCCGTTTCGTTGGCGGCTTCGTTGAAGCGCCGGATCAGGTCTTCGAACACCAGCCCCATGATGATGTTGTCGACCTTGCGCGGGTGCAGGTCGATCTCGGCAAACTGGGACACCACCTGGTACAGGCGGTTGGACTCTTCGAGCTTCTCGATCTCCTTGTCGAACTCGAAGCGCTCGAAGATCTTGCGGATGTTCTCGGAGAAGCCGGCGATGTAGTCGGCGAGGTGGCGGCCAATGTTGTCCGGGTCGCCCTTGAGCTTGGGGAAATCGAGCTGGCTGTGGTTGTGAAAGCCCAGCGGGGTGCCGTCCTCATCCTTGGCCAGATTGTTGAGGATGGCGTCGATGTTGGGGATGCCCTTGCTGCTCAGTTCGGCATAGCGCTTGAGCACGGCTTCCTTGCTCGGCGCCAGTACGGCATCGAAGCGGCGCAGCACGGTGAGTGGCAGCATCACGCGCTCGTACTGCGGCGGGCGGTAGGGACCGCGCAGCAGGTCGGCGACCGACCAGATAAAGTTGGCGAGTTGTTGGAAGTTGGCGCTCATGCGGTGGTCCTGAGATTCGATAGGTTCTGTTTTGCCGCTATCGACCATGCCGCACCTGCAGTGATCGATATAAAGCTTTGATTTATTTGGTCTGCGCTGGCGTATCGCCCATTCTCTATCGCCCGGCTATTGCCGATAGGGCGCAGGTTGTCCGATAGCCTTGTCATGACACCGCCCAGTAGCGCCGCCAGCGCTTGTCACCTTCAAAGCGCACCTCGCCCTTGTCGACCAGGCCATCCAGCGCACGCTTGACCTGCCTCGGGTGGATTTCGCTGCCGATGCGCTGGCGGATATCGCCGATCGCCGATTCGGGGTAGCGCTTGAGGTCTTCGAGAATCAGGGCGGCGAGGCGGTGCGGCTCGATCCGTTTGAGGGTCGTTTCCCCGGCAAAATCGAGATGGCGCAGCAACCCCGGATCGACGAAATAGCGCGTGGCTTGCGTGCGCCCTGCGCTCTGGATCAGATCCCACTCCAGCAGCCGCTTGATCCACGGTTGCAGCGCCTCGACCGAGGGCAGCTCCAACACGGCTGCCAGTTCGCGGGCGGTCATGGCGTCGTGCTGCGCCAGCAGGCCCAGGGCGATGCGCTCGCGCTGGGTAAGCTGGTAGGTCTGGTCCGCCTTGGCAATGAAGTCGATGACTTCCGGCTTGAGGATGCGGCGGCGTACCGTGACCTGGACGCGGTCGTGCGTTTCGATCAGCTCCGGCGCCGGGCGGCCTTGCGACAGCAGCACCTCGAAGATCTTGTCGAAGCCACTGCCTTCGCGCTCCATCAGCTTCAGGTCGTGGAACAGACGGGCCAGGTGCTCGTTGCGACGCACGGTGGTGTGCAGCACGTTCTGCGGCGTGACGCCCAGCGGCAGCGGGCCCGGGTTGACCACTTCCAGCCGATCCGGGTGCAGATTCAGGAAGATGTCGCCGCGCTGGGTGTACGGGCGATGCACCAGCGCGTTGACCAGAAGTTCGCGTACCACCACCTCGTCGAAGGCGGGCACGTTCTGGCGGTACAGGCCATCCGGCAATTCGTAGCGCTCGCGGAAGTCGGGCACCTCGACCCAGACGGCCTCGATCAGTTCCATCGGATTCAAGGTGTGGTCGTCCCACACCAGCTTGTTGACCTTCTGGCCGTGCTGGTCGTACTTGATGAACTGGATCACCGGGGCCGTGGTCAGCTGCGCGCGTTGATGCTGCTGCCCCAGACAGAGGATGCCCAGGTGGGTCAGGTAGCCACCTTGTGCGAGCTGGTAATGGTCGAGCAGCTCGTCATCGGACTTTTCCTTGACGGACGGCTTGACTCGATCCGATGCCCTCAGCGCATTCACCAGCTTGCCGAGCTTGTCCGGGGCGGCGGCTGATCTGGGCACCTGCAGCGTGGTCTGGGTTTCCCACGGCAGCGCCGCACGCTCTGCCGCCAACCGGAGCACATCGTCACCCGTGACAGGTTTGCTCTGGTCGGCCACGCGCAGGAAGTAGCGGCCATCGGTGGTCGATGCCACCGCGATGGCCCGGGGAATGGCGAGGTTGATGTATTGACCGCTATTGGCTGCGGTAACCACATCTGGAAGCACGGTCACGTTGACGCTGCGCTCGGCAATCTTGCGTCGGATGGTGTCCGGAAGATCGGCAGGAATCTGTTGGCCTGCGGGTGGCGCGTCCTGCCCGTCCTCGATGCCGAGCAGCAGACGACCGCCCGTCGCGTTGGCGAAGGCGATGCAATCCTTGACCAGCTCGTTCCAGTCGGCGCTCTTGCCGATCACGGATCGCAAGGACTTTTGGTCGAGGAGTTGGCCTTCTTGGCTCAAACGGCGCACTCCTGCAGGCTTCTATTCATTGTTTTTCTCCATCAATCCAGCACGATCAAGAATTCGGTGGCCAGTGCCTCCGGACGCACGGCTCGGGTATCCGAACTGCGGTGCATCTTGACCAGGCCGTGGCGCTCCAGGTGACGTAGGGTGCGCGACAGGTTGCTGGCCGCGCGGCCTGACCACTCGGCCAGCTCCAGCACAGTGCGCGGTTGCCGCTCCTGCATCAGGCGCAGCAGCGCGCGGTTTTCGTCCGACAGCAGGCTGGCCAACTGCCGCCAGGAATCGAACCAGACGGTGGGCGTGGGGCCGTTGGCGTCATCGATCGCCCGACGACCGGATTTGGCCGGCCGGATGCCAATCACTGTGCGCATGCTTCGATTTCCCCGATGTGGTTTCGGGATGCTATCAGATGCGGATAGTATCTGTCGCTAGCAGTGATCTTCTGGGCGTACGGGAAATGAGGTAACAGCCGCTGCCATTGCCCCATTGGCTTCGGGATTACCCTGTTCGCCTTTGGAGAGTGTCACGGTTGGCAGGTGCAAACCGCAAACCCTGCAAACCTCGGTTTGCACCCACACGGTAGACGAGCAGTGCGCTCGCGCCCCCCGTATACGAATGCGGCCAGGAAGGACCCGTGCCGTCTTATCCGTGCATCGTTCCCATGTCCGGCCAGCCATTGCAATCGAGGGAGGTGAGCATTCCCGATGCTCACCCTCTCTCTTTAGAGAGAAAACGCCGGGAACCGGGAAAGTGGCGTCGTTGCTGGGTTTGCGCCTTCCCACCCCCGTCCGGGAACGGTTTTGGCCGGGAACGCTGGAATCCCGCGCCAGGCTTGGGTTTGGCGTTCCCGCCCGGCCTTGCGTTCCCGGTCGGGAACCGGGAAGCCGGGAACGGAGGCCTGCTCCGGGCATCCTCATGGCTGATCTCGCGGGCCCGCATTCGAGCGCTTCAGGTGCCCGGTGACGAAGGCGGCCTCGCCGCTGGCCATGGGGCCGTCGGGCACGTCCAGCCACTTCACCAGCTTCGAGCCGTCGACCATGGCCATGACCAGTTCCTCCCGGTCGAGCAGAGTGCCCACCCACTCGGCCAGCCGGTGCTTGCCGATGGCGTGGAAGGCCTCCGGCAGTTCGTGGCGGCGCTCATAGACGCCGTTGCCGCCGGTCTTGGTGTAGGGCTTGCCTTCAGCGGCGGCCCGCGCAATGGCCGCCTTGAGGTCCGGCAGCAGGTCGACATCGGTCTGGCGGGCGCGGACCAGGGCATCGCTGCGGTCCACTAGCAGGCCACGGCTGTCGCGCAGGAAGGTCGTCACCCGCAGGTTGGCGCGGCCATTGGCCTTGACCACGCCACCCATCACCACCCGGCCGCGCTCGAAGGGTTCGCCCAGCGCCTTGCAGATCGCCTTGGCCTGATCCTCCTTGGGGTTCCACAGCGCGTAGACCGAGCGCACGCCATCGACCAGGCCGCCGGTGCCCCGGATCGCTTCGCGGGCCTGCTCGGGCGTCGAGGCTTCGCGCTTGGCGAAGTGGTGGGAGACGATCACGGCAGCGCCGGTGCTGGCGGCCAGTGCCGCGAGCCGCGAGCAGACGAACTGCGCGTTCTCCGGAACGTTCAGATCCAGCGCGCACAGCGGCTGGAGCGGATCGAGGATGATCAGTCGCAGACCGGCCAGGGTGGTCAGTTGCTGCTCCAGTGACAGCCACGCCGGGGTAGTCGATGGGCCTCGCGTCGCCGGATCGGGCGCGAACAGCGGCACGGCGCCGCCGGTATCGGGCAAGGGCAGCACGTAGAGCCGGTCCGGGATCGGACCCAGAGCGTTCAGCCGGTTGTGCACTTCGATAGCGTCGTCCTCGGCGGTGACATAGATCGCCACACCTTGGCCGGCGAGCGCGCCACCGAACAGGGTGGGCGCGTTGGCCCACACGCCATCGAAGGCGGCGACCTCGCGGGCCAGTGCCAGCAGCAGGAAGGATTTCCCTACACCACCGCCGGCCGCCACCAGTGCGGCCTGGGCGAGCGGGAACACGCCTTCTATCAGCCAGCGCCGGGGTTGCGGTTCGCCGGTGAAGCGTTCGCGGGCTCGCCACTTTGTGATCTCGAACGGTTGGCGGGGTTGGTCGCTGGCAACCCGCATCGCTTCTGCCAGCAAGGTATGCACATCGGCGCCTTCGGCCACCGCATCGGCGGCATCCCACTTCTGCGGTTTGTCCTCGGGTACCTGGATGCGCCGCACCTGCGCGCCGATACCGAGCAGCTTCGGGATCACCGCGTTGGCGTACCTGGCACCGGCCTCGTCGTGATCCGGCCAGACGATCACGGTCTTACCGGCAAGGGGCGACCAGTCGGTTTTGTCGAGGGCGGTGGCGGCGCCACCCATGGCAGTCGTGGCGACGATTCCGATGTGCATCAACGCATCGGCGCATTTCTCGCCCTCGACCAGCAGGACAGTATCGGCGCGGGCGACATCGGGCAGGCGGTAAAGCGGGCGCGGGTCGGGCATCCGCGTCTGGCGGGCGGCCACATCCCAGGGTCGATATTGCTTGCCCTCGGGCGTGTCGTAGCGGTACACGCAGGCCAGCAGCTCGCCGTCCGCGCTGTAGTAGTCCCACTTCCCGGTATGCGGGCCGAGTGTGTCATGGGCAGCGGACCACTTGACGGGTGCCGGGATGAACGAGCCCGGCACCATCAGCCAATCTCCGACGTCATCCAGCAGTCCCCCAAAATCGCGCGGCACGGCAAACCCTCGCGCCGCCGCCCACAGCGCCAGCACGTCGCCGGATTCGCCGGTGGCGAAGTCGATCCACACCCCGCGCTTTGGGCCTTCGAGTTCGATCACCAGGCTGTCGCCGGCATCACCTTGTACATTGCCGACCACGAAGCGCGTGCCCTGGCGCTTACCGTTCGGGAACAGGTACATCAGCACGGTTTCGAGCTGATCGAGCAGGCGGACGCGCAGCTCGTCCTTGTCGTGGCGTCGCTCGATGCGGTCGGGCGCGTCGTTGAAATCGAAGAAGGGATGGGGCGGGACGATCACCGCGTCTATGAGGGCGGTGTTCATTGGGTGTGCTCCCCGTCGAGCCGCGCCTTGAACCAGTCGCCGTTGGCACGCACGCAGTAGTAGGAACGCCCCGGCCCGATGTGCTGGGTGTCGGGAACGATCCAAAGCTCCTCGTCAGCGTCATAGCGCCAGCTGCCGGGGCCGAACATCTTGTCGAGCACCGGCTCGATGCCGTGCCGGGCGATGTGAGCGCGCAGTTGCCTCGTCATGCGTTCGCGCTCTCGGCGCTGCTGGCGGTTCATCATGCCCACACCTCACTCGGTCGATCGCCAGCGGTGCAGCGGCGGGTGCGTTCGCGTTCGTGCGCTTCGACCTCGGCGAGGCTGTAGAGCACGCGGCTGCCGAGTTTCAGGAAAGCAGGTCCGGTGCCGAGCATCCGCCAGCGTTCCAGGGTTTTTTCAGACAAACCCCAGCGCGCGGCGAGCTGACGCGGGCTGAGCAGTTCGGCGGGTGGCAGGGTGACGTTCATGGGGTAACTCCCGTTCGGTGGGCTGTGCCCGTAGTGGCCCTCGCTGGGGCTCGGTGACACCTGATGGACGGGATTCTTCGCCGTAGGCGACAGCGCGGCAATGACGCGCGGGGCGCTGAACTCCGCACCCGCGCTCATGCGTTCGATGCGCTTCGAGCTTCGACGCAATTTCATGTCCGTGCGGGCGGCAGTAAGCATCCACCCGCATCCGTCATCGGCAGGTCGCGTTCGCCCGCTGCGCCCTGATCGACCAAACCAGTCTCTGGCAGCGACCATTTCGACAGTGCGAAACGGTCGCTGCGACATGGTGTCGTGGCGATGCCAACCTCAGGAGCCCCGCCCATGAAATCGAACCCTTCACGCCGTCAGGCATCCACCAGTTACCTCGACACCCTGCGCAGCGAATTCGATGCGCTGACCCAGCAGCTGCAGGAAGCCGAGAGCGCCGCCAACACCGCACAGCAGGAGGCCGATGCCAAACGTCGCGCCTATCACGAACTCGAAAAGCGCTCGAGTTCCACACACTGGTCGGTCACCGAGCAGCGCCTGTTCCGCGAGAAGAACCAGCTCGAAGCCGTCGCCCGACAACTGCAGCAGGATCTGGTACCGCTGCGCGAGGATCACGCGCGGCTGAAGCGCAAGGTCCAGGCGCCCGCCCAGTTGGAGGCAGCGCGCGTCGAGATGGCGGCGCTGACTGACCGGCGCACGGCACTGGCCCAGGAGATCCACAAGGCCAGGACGCTGCAGACACAGCTCGATGCCCGCATCGAGGCCGTCGAGCAGCAGATCGCCAGCGACACCCAGTCCGCCGCCAGTCGTCTGATCAATGCCGGTGAGTTGACCGCGCTCCCGGCGGCGCTGGCCTCACTGCACGCGGAACTGACCGCTACCCGCCACACCCGCGACGAAGTGGCGCGGCGCATCCAGACCCTGCAGAGCGAGCACGACGCCTTGCCGGAGCAGATCCGCTTAGTGCGCGACAGCTATCAAGGTGCGCAGTGTCAGACGACATGCAAAACTGACCCCCTGACGACACGCAAAACTGACCCCCTT
>CAZSKQ010000041.1:0-26685 GCA_964607425.1 uncultured Woeseiaceae bacterium
CTTCAGCTCACAGATTTCCCGCACCTGTTCGTAGACTTCGGAGACGATGATCAAGTCGTCGGCGCCGGGTCCTTTGCTATGCGCCGGCGGCCAAACGCTCGGCCGGGATGAGTTCTTCTTCGTAGCCGCCCAGGGCCTGCCGCATGGCGTTCAGGAGCTGGCGCAGCGTGCCGGTGAGCAGTGCGAACTCGGCATCGAGACGCGCGAGCGGATCTTCGTCCGGCAAGTCCTCGGCGATGTCCGCGCCGACGAGCTTGAGCTTCGCGATGCCGCCTTTCTCGTCGAGCGTGCAGCGCAGGACGTTGTCGAACTCGATTTCGAGATGCGTCAGCCGCATGCCTTCGCTCACGTGCCGGCGCACGCCGGGATCGCCGAGGTCCAGGTCGGCGCAGCGGATCGAGGCTTTTACATCGGCGGGATCGCACATCCGGCACTCGCGGCCGAGCGCGAAGCCGCGCGGCGCGTCGCCCAGGAAGACGCGCGTGAGCAGCTCGGCGAACGGCCGTTTAAAGGCCAGCGGTACGGCATCGACGGTGCCGAGCGGCGCGCGCAAGTGCTCGAGGAACTCCTCGGTTCGCGAATCGGAGAGCGTCTCGATCGCCAGCAGTTGCTCCGAGGCGATCATAAAGCCGCGCGTTCGCTGCGATTTGAGCAGAGCTTTCGGCAGCAGTTCGTCGCGCGTCTGTGCCTTGAGCTTGCGCTTCTCACGAGGCGAGGGATCGGACTCCATGCGCTGCCGCCAGTCTTCGATGCGCGCTTCGAGCGCATCGTCGATCGCGGCCGCGGGGAGCAGGCGCGTCTGGCTGCGTAGCCGCAGGAGGTCCGCACCTTCGACGCGCCGCACGAGCAGCCCGTCCGGATCGCCGGTCGGGGGCTCGAAGCCGGTGCTGCGCTCGGAAAACGGACCGCAGGGGGTGAACGCGGCGCTCGCCAGCTGTTCCGACAAGGCCTGCTCCGACCCGGGCCAGGCGGTATTCAAGCGAAAGAAGCGGACGTTGCGAAACATTCCTGGTCCCCCGTGCACCCGGTAAAAGGGCGGGGAGTATCCGGTTTCAGTTCCGTAATGTCACTCTTGCAAACCGCAGGGAATGTTGCTCCAGCCCTGCTAAGGCTCCTCGCCGAGCTCCGGATCGCCGACGGGCTCCAGGATACCGCGGCCCTGCTGTGCGACTTTCGAATCGATGCCGCACAGTATCGCCGCACGGTTGTACATGTTGATCCGCGCGCGCTCGACGTTTGGCATCAGGTCGAAGATGTCGGCCGCGGAAGCGCGGGCTTTGTGCAGACACATGGCAATGCCGCAGGCGTTCAGCGGCGAAAAAGCATTGAGCTCGTGGTCGAACAGGTTCCGGTCGTGTAGCCGGCAGCAAAAGTCTACCGGGTCCAGGATCGGGTTCTCTGCGAACTCTACCTCCGGTTGTTCCACCGGCCGTCCCCCTCCGCAGTACCAGCCGTAATCCCAGGGCTCTTCCCAGCTCGGCAGGCAGATTGCTTCATTGCCCGAGTGTCCGGCCGAATCGCATTCAGCAAGTCTGCCCAGGTACTCACCCACACTCGTCCGGTAGGGGTGCCCTTCCTCGCCATCGGATTCCGGATACGCCACGCGGTTGTTTATGGGCACCCCCTGCTGCAGCATGTCGTCGTCGGTCCAGCGATGGTTCATGCTGAGCCACTCGGTATTCCGCGGCGGGGTTTCGCCTTCGGCTACCAGGCGGAAGTCGAGAAGAATTCCATCGGGCAAATCGCGGACCTGCTGCAACGAGAGCTCGATGCCCGTGACCGTCCCATCGTCCAGCACGTCGCTGAGATCGATGCGCAGCGGCGGGAATCCCACGGCCAACAGGCTGTCATTCAGGAGCAGCTGGGTTGCCTGGTCGCTCAGGGCTTCGGCGTAAGCCTGTATCGCCGCAGCCTGGTCCGGGTCCTCGATCGGTGCGCCTTCGAGCGTCACAGAGACGATGTCGATGAGCGTTTCCGTCAGATCCGGGTTCACGTCGAGCTGCAGCCGGTTGCGCCGCGTGTCGCTATGACCGAGCGTCCCGGACAGGGACTGGCTTATAAATGCTTCGAAGGCAACGGTGCCTTCGACTCCCGGAATTATGCCCTCGCCGAGGTCAAGCGTGAGGGCGATCATGAGATCGCCAATTCCGAGCACGCTCTCGTCCCCGGTGCGGCCCGGCATCAATACCGGCGGTAGCCGGGGGATCACATTCAGGCGCACCCCGGGCAGGCCCAGCGCGTCTTCGAACACGAAACTGCCGCCGTACCACAGCGCCCACAAGCCGCTGTTGATCGTGTTGTCGTTGATCGCCCAGGTCAGGGGCTCGACGCTGGAGTCGAAACCGGCGGTTGCAATGGGCCGCACGATAGCGCCTTCGTCGACGCCGGGCGGAACGGCAGTGGAGGGAAAGAGTTGCGTGAAGGCGGACTGGGTCAATGCGTCCGCCGCGATCGATTGGTTGTCTATTCGCGCCAGCAAGTTGACGTCATAGCCATACCCCTCGCCGGTCAAATGGAGCGTTTGGACGAGCAACGGGTTGAGGAACTCCTCGTCAAGCTTCGGCAGGTAGCCGGCCACTTTGGCTTCGATCTTGTCGCTGATATCGCTCGCAAATTGCTCCAGCAGCGACGACAAGAGCGAGTCCACGGTCGTATTGCCGGTGAGTGTCACCGAAGGGTTGGCGATTTCCAACGCGAGCGACCCGGTGTGCATTTCTACCGTACCGTTGCTCGCGGTAGAGGTCGTATCGGCAAGCATATCCACGTCGAACAGCACGGATGCATTGAGCGATTGCTGCGTAAGCACGTTGCACAACACGCCGTAGGTACGAAGATGGACCACGATCGGTACGCGGACGCCTGACATCCTGACATGATGGCCGAGGCTATCCTGCCGAAGCACGATGCCGTCGACCCTGGCGGCGGTCGTCGAGGCGCCGGGCGCACCAACTACCACGCGCGTGAGCCAATCGCCGCAAATCGGCCCGTCCTGCCTGAATAGCTCCAACCCCGCCGTCTCCGACGCGAGCTCTGAATTCAGGTTCAGCGCCAGGTAGCGTTCGACCAGTGTTCCGAGGTCGTCGAAATCGCTGCGATCCTGATCGTCGATGGCTTCCTGTCCAAGGCGCAGGCCCTGGCCATTGGGGACGCGTGAGTCGGGATTGTCGGCTGTCGCCGGAGGAAGGTAGCGATCGCTGCGCAGGTAACTTTGCGAATGGCGCGCGGTATTGCCGCAGTCGTCGCTGGCGACGATCTGCACGGTGTTGAGCCCCCACCGGCCGGGCGGGACGGCATTAACCGGCCACGCCGCCGACTCCGGAGCCAGGGATTGCTCCACGCCGTTGACGGTTACGCTCGCGAGCGTGCCCACCGCTTCGCTGACTTCGCCTTCGATCGGGACGTCGACGTCGCTGACAAGGATCGCGGCGCGCATCGGTGAATTGACGACGATCTCCGGCGGCGTGATGTCACTGCGCAGGACCAGTGTGACCGGCGCAATCGTCGAATCGCTGTCGGTTTGCCCGGTGTACTCGACGACCAGTTCGCTGATTCCTTCGCCGACAATCGACCATCCGCTTCCATCACGCTCGAGCAAGCCGGTGGAACCTTCGGACACGGTGATCGCGCTGTTGGGCAAAGCATTACCCGATCGGTCGCGGACGGTCACGTTGAGCGATAGCGCCTCGCCGGGATGAAAACACGCGGATCCGGATGGTGGTTCACCCAGGCTCACGTCCCAGCTCGCCGCGAGCGACACCCCGGGGTTACCGCCGGAGTCGCCTCCCGGGTCGCCGCCGGAGTCGTCACCCGAGCCGCCCCCGGAGTCGCCACCCGAGCTCCCGCCGCAGCCGCCCAGCGACCACGCGATGACGACAAGTAACACCTGCAAGGCCCGTACCGCGCTGGACATATCGCGTCCCCCTTAGTTGTTTTTCTGTCGATGAGCTGGCTAAAAATGAGTCCAGACTCAATTTTGGAGCATATTCTTTCGATTCGGGCGGTGTCAATGCGCAGCGCGAGGAGGAAAGCCTGCGAGGACAAGGAATGAAACAAAATCAAATACGTGTGGTGCCGCTGGGAGGCCTTTCCTCTGGCTTTTGCACTGTACATAAGTAGATATTTATGAGGCCAACACGATATATAATGCCGTTGGTTTAGGCGTGGGGCGCCAGGGGCGAGGGCCGCGCGAGGTGGGACGGCTATCGGTCTGCGCTTTGCGGTGGAACAGCCCGGCAGCGCAGGGAACTCAGGAGAATCCGTAGGTTGATCAAGCAGTTGGGTTACATCGAGAGGAGCGCCAAGCTGCTGCGCGAAGCGCCCCCAAAGCGCAAATCCGTCCGCACCAAGGAACAGCTCAAGCTCGCCGCGGCGCGCGTGCTGGACCGGCTCGGCTACCACCCGGTGCGCATCGTCGACATCACGGAACGCGCCGGCGTCTCGGAGGCCGCCTTCTACACCTATTTCAAGGACAAGCGCGAGATCACGCTAACCGTATTGACGGACGTGCTGCATGTCCTCAGTAGTCTGCGTTACAGCGACTCCGAGGACAGCGGCTCGCCGTTTGACGCCATTCGTCGCGCCAGGCTGTTCTGGTTCCGCGCCCAGCGGGCAAACGCGGGACTCGTCCGTTGTATCCTGCAGTTCGGCGATCACGACGCCGAGTTCGCGCATCTCTGGCGAGCCAAGAATCGGGAGCTTCTGGAGAGGGTGGCGACCGAATTGATACAGCGCTATCCGGACAATGCCATCGACCCGGACATCTTGCTCCTGGCCGTGTATGCGCTTGCGGCCATGCAGGACGAATTGATGCGCCTTATCGCTTCCGGAGACGATCCTGCATTCCTCGACCTGGTTGCAAGGCTGGCGCCTACCGACGAGCAGCTCGCCGAGATGGTCGCAGTCATCTGGCATCGAACCCTTTTCCCTGGATTGCCCATCGTCGATACGCTGAATGACACCGCCGCGGCACTCACGCTGCTGGACAACGTGTCCACCCGGTCTCCCATCGTAGCTACCGTGACGGACGAGCTCAGCTCGGGCCGCCGACGGGCTGCTCCGGGAAGCAGCGGCACGCGAGAGTCGTAAGCATTGAACGCCTGGGTCAGGGTCTGGATCGTACCTGGCGGCGTTTTTCAATCGGTCATCGTCGGCGGCGGCTACGGTTCCGGCCGCGAAGTCGCGCAATGGCTCAGCGTCCACGGCGCGGCCGGCGGCCTGGCCGGCGCGTTGCTGATGGGGTTGTTCATGGGACTCGTGCTGGCCGCGACTTTCGATCTTGCGTACACCTTCGGCTTGCGCGACTACCGCTCGTTCTTCCAGCGCCTCGTGGGCCCCGGATGGCTGCTTTACGAGGTGGTGCTGATCCTGGGGCTGATCCTTTTGCTGGCGGTGGCGAGCTCCGTCGCCGGCGAGATTCTGGCGGACAGCTTCGGTTGGCCGGTCAGTGTCGGGGTTGTGTTAATGCTGTTGATCGTTACCGTGCTTGCTTACTGCGGGCGCGAATGGGTTGCCTGGAGCCTGACCTTCGGCGGACTCGTCATGAGTGCGCTGCTGATAGCGTACGGCGTGCTGATCGTTCTGCAGTACGGCGACGCCATCGTGACGACATTCAGGGTCACAGCTTTTGTCCAGTCCGGCGACTGGAGCTGGGCAGGCAATGCCCTGCAGTTCGCCCTGTACAGCGTATTCGTCGGCCCGCTGCTGCTTTACTCCGCCGAACACATTGCGAGCCGGCGGCAGGCCTGGGGCGCCGGCCTGGTCGCCGGGCTGATGGGCGCGTTGCCGGCCGTCGTGTACCACGTTACGTTCATGGCCGAGTATCCGAGCGTGCTGCAGGAGTTGCTGCCGACGTGGTGGATGATCCAGCAGTCCGGAATTTCGATGTTGATGCCGATCTACGTGATCGTGCTGTTCGGCACGATCGCGCAGACCGGGGTTGGAGTGCTGCACGGCATAAATGAGCGCCTGGACGCCTGGTGGCAAGGCCGCCATGGACGCCACCTGACCCCGGCCGCTCGCGGGACGGTGGCCGGCGCCTCGATTATCGCGAGCTTGCTCCTGGCAAAGCTCGGGATTGTTGCCCTGGTGGCGAAGGGATACGGATCCGTGGCCTGGGTGTCGCTCGGGATCTACGTCGTGCCGCTGCTCACGGTGGGGTTGTGGATGGTGAGCCGTAGCGAACGGCTACGGTACGACAGGGCGTGAAACCGCCTCCCAGCGGCGGCTCACCCTTGCAAAGCGCGGCGAACATGGCTTTGCGTGACTTGCCGGCTACGGCTGCCTGTCGTTCCTGCGGCGTTTCGCCACGGCTTTCTTCTGCACGCGCCCCATCGCGGCTTCACCGACAATGAATCCCAGGAAGACGATGCAGGCCACCAGCGCCGTCTTCGCGACCTCCAGCATGGAGACGCCCTGCAGCGACGCGACGGCAACAGCTATCGAGAGGCCGAACGCGAACACGATCGAGCGGTATGACAAATTGAACATTGTTGTGCGATGCCCCAAGCATGGCGTGACCCCCCAAGGTCGCGCTCGCCGGCATTCTAGCCCGAGCATGCCCCGGGCGGGAAGCACCGTTGCGGCAGGTCAAACGCCGCTGATGAGTTCGAAGGAGTGCAGCCGCGCGGCGTGCTCGTAAACGTCGGATACCACGATCAGCTCGTCGGCGCCGGTTTCCTCGACCAGGGCAGCGATACCGTCGCGGACCGTGTCCGGCGCTCCGACGATCGAGCGCGACAGCATCTGCGAGACCTGGGCCTTCTCCAGCGGGCTCCAGTAGCGCTCGATGTCGTCGATCGGCGGCTGGCTCAGGCCGCGCGTTTCGTTGCGCAACAGGTTGACGAACGACATCTGCTGAGTGGTCGCGAGGCGACGTGCTTCGTCGTCCGTATCGGCGGCGATAATGTTTACGCCGATCATCGCGTACGGTTGGTCGAGCTGATCCGACGGCTTGAAGCGGCTGCGGTAGATTTCGAGCGCGCTCAGCAGCTGCTGCGGCGCGAAATGCGCGGCGAACGAGTAGGGCAGGCCGAGCTCGGCCGCGAGCGCCGCACCGAAGTGGCTCGAGCCGAGGATCCACAGCGGCACCCGGGTGCCCGCGCCGGGGACCGCCCGCACGGCCTGGCCGGGCTGAGCCGGCGCGAGCAGCGCCTGCAGCTCGAGCACGTCCTGTGGAAAGCTGTCGGCGGAAGCCGGCGAGCGCCGCAGTGCGCGCACCGTCAGCTGATCGGTGCCCGGAGCGCGGCCGAGTCCGAGGTCGATGCGGCCAGGGAACAGCGTTGCCAGGGTGCCGAACTGCTCGGCGATCACGAGGGGAGAGTGATTCGGCAGCATGATGCCGCCGGCGCCAACGCGGATCGACTTCGTGCCGGCCGCAATGTGCCCGATGACGACCGAGGTTGCCGCGCTCGCGATGCTCGGGATGTTGTGGTGCTCGGCAACCCAGAAGCGGCGATACCCCCAGTCTTCAGCGTGGGCGGCAAGCTCGCGCGCGTTGTCGAGCGCCGCACCTGCGTCCGTGTCCTCGGTGATGCGGACGAGATCGAGAATGGAAAGCGGTATCATCGTTCAGTCCGGGTGTTGCGCGACCGTAAGGTGAAACCCCGGATGTATGGACAAGAGCCGCCAAATGCAAGCGCGCAAACCGGCCCCGACCTTCCGTGTCGAAGCCGCAAAATTGGTGGAGGCGGCGGGACAGTGATTCCGCATCTTTCGATGCGGCCTGGACTATGCCTTCACCCGGTTGCCCGGGCGCGGGGCGTGTTATCCGGCGTAAGCCGAATCCTAGTACCCGCCCGGCTGTCAAAGCCCGGCGAGCCTATGAGTCTCTACAGGGCAGCCCTGCGGTTGGCCCGCTTGCTACCCCTCGGCGTTGCCATGCCGCTTCCGATCCTTCGAAAGCGCCGTCAGGGTTCGCCGATGTGAGCCCCGTGTTCACTTTGCGGTTACCCGCAAAGGCGACCTGTGCGTTGATCGAACCCGCGTCCGCAAGCCCTACGTTCCGTGCTCTACATGCTTATTCCGCCTTTGATCTCGCTACGGGCTACCCGACGGACAGGGAAGACCCGCAGCCAGCTCTGCAAGGTTTTAGCGGTTTGGGCCCAGAGCATGCCCTCGCCGCGATCCCGTGTAGATGACCCCTGGAATCCGGACGCACGAGCACGATCCGGTCAGAGGGCACTAAGGCTGGTTTTTAAGCAGCTAGTGCGTAGTTGTCGTCGTTGGCAACTATAGGTTTTACAGCTGGATTTACGAGGTGATCTGTCCCTCGGCATGCACCCGGAGTTTCGCGACCTCCGTCGAAGCCGTGTCGCCCCCTGTACAAACGGCGTCGGGAAAAACCCCGCCGCCGTGCGGGTAGTGTATGGGCAACCGCCGGAATTACAAGGCGGCAATCGATTTGGGCGGTCTCGCGGGCGGCTGTCAAGGGGCCGGCGATCTCCCGCCCAGGTCGCCCGCATGGCGGGCTCCTGCACGATGGCAATGTAAGTTATTGATTAGAGGATTTAAGGATGCGGGCTTTCTGGCGTTGCCAGTCCCGCTCCTTGGTCGTGGCCCGCTTGTCGTGCTGCTTCTTGCCCTTGGCGAGCCCGACTTCCAGCTTGGCGCGTCCGCGGCTCCAGTGGAGGTTCAGCGGTACCAGGGTGTAGCCCTTGCGCTCGACGGCGCCGACCAGCCGGTCGAGCTCGTGCCGATGCAGCAGGAGCTTGCGCGTGCGGGTAGGGTCCGGGTGTATGTGCGTCGAGGCGGTGCTCAGCGGCGTGATATGGGCGCCAAGCAGCCAGGCCTCGCCCTCGCGGACGTGGACGTAGCTTTCCGTCAGCTGCGCGCGGCCGGCGCGCAGGCTCTTTACTTCCCAGCCTTCGAGCGCAAGGCCGGCCTCGAAGGTATCCTCGATGAAATAGTCGTGCCGCGCTCTCTTGTTGACCGCGATCGTGCTGGACGGCTTTTTGTTTTCCGGGGATTTGCTCATGGACCACCGTGGCCTGGCGGCGCGCGGCCCGGGATTATACGGGACTTGGTTGTCAGGGTAGGGGGATTCCGACAGAATCGCGGCCGATGTCGCATCCCGGCGCCCCAATGAGAGCGGAAATGACTGATTCTTGCAGCGCTCGCCCGCAATGGCGAACGGCGGAAGTGGGGACGCTACGGCATGCGTAAGGTCAGGCGCACGGCGCTCGTGCCGCATTCGGCGCAGGAAATGTTCGAGCTCGTGGACCGCGTCGAGGCCTACCCGGAGTTCCTGCCGTGGTGCAACGACGCCAGCGTGCAGAGCCGCGACGCCGGAACCGTGGTGGCCACCCTGGAGCTGCAAAAGGGCGGGTTCAGCAAGCGCTTTACCACCCGCAATACCCGGAAGCCGTACGCCGCGATCGACATGGCGCTGGTGGACGGCCCGTTCCGGCACCTCGACGGCGGCTGGCGGTTCCGCGACATTGCCGGCGAGGGCTGCGAGGTCTCGCTGGAGCTCGAGTTCGAGTTCGACAGCCGCATTGTCGACGTGATGTTCGGCCGCTTCTTCGAGGACATAATGAAGGCGCTCGTGGACGCCTTCACCCGGCGCGCCGCGGCGGTCTATGGGTAAAACGCATGGCGCCGCACGGTGAAGTCACCTTGCAGGTCGAGGTGGTGTACGCGTTGCCGGAGCAACAGGAGCTGGTGGCTCTCGCAGTAGCGGAGGGTACCACCGTGGCGCAGGCCATCGAGCAGTCCGGGATCGCGGGGAAGTTTCCGCAGCATGACCTCGCGCGCTGCGCGGTGGGTGTGTGGGGACAGGTAGTCGAACGCGGCCGGCGCCTGCACGACGGGGACCGGGTGGAGATCTACCGCCCGTTGAAGCTGGATCCGCAGGCAGCGCGGCGGGAGCTGGCGGCGCAAGGCAAGTCGATGGGGAAAGCTCGTTGAGGTTTCGACCGGTGCGCGCTCCTACACGTCAGGGTCGAAGTTATCGTGCTTCTGGATCTCGGCGACGGTGTCGCCTTCGAAGATGACGGTGATCCAGCGCGTGAACGACGGGTCGCCGCGACCGAGTCTCAGGTAATACACGTAATCCCAGCGTTCCTCGTGAAACGGGTCGTCGATCATCGGCGTGCCCAGCAGGAACCGGACCTGGCCGCGCGTCATGCCCACCTTCAGCTGCTCGACGTCTTCCGGTTTCAGCAGGTTGCCTTGCGACAGCGCGGGCTGGTAGACGCAGCCGCCCGCGCCCGCTGCGAGAACGAGGAAAATCGTGCCAAGCAAAAGTTTGTGCATGTTGCGACGGACCCGATCTGGGCGGAAAACGCGACCGCGCTCCGGCGTGAATTGCCGCCGGGAGTGAAGCGTCCTCGCCACCCGCGTATAATAAGCGCGAATCATACCTTCTTGGCTTTTGCCGGGATAGATGCGCCGCCAGTGGGGTCCTCGCCGATGTTGCAACGTCAGGAACTTCGTAAAGCCGGTCTCAAGGTGACGCTGCCGAGGCTCAAGATTCTCGAGATTCTCGAGGGCAACGAGCAGCGGCACCTGAGCGCGGAAGACATCTACAAGGAACTCCTCGATACCGGCGAGGACATTGGTCTCGCCACTGTCTACCGCGTTCTCACCCAGTTCGAATCCGCCGGCCTCGTGACGCGACACAACTTTGAAGGCGGACACTCGGTGTTCGAGATCGACGAAGGCGAGCACCACGACCACATGGTGTGCGTGGAGACAGGCGACGTCATTGAGTTCACCAACGAGGAAATCGAGCGCCTGCAGCACGAGATCGCGAGGAAGCACGACTTCGACCTGATCGACCACAGCCTGGTGCTGTACGTTCGGCCGCGGAAAAGCTGAAGATCACGGTTATCGCACGGCGCGATTTACCCGGCGGGCGCTGCCCAGCATCTCCGCCGCGTGATCGCGGGTGCGGCGGGTGATCCTGACGCCGCCGAGCATTCTCGCGATCTCTTCCACCCGCTCGCCGTCGGTGAGCCGGGTGACCGCGGTGCGCGTGACTTTGCCGTCGCTGAGCTTCACCACGCGCAAGTGTCCGCCGGCCAGGCTCGCGACCTGCGGCAGGTGGGTGACGCACAGTACCTGGCGCGACTCCCCCAGCGCCATCAGCCGGCGGCCGACCATTTCGGCCACACCGCCGCCGACGCCGGCGTCCACTTCGTCGAACACCATCGTGGGAATCGCGCTGCCGTCGCTCGCGATGACCTGTATGGCAAGGCTCATGCGCGACAGCTCGCCGCCAGAGGCCACTTTCGACAGCGGCATCGGCGGCTGCCCGGCGTTCGCGCTGATGAGGTAAGCGATCTCGTCCAGCCCCGCCGCGCCGGCAGCCTCGGGCTGGCGGCGCGCCAGCGCTATCTCGAACACGCCTTCCGGCATGCCGAGCCCGCGCATGGCTTCCGTGACCTCGGCGGCGAACGCGCTTGCGGCCTTGCGGCGCGCCGCCGACAGCACTTCTGCCGCGGCGATAAATGCCTGCCGCGCGGCGCCGGCTTCCTTACGCAGCCGCGCGCCGGTGGCCTCAGCGTTGGCCAGCTCCTCGAGCTGCCGCAGCAGGCGCTCGCGGAGCGCAGGCAACGCTTCCGGCTCCACGCGGTGCTTGCGCGCGATCTCCCGCACGGCATCCAGCCGCTCCTCTACCCGGTCGCGCCGTTCCGGGTCGGAATCCAGCGAATCGCCGTAGCGCCGCAGCGCATCGGCGGCCTCCGCCGCCTGGATCGCGGCTTCCTCGATGAAGCGGCGCACCGGCTCGAGCCGGGGATCTATCGCGGCAGCGGCATCCAGGGCGTGCCCGGCGGCTGCCAGCAGTGCCTGGACGCTCGCCTCGTCGTTCTCCGAGAGCGCATCGAGAGCGCCGGTGACGCTCTCCGCCAGTTGCGCGCTGTTCCGGAAGCGCTCGCGCTCGGCGCGCAGCTCGTCGTGCTCGCCCGGCTGCAGATCCAGCGCTTCCAGTTCCTGCGACTGGAACGTCAGCAGGTCGAGGCGCGATGCCCGGTCGACTTCCGCCGCCTCCAGCTCAGCGAGGCGGTGCGCGAGCGACTGCCAGGCCTCGTACGCCGTCGCGACGTTGTCCCGCTGCGGCGTGAGGCCGCCATAATGATCGAGCAGGTCCCGCTGGACCGCCGGACGACCCAGCGACTGGTGGAAGTGCTGCCCATGGATGTCCACCAGCATTTCGCCCAGCGCTTTCAGGCTGGTGAGCGGCACGGGGTTGCCGTTGATGAAGGCGCGCGAGCGCCCGTCATCGCCGATCACGCGGCGAATCAGGCACTCATCATTTAGGTCGAGCGATTGCTCCGCGAGCCACTCCCGCACCGGCGGCTGGTGCGCAACGTCGAATTCCGCGGCCAATTCCGCGCGCCGGCTGCCGCTGCGGGCCAGCCCGGCGCCGCCTCGCTCGCCGAGCACGAGCCCCAGCGCATCGACCAGGATGGACTTGCCGGCGCCGGTTTCGCCCGTCAGCACGGTCATGCCGGGCCCAAACTCGACCTCGACCTCGTCGACGATCGCGAAGTTGCGGACCTGCAGGCGCCTCAGCATTTCCGGCGCGGCGCGGTGTCGGCACCACCGGTCCGGACGCGGCTGTCGCGGCCCCAGTGGAGCTTCGAGCGCAGGATGTCGAAATAATCGTAGCCGGGCGGATGAATCAGGGTAATGCGCTTGTCCGCCTCGGCCACCAGCAGCCGGTCGTCCGGTTCGAGAGCGCCGAGCACATGCCCGTCGATCACGACCTCGGCCTGGCTGTCACTGAAGGCGAGCAGCCGCACCTCGATTTCACGCTGCGAGGGAATGACGATGGGCCGATCGTTCAGGGTGTGCGGGCAGATGGGCACGACGACCACCGCGTTCAGCGCCGGCTCGATGATCGGGCCGCCGCAACTGAGGGCATAGGCGGTCGACCCGGTTGGTGTGGCGACGATCAGCCCGTCGCCGGAATGGGTGTTGACGTAGCGGTCCCCGATGCGGGTTTCGAAATCCACCATGCGGCCCGTGCCGCGCCGCTGCAGCACGATGTCGTTCAGGGCGACCGCGGTGCTGACACGGCCATCCGGCGCGATGATCCGCGCTGTCAGCATGAGCCGCGATTCGCGCACGTACTCGCCGCGCAGCACCTGGTCCAGGCAGTTCAGCATCTCGTCGGGCGTGACGTCCGCGAGAAACCCGAGCCGCCCGCGATTGACGCCCAGCAGCGGTACGTCCCGCTCGCGCCCGAGCGCAGCGGCGTAGAGCATGGTGCCGTCGCCGCCGATCGCGACGATGAGATCCGCGCGCGCCGCGAGCTCCGCTTCCGCGACGGCTTCCACCGGCGGCGGGAGCGATGCCCGCGGCGTAGCCATAACGGTGATGCCCGCGCGCTCCAGGTGCCCGGCCAGCGCCGACATGGGTTCCGCAACCCGCGGGTCTTCAACCCGGCCGAGCAGGCCCACTGTTCTGAATTCATTGTCCATGGTACGACCGGCCCCCGCGACCCCGAACATTGTTGCAGACGGCCGCGCGGGCGCCAAGCGGCGAATTTCAGGCGTTCGCCCACTGATCGGCGATGTCGAAGCTCCGCCGTGCGGGCCGTGCCGGACAACGCCTCGTTCCCGGAAATCGGCGCCGGCCTGCTTGCGCCCACCCGGTACCGATCGCCGGGATGGCAAGCCTGCGCGCGGGCCCGGGTGGATTTTTCTCAGCCGCGCTTACACAATGGCGCCGATGTCCGAAACAGTGACAAAACTGCCGAACGAACGCGCCCAGTACCTGCTGAAGGTGCTGATCCAGCGCTTCATTCGCGACGGCCAGCCGGTCGGCTCGCAAACGCTCTCCCGCGATTCGAAGCTCGACCTGAGCCCGGCGACGATCCGCAACGTCATGTCGGAGCTCGAGGACCTGGGGTTTGTCTCCACGCCGCACACGTCCGCCGGACGCGTACCGACGCCCCGCGGTTATCGCCTGTTCGTGGACTCGCTCGTGCGTTACAAGCAGCCGCGCGGCGGCGACCTCGAGAAGCTCAAGGCGCAGCTCGAAAACCAGTACGACGATCCGGATGAGCTGCTCGACCTCGTGACGAACCTGCTGTCAAAGCTCACCAGCATGGCCGGCGTTGTGACGCTGCCCCGGACCCCTTACGCGGTGCTGCGACAAATAGAGTTCCTGGGACTGTCCGAACGGCGCGTGCTCGCCATCCTCGTCATCAACGATCGCGAGGTTCAGAACCGCATCGTGCATACGGAACGGGCTTATTCCGCGGATGAACTGCAGCGCGCGTCCAACTACATGAACGAGAACTATGCGGGGACTGACCTGCTGCGGATCCGGGAACGCCTGCTCGCGGACCTCGAAACCACGCGGAACTCGATGAACCAGGCGATGCACGACATCATCGCGGTGGCACAGACGGCCATGAGCGGTGCCACGACATCGAAGGAGGAGTTCCGACTGGCTGGCGAGACCAACCTCATGGGCTTCGCCGAGCTGTCGGACCTCGATACCCTGCGACGCCTTTTCGAGGCGTTCTCCCGCAAGCGCTTCATGCTGGACCTGCTCGACCGCAGCATCAATGCGACCGGCGTACAGGTGTTCATCGGCGAGGAGTCCGGTTACCGGATTCTCGACAACTGCAGCGTCGTGACGGCGCCTTACCAGGCGAATGACGAGGCTATTGGCGTGCTCGGCGTGATCGGCCCGACCCGCATGGCCTATGACCGCGTTGTGCCGATCGTCGACGTGACTGCCCGTCTCCTGAGCGCGGCCCTGAAGGCCAGCCTGCCGCCGCCCGCGGATGGGTCGTGAACGGTTGAAATCGTCCTGGCGGTCCCCAACGTCTTCCACGGCGGGGCCACCGGTTCCCTGCAGGAGCGCGCATTGCGCGGACCCGCCGGCCGGTACGGCGCGTCGCGCGCAAAGCGCGCTCCTGCAGGCCGGTGGCTCGCTTACCGTTTAATCTGACCGGAGCGTATCGAACATGAGTGGAAACCCCGGCTACGGCAGCCGTCGCGAAGAGCGCGGAGCGGCAGGAGAAGACTGGCGGGACGAGGCTTCGGCCGACGAGCGGCCGACCGGCGCGCCCGGCGGCCGCGACGCGCCCGCTCCGCTGGACCCGGAAGCGATGGAGGATCCGCAGGCGGCCTGCGAAGCCGAGAAGGCGCGGGCCGACGAGAACTGGGACCGGTACCTGCGCGCGGCCGCGGAGCTCGAGAACGTACGCAAGCGGGCCGAGCGCGACCTGGAGAACGCCCGCAAGTTCGCCATCGAGCGCTTCGCCACCGAGCTTTTGGCCGTGAAGGACAGCCTGGAGCTGGGTCTCGCCGCCGCGACGGAGACGACGGACGTCGAGAGCCTGCTCGAAGGCAGCCGCAATACCCTGAAGCAGCTTGCTGCGACACTGGAGCGCTTCGGCGTGACCGAAGTGAATCCGGAGGGCGAGCCCTTCGACCCGCACCTGCACGAGGCCATGACCACCCAGCCGTCGGACGAGGTCGAGCCGGACACGGTGCTCACGGTGTACCAGAAGGGTTATACCCTCAACGGGCGGCTGCTGCGGCCCGCCCGCGTCGTGGTCGCGGCCGCGGCCGACGGAAGCTGAAAATGCTGCGGATTCTGCTTGAAACGGCTGGTTCCCGGCCCCACTTCGCTGAAATGCCGCAAGGTTGCACTGGATTCGGAGATCAATGGCTATGAGTAAAGTGATCGGTATCGACCTTGGTACCACCAACTCGTGTGTTGCCGTTATGGAGGGCGACAAGCCCAAAGTGATAGAGAACAGCGAGGGCGATCGTACAACCCCGTCCATCGTCGCCTTCAGCAAGGATGGCGAGGTGCTGGTGGGGCAGGCGGCGAAACGCCAGGCGGTTACCAACCCCCACAACACGCTGTTTGCCGTGAAGCGGCTGATCGGCCGCCGCTTCCGCGATGAAGTGGTGCAGCGGGACATCAAGATGGTTCCGTACAAGATCGTCGAGGCCGACAACGGCGACGCCTGGGTCGACGTAAACGGCAAGAAGATGGCGCCGCCGGAGATCTCCGCGCGGGTGCTGATGAAGATGAAGAAGACGGCCGAGGACTACCTCGGCGAGAAGGTCACCGAGGCGGTGGTCACGGTGCCTGCCTACTTCAACGATTCCCAGCGCCAGGCGACCAAGGACGCCGGCAAGATTGCCGGGCTGGACGTCAAGCGCATCATCAACGAGCCGACCGCGGCCGCGCTCGCTTACGGCATGGACAAGAAGCGCGGCGATGCCAAGATCGCCGTGTACGACCTGGGCGGCGGCACGTTCGACATCTCGATCATCGAGATCGCCGAAGTGGACGGCGAGCACCAGTTCGAAGTGCTGGCGACCAACGGCGACACGTTCCTGGGCGGCGAGGACTTCGACAACCGGATCATCCAGTACCTGACCTCCGAATTCCAGAAGGAGTCCGGCGTCGATATCACCACGGACCCGCTCGCGATGCAGCGGCTGAAGGAAGCTTCGGAGAAGGCCAAGATCGAGCTGTCGTCCGCGCAGCAAACCGAGGTAAACCTGCCGTACATCACGGCCGACCAGTCCGGTCCGAAGCACCTGAACATCCGGCTGACCCGCGCGAAACTCGAGTCGCTGGTCGACGAACTGATCGAGCGTACGATCGGGCCGTGCAGGACCGCGCTCAAGGATGCGGGCCTCAAGGTCAACGAGATCAACGACGTGATTCTCGTCGGCGGCCAGACTCGCATGCCCAAGGTGCAGGAATCGGTGCAGAATTTCTTCGGCCGCGAGCCGCGCCGCGACGTCAACCCGGACGAAGCAGTGGCACTGGGTGCCGCTATCCAGGGCGGTGTGCTCTCCGGTGACGTCAAGGACGTGCTGCTGCTCGACGTGACGCCGCTGTCTCTCGGTATCGAGACCCTGGGCGGCGTGATGACGAAGCTCATCGAGAAGAACACGACCATTCCCGCGAACGCGGAGCAGGTGTTTTCGACCGCCGACGACAACCAGACGGCCGTGACCATTCACGTGCTGCAGGGTGAGCGCGAGCGGGCCGTTGACAACAAGTCGCTTGGCCGCTTCGATCTCACCGACATTCCGCCGGCGCCGCGGGGCATGCCGCAGATCGAAGTCACGTTCGATATCGATGCCAACGGTATCCTGAACGTCTCGGCCAGGGACAAGGCCACCGGCAAGAGCCAGAACATCGTCATCAAGGCTTCGAGCGGCCTCTCCGAGGACGAAATCGAGAAGATGGTCTCGGATGCCGCCAGCCACGCCGAGGAAGACAAGAAGTTCCGCGAGCTGGTCGACGCGCGGAACCAGGCCGATGCCCTGATCCACGCGTCCGAGAAATCGCTGAAGGAACTCGGCGAGAAGGCGTCTGGCGAGGAGCGGCATGCGATCGAATCGGCGATCTCGGACCTGAAGTCGGCACTCGAGAGCGACGACAAGGATGCGATCGAGCGCAAGACGAACGCCCTGGCGCAGGCATCCGCCGCGGTGGCGCAGAAGCTGTACGCCGAGGAAGGCCGTCCGGGCACGTCGGATACGGCGGGCGAGGGCGACGGCGCCGGTGCATCGTCCGACGACGTCGTGGACGCGGAGTTCGAGGAGGTCGACGACGACCGGAAGTCCAAGTCCGGTTGATCGTTCCGCCTCGAGGGAGCATGAAGGCTCCCGTTGGAGCCCGTCAGTGCGGGCGGCCGGTTAAGGGCTGACCGAAGCTCCGTGGCACTCGATTCAAAATGGGTGCCGACGAGCGTCGGCCTGCTCTTTGCCGGCCGCCTGCGATGGCGGCTCCAGGGGGACAAAAAAATCTGAAGGCTTATGGCAAAACGCGACTACTACGAAATCCTGGGAGTAGCCAGGACGGCATCCAACCAGGAAATCAAAAAGGCGTACCGCCGCCTTGCCATGAAGCATCACCCGGACCGGAACAAGGATGACGCGGACGCGTCGCGCAAGTTCCGCGAGGTCCGGGAAGCCTACGAAGTCCTGAATAACGTCGAAAAGCGCGCCGCCTACGACCAGTTCGGCCACGCAGGCCTCGGCCGCGGCCGTGCCGGCGCAGGCGCCGGCGGATTCGGCGCGGAGGGGTTCAGCGACATCTTCGGCGACGTGTTCGGGGACATTTTCGGCGGCGGGCGGCGCGGCCGGGCCCAGGTGTTCCGCGGCGCCGACCTTGCCTACGAGCTCAGGCTGGATCTCGAGCGTGCGGTCGCGGGCGACGACGTTACTATCGAAGTGCCGACGCAGGTGACTTGCGAAGACTGCGACGGCAGCGGCGCCGCGAAGGGCTCGGAGCCGGTGCAGTGCAGCACCTGCGCCGGTATCGGGCAGGTGCGGATGCAGCAGGGCTTCTTCTCGATCCAGCAGACCTGTCCCGCCTGCAAGGGCAGCGGAACGGTCATTACCGATCCTTGCAGCACCTGCCACGGCCGGGGTCGCACGGCCAAGGTCAGGAAGCTGTCGGTCAAGGTGCCCCCCGGCGTCGATGACGGCGATCGCATTCGCCTGACGGGCGAGGGCGAGGCCGGACGCAACGGAGGACCGCCGGGCGACCTCTACGTCGAGATACGCGTCAACCCCCACAAGCTTTTCGTGCGCGACGGCGCGGACCTGACGTGCGAGGTGCCGGTGAGCTTCGCGACCGTGACCCTGGGGGGCGAGATCGAGCTGCCGACCCTCGACGGCCACGTGTCGCTCAAGGTGCCGGCCGGCACCCAGTCCGGCAAGGTGTTCCGCCTCCGGAACAAAGGAGTCACCACCGTCCGCGATCCGCGCCAGGGCGACCTCTTTGCCCGGGTCGTGGTGGAAACGCCGGTAGGGCTCACGGACGACCAGAAAGAACTGCTGCGCCGGCTAGATGCGTCGATAAGCGCCGGCGGCGACAAGCACAATCCGCGCTCCAGGGGCTGGATGGATACGGTCAAACGCTTTTTCGACCGCATAAGCCCTTAGTGTCCTGTCCGGTTACACCAAGTCATGCAGACGATAAGTGTATTGGGTGCGGGGCGCATGGGGCAGGAACTCATTCGCGCCATAGCGGCGAGTGAGGATCTCGAGCTTGCCGGCTGGTGGCGGCGGGACGGGAAGCCGGCCGCCGCGGACCTCATCATCGGTGCAGCCGTCGTCAGCGCCGATCTTGACGCGGTGCTCGGTGCGGGCGACGTCGCCGTCGATTTCACGCTGCCAACGGCCACACCAAGGGTCGCGGACTCGGTGGTTCGCCTCCGGAAGCCGCTGGTGTGCGGTGTCAGCGGCCTCGGCGACGATGCATTGCGGCAGCTCCGTGAGGCATCCCGCTCCGTGCCGGTCCTCTACGACCGCAACATGAGCTTCGGCATGGCCGTGCTGGATGACCTGGTGCGCCGGGCGGCCGCCGCCCTCGGCCCCGAGTTCGTCGCCGAGATCCACGAGACGCATCACGTCCACAAGCTCGACGCGCCCTCGGGCACTGCGTTGAAGCTGGGCGAGGCGCTTGCCGCGGCGCGCGGGCAGGATTTCGAACGTGTCTACCGCTACGAGGAAGGTCGGTTGGCGGAGCGCCGGTCCCCTGGCGAGATCCTGTTCTCGGCCGTCCGTGCGGGCGAAAATCCGGGAGAGCACACCGTGCTTTTTCGCTCCCAAGGAGAGACACTGGAGCTCGCGCACCGGGTGCGGCAGCGGCGGGTTTTCGCGCTGGGTGCGCTACAAGCGGCGCGTTGGCTTCTGCTGCAGCAGCCCGGGTTCTACGGCATGCGCGATCTTGCCGCGTGCGGCTCGTAACCGCGAGTCGCAGTAGCACGCAGGAGCCGGGTTCAGTAAACTATTCCTTCGCCGAGTCCTGGCGACACAAGGCGGGAGGGCCAGAAGTCCTTCCGCTTTTGTGCATCTGCCCCTCGGCCTGATTGATTTCCAGAGGATTATCCTTGACGACACCTGCTGTCCTGGCGCTCGAAGACGGAACGGTCTTTCACGGTACTTCCGTCGGGACTGACGGGAAAACGATCGGCGAGGTCGTGTTCAACACCGCGATGACGGGTTACCAGGAGATCCTGACCGATCCGTCTTACTGCCGGCAGATCGTCACCCTCACGTATCCGCACATCGGCAATACCGGCGTCAACAGCGAGGACATGGAATCGTCGCGAATTTTCGCCTCCGGGGTAATCATGCGCGACAGCTCGATGGTGACCAGCAGCTGGCGGGCCGAGCGGAGCTTCACGGACTTCCTCCTCGGCAGCAACACCGTTGCGATCGCTGATGTCGACACCCGCAAGCTGACGCGCATCCTGCGCGAGAAAGGTGCGCAGTCCGGCTGCATCATGACCGGCGACGCGGATCCGCAGGTTGCCGTGCAGCACGCGCGCAAGTTCCCTGGTATCTCGGGCATGGACCTCGCGAAGTTCGTCACGACGGAGCGTCCGTACCAGTGGTGTCATGGCACGGAGTTCGCAAGGCGGGGACGCATCATGAGCCGCCGCATCGCGCCATATCACGTCGTGGCCTACGACTTCGGGATCAAGCGCAATATCCTGAAGATACTGTCCGACCTCGACTGCCGCATGACGGTGGTACCGGCGACCACGCCCGCGGCCGAGGCCATGAAGATGGCACCGGACGGCATCATGCTGTCGAACGGTCCCGGCGACCCGCAACCCTGCACCTACGCCATCCAGGCGACGCGGGAATTTTTGGCAGCGTCGATCCCGCTGTTCGGCATCTGCCTCGGTCACCAGTTGCTCGCCCTTGCGGTGGGCGCGAAAACGGTGAAGATGAAGTTCGGGCATCACGGTGCGAACCATCCTGTCGTCGACCTGCAGACGGGGCAGGTGCTGATCACCACCCAGAACCACGGCTTCGCCGTCGATGAAGCGTCGCTCCCGGAGAACGTGCAGACGACTCACCGCTCGCTCTTTGATGGCACCCTGCAGGGCATAGCCCTCACGGACCGGCCGGCAATGTCCTTCCAGGGGCACCCGGAAGCGAGTCCGGGACCGCACGATCTCCTGCCGCTGTTCGAGCGCTTCATCGCCGACATGGAGCAGGCGAGGCGTGCGCAACCGGCTGCCGTTTCTGGAGGGAAACGATAGTAATATCAGCAGCCTGCCGATCATAATTCATCTTTTTCTTCTTACCGGACCACGCGCGTCCCCGACCTGACGACAGTACCTTGCCAAAACGCACCGACATCGAAAGCGTCCTGATCATAGGCGCCGGCCCGATAGTGATCGGGCAGGCCTGCGAGTTCGATTATTCGGGAGTGCAGGCCTGCAAGGCGCTGCGCGAGGAAGGCTATCGGGTCATCCTCGTCAACTCCAATCCCGCAACGATCATGACCGATCCGGAGATTGCCGACGCCGTCTATATCGAACCCGTCCACTGGATGGCCCTGGAGCGGATCATCGCCAAGGAGCGACCCGACGCGCTCCTGCCGACGATGGGCGGCCAGACGGCGTTGAACTGCGCCCTCGACCTCGCGCGCGAGGGTGTCTTCGAGCGCTACGGCGTCGAGGTAATCGCGGCCTCGCGCGAGGCCATCGATATGGCGGAAGACCGCGAGAAGTTCAAGGATGCCATGGTCGAGATCGGCCTGGATGTCGCGCGGGCGGAAATCGCGCATACGCTGGACGAGGCGCTCGAGAAACAAAAGGAGATCGGCTTTCCCGTGATTATCCGTCCGTCGTTCACGCTCGGCGGCACCGGCGGCGGCATCGCCTACAACCGCGAAGAGTTCGAGCAGATCGTCGCGCACGGGCTCGAGATGTCCCCCACGAACGAGGTCCTGCTCGAAGAGTCGGTGATCGGCTGGAAGGAATTCGAGATGGAGGTGGTGCGGGACCGCAAGGACAACTGCATCATCGTCTGCTCGATCGAGAACGTCGACGCTATGGGCGTGCACACCGGCGATTCGATCACCGTCGCGCCGGCGCAGACGCTGACCGACAAGGAATACCAGCGCATGCGCGATGCATCCATTGCGGTCTTGCGCAAAATCGGCGTCGAGACCGGCGGTTCGAACGTACAGTTCGCGGTAAACCCGGAAGACGGGCGGATGATCGTCATAGAAATGAATCCGCGGGTCTCCCGCTCGTCGGCGCTCGCCTCGAAAGCCACCGGGTTCCCGATCGCGAAGATCGCAGCGAAGCTCGCCGTCGGCTATACGCTGGACGAGCTGGAAAACGATATCACGGGCGGTGCGACCCCGGCTTCTTTCGAGCCGACGATCGATTACGTAGTCACGAAGATTCCGCGCTTCACGTTCGAAAAATTCCCGGGTACGAACGATCGCCTTACCACGCAGATGAAATCGGTAGGCGAGGTCATGGCGATTGGCCGCACGTTCCAGGAATCGCTGCAGAAAGCGCTGCGCGGCCTCGAAACCGGCGTCACCGGTCTCGACGAGCAGCCGCCGCTCGACCCGGACCAGCTGCGGATGGAGCTGCGCCACCCGGGCGCCGACCGGCTGTGGTACACCGCGGATGCCTTCCGGCAGGGGTTGCCGATGGCCGAGATCGCGGAACTCACCGGCATCGATCCATGGTTCCTCGCGCAGGTCGCGGACCTGGTGGAGGAGGAGAAGACGGTGCGGGAGGAGGGCATCGCGTGCCTGGATTACGCGCGGCTCCGGCGGCTGAAACGCAAGGGCTTCTCCGACGCGCGGCTAGCCCGCCTGGTACGGGTCAAGGAAAACGCGATCCGGCAGCGCCGCCTGAAGCTGGGGCTCACGCCCGTGTTCAAGCGCGTCGATACCTGCGCGGCGGAATTCGCGACCTCGACCGCTTACCTCTATTCGACCTACGAAGAAGAATGCGAAGCGGATCCCACCGACCGCCCGAAAATTCTCATCCTGGGCGGCGGTCCCAACAGGGTTGGGCAGGGCATCGAATTCGACTATTGCTGCGTGCATGCATCCTTCGCGCTGAAGGAAGCGGGCTATGAAACCATCATGGTCAACTGCAATCCGGAAACCGTGTCGACGGATTACGACACGTCCGACCGGCTGTATTTCGAGCCGCTGACGTTCGAGGACGTCATGACGATCATCGACAAGGAGCAGCCGCAGGGTGTCATCGTGCAGTTCGGCGGCCAGACGCCGCTGAAGCTTGCACGGGAGCTGGAAGCAGCCGGCGCGCCGATCATCGGCACGTCCCCCGATTCGATCGATCTCGCCGAGGACCGCGAACGCTTCCAGAAGCTGGTCGACAAATTGGGCCTGAAACAGCCTCCCAACTGCACCGCGCGCAGCTTCGAGGAGGCGCTCGCGATGGCCGCGGACGTCGGTTACCCGCTGATCGTGCGGCCATCCTACGTGCTCGGCGGCCGCGCGATGGAGCTGGTCCACGGCGAGGAGGATCTCGCGGCTTACATGGAAGCCGCGATCAAGGTATCGCACGACAGCCCGGTCCTGCTCGACCGCTTTCTCGACCTCGCGATCGAGGTGGACGTCGACGCGGTGTGCGATGGCGAGCGCGTCCTGATCGGCGGCGTAATGGAGCACATCGAGCAGGCGGGCGTGCATTCCGGCGATTCCGGTTCCTCGCTGCCGCCCTTCAGCCTCAAGCCCGGGCTGCAGGCGACCGTCATCGAGCAGGTGAAGCGGCTGGCTCGCGGCCTCAACGTCGTGGGGCTCATGAACACGCAGTTCGCCATCCAGAACGAGGTCGTGTATCTGCTGGAGGTAAACCCGCGCGCTTCGCGCACCGTCCCCTTCGTCTCGAAAGCCACGGGAATCCCGCTGGCGATGATCGCTGCTCGTGTTATGGTTGGGCAAACCCTGGCAAACCAGGGTTTCGTGGAGCAGCGAATCCCACCGTATTTCTCGGTCAAGGAATCGGTGTTTCCGTTCATCAAGTTCGCGGGCGCGGATCCCATCCTCGGCCCCGAAATGAAATCGACCGGGGAGGTCATGGGAGTCGGGCGCTCCTTCGGCGAGGCTTATGCCAAGGCGCAGCTCGCCTCGGGGGTAGTGCTGCCGAGAAAGGGGACGGCGCTCATTTCCGTCAGGGACCGGGACAAGAAGGGAGCGGTGGAGCTCGCGCAGATCCTGATTGCGATGGGCTTCGATATTGTCGCCACGGATGGCACGGCCCACGAGTTGGCGGAGGCCGGCGTTGCCTGCCGGCGCGTCAACAAGGTGAGGGAAGGGCGGCCGCACATCGTCGACATGATTAAAAATGATGAGTTTTCGTTGATAGTGAATACGACCGAGGGTAAGCAGGCGATTGCCGAATCACGCTCTATTCGGGCGGAAGCGGTACGGCGCCACGTGACGTACTACACCACGCTCGATGCTGCCATCGCGACATGCGAGGCGCTGGAGCACCTGGACGACAGCGAAGTGAATCGCCTGCAGGACCTGCATAAAGAGGTGGCGGCATGAACAAGGTGCCGATGACGGTGCGCGGTGCGGAGCTGCTGCGCGAGGAGCTGAAGAAGCTGAAATCGCAGGATCGGCCGAACGTCATCCGCGCGATCGCCGAGGCGCGGGCGCACGGGGACCTCAAAGAGAACGCCGAATACCACGCAGCGAAGGAACAGCAAGGCTTCATCGAGGCCCGCATCAAGGAGATCGAGGCGAAGCTCTCCAACACCCAGGTGATCGACGTCACCACGGTTAATGCAAAGGGCAAGATCGTGTTCGGCTCGACCGTGGAACTCCTCGACGTGCAGAACGACAAGGAGATGGTGTATCGGATCGTCGGAGAGGATGAAGCGGACGCGAAGGCCGGCATGATTTCCTTCACCTCCCCTATCGCGCGCGCGCTGATCGGGCGCAACGAAGGCGACGAGGTTACTTTTTCCGCGCCCGGCGGTGACATGCATTACGAGGTCATCAGCGTCCGCTACGAATAGAACCGCAGGAGCGCGCATTGCGCGCGATGCTACCGCGCTTAAAAACGAGGCCTCGCGCGCAATGCGCGCTCCTGCGACGTTATGCGCTTACATCGCCGGCGGCAGTGCGATCTTCGGTTCGTCCGGGTTGGGCCGATAGAGCAGGGCGACGTTGCCGATGCGGCTGATGAGTGCCGCTTCGCCGCGGCGGCAAAGCTCGTCGATGATCGCGTCGCGGCGCTCCCGGTCGCCGGCGCGGATTCGGACCTTGATGAGCTCGTGGTGGGCAATGGTGGCCTTGAACTCCCGCAGTAGGGCATCCGTGACGCCGGAGCCGCCTACGGAAACTACCGGCTTCAGCCGGTGTCCGAGCCCGCGCAGGAACTTTTTCCGGGATTCCGAGAGCTGCATGGTCATTTATTCTAGCAGCAGGCGGCCGTGAGCCGACCGCGGCGCAGCAGCGGCAGCTGGCGCGACCGGCAGGAGCGCGATCCTTATGTCAAACAGGCCCGGCGCGAGGGCTGGCGCTCACGCGCGGTCTACAAGCTACAGCAGATCCTCGACAAGGAAAAACTGCTGCGCCGCGGCATGCTGTGTGTCGACCTGGGCGCCGCGCCCGGCGGCTGGAGCCAGTACGTGGCGGCGCGCCTGCAGGGCGAGGTGCGCATCGTCGCGGTGGACGTGCTGCCGATGGATGCGCTGGAGTCGGTCGAGTTCATCCAGGGCGACTTCACCGAGGAACGGGTGTTCCAGGCGCTGGAGGCGGCGCTGGGGGGCTCCCCGGCCGACCTTGTAATGAGCGATATGGCGCCCAATATCAGTGGGAACAGGGCGGTCGACCAGCCGAAATCGATGTATCTCGCGGAGTTGGCGCTCGCCACGGCGCGTGCGCTACTGCGTCCCGGCGGCAACCTGGTCTGCAAGTTCTTCCAGGGCGAAGGCGCCGATGCGCTGGTAGCCGAAGCCCGGTCGGCATTTGCCCGCGTGCGGATCGTGAAGCCGAAGGCTTCGCGGCCCGGCAGCCGCGAGGTGTACCTCGTGGCGCTCGGCAAACAATGCGAGAATAGGCGTGAGCCGTGAGCTGCCGCGGATTTCGCGACAGTCCGGCAACTATGCACTATAGTAGTGTCTAATCGTTAGACACAGTCTAAGGACGCAGAGAGCGTTGAGCACACCGTGAACGATTTAACTAAAAACATTCTCGTTTTTATCGTCATCATCGTCGTATTGCTTTCGGTGGTGCAAGGGCTTTCGGGCGTCAGCGGCCCGCCGCCGGAAAAGCAGGATTACTCCCATTTTCTCGCGCAGGTGAAGTCGGGCAACGTCGAGCGCGTGGAGTTCGACGGCAAGCGCATCAACTACGGCAATCGCACTCCGCTCAGTTACTACACCATCAGTCCGGAGACCGATAACAATACGTTGATCGGCATCCTCGAGGCGAACGACGTCGACTTCACGGCCCAGGAACCGGAGTCGCAGAGCCTGATCGGCCAGTTGCTCATCAGCTCGTTCCCGATTCTGCTGCTGATCGGCGTGTGGATCTATTTCATGCGCCAGATGCAGGGCGGCGGCGGAGGACGCGGCGCGATGTCCTTCGGCAAGAGCAAGGCACGGCTGCTCGGCGAGGACCAGGTAGGCATCACGTTCGCCGATGTCGCGGGCGTCGACGAGGCCAAGGCCGAAGTCGCCGAAATCGTCGACTTTCTCAAGGACCCCAGCAAGTTTCAGCGCCTCGGCGGCAAGATCCCGAAGGGCGTGCTGATGGTGGGTCCCCCCGGCACCGGCAAGACGCTGCTTGCGAAAGCGATCGCCGGCGAGGCAAAGGTGCCGTTCTTCTCCATTTCCGGATCGGATTTCGTCGAGATGTTCGTCGGCGTCGGCGCCTCACGCGTGCGCGACATGTTCGACCAGGCGAAGAAGCAGGCGCCCTGCATCATCTTCA
>CAZSKQ010000042.1:0-2638 GCA_964607425.1 uncultured Woeseiaceae bacterium
GCAGCGCCGCAAAGGCAAAGTGCACGTGCGCGCGGTAATGACGCAATACGAGCCCTTACCGGCGACCCCGCAACCCGACACCGCCGCCCCGTAGGAGCGCGCATTGCGCGCGATGCCACCCACTGCCGCCCGGGCATCGCGCGCAATGCGCGCTTCTGCAGCGCCCCGTTATTCCGTGCGGTCGAAGAGCTGCACGATGGTCTCGGTCTCGCCTTTGCGCGAGCGCAGCACGATCGTGCGGCGCAGGGTCTCGCCCCCATCGGCCAGCTCGAAGCGCTCCGTGAGCTTCATGCCGTTGTCGTCCAGCGTTTCCACGACGTACGCCTGGCCTTCCCAACCGGAGACGCGGGCGGCAACTATCGGCCCTACCGACACGTCGCGGTTCTCGCCGAACCGGAATTCCTCCACTACGGCGCGATCGAAGCTGATGAAGATGGCAGAGCCCGTCTGCGTGATCTTCAGGCTGCGTCCGTGCTCCAGGAATACATGCACGAGCCCGCCACGGCGATCGCGCCGTTCCGGCACGTAGCCGCCGCGCCGCACATCCGCCGGTTGCAGGATTACGCCACCGTCGATGCCATCGGTGCGCCGAATGGCATCGTTCAGCCGGCGCCGCTCGGCTTCGGCGTCGCTGAGCAGCGTCCACTGGCCCGAGAAGTCGACCGCTGCGGGCGGCTCCCCGCTTTTCGGGATGAGCACTTCCTGCGACCCGCAGCCGGCCAGGAGGGCCAGCATGACGAATCCGGCACGCATCGCCCTTGCTAGCCGGCGTTCTCCGCCTCCGGCTTGACGAACTTGATGGTGAAGCGGTCCGACTCTCCGATTGCCAGGTATTTGTCGCGATCCTGATCGCCGAGCCTGAGCGTCGGCGGCAATGTCCAGACGCCGCCCGGATGGTCGTGCGTGTCTTTGGGGTTGCGATTCACGTCGGAGCTGCCAACGTAACGGAAGCCGACCGATTCGGCGATCTCGATCGTGCGCTCCTGCGAGACGTAGCCGCTTTTGATATTCGCCTCCGCGGTTTCCGGGTCGGGCCAGCGGTGGTCGATTACCCCGAGCACACCGCCCGGTTTCAGGGCGTCGTACATCGCCTTGAATCCGAGCGTAACCGTGCTGTAAGGGGCATCGCTCGAATACCAGTTGTGCACGTTGCGGAAGGTCACCACGAGATCGGCTGTGCCGCGCGGCGCGACTTCCAGCTCATGCGGGAATGAAAGCGCGGTCACCGTGACGTCGCCGTACACGTCCGGCGCCGCACCGATCTTGGCGAGGAAGGCGCCGAGGCTGCGGCGCTGGTAAGAGCCATCGTTCATACCGTTATGCGCCGCATACAACTTGCCGTTTTCCTTCAGTGCCGGCGCGAGAATCTCGGTATACCATCCGCCGCCCGGCAGCATCTCGACAACCGTCATGTCGGGCCGGAAGCCGAAGAACAGCAAGGTCTCTTTCGGATGCCGGTAGCGATCGCGCGCCCGGTTCTCGTCGCTGCGGTGCTCCCCGGCGATCGCGGCATCCAGGGCCGCCGCGGCATCACCGCCTTCCTGCGCGCCCGCCGGCGACAGGATCATGGACGCGCCAAGCAGTACGGCACTTCCGGCGAGCACTACGCTACGTATACAGGATTCTCTGAACATCAAGCTGCACCTCGCGGGTATAATTATTCGTTCGCGAACGGCATTAGACTAACTACACACGTCCAGGTCAATTCTCCCCTGAATACGGCGATTGCAAGAGACACGGTCTCACAAACCTGGAGCAAACCGCTCGAGCCGCCGGAGCGATGCCCGGCGAGCGCCGGCGTCGTAATCATCGGCGGCGGCATTGTCGGGGTCTCCACCGCCTGGTTCCTTGCGAAGCAAGGCATTGACGTGGTGGTGTGCGAGAAAGGCCACATCGCGGGCGAGCAGTCCGGGCGGAACTGGGGCTGGGTTCGGCAACAGGGCCGCGATTTGCGGGAACTGCCGATGATGATCGAGAGCATGCGCATCTGGCGCGGTCTTGAAGCGGAAATCGGCGAGGATGTCGGCTTCACCGAGGGCGGCTGCCTGTTCATGGCGCGCAAGCAGGCGGAGCTCGAGCGATATGCCGCGTGGATCGACGCCGCGAAGCCGTTCGGGCTCGATACGCGTATCATCACGGGTCGCGAGCTCGATGCACAGGTCCCCGGCGGATCCCGCTGGACGGGCGCGCTGTACACCGCGAGCGACGGGCGCGCCGAGCCGCACAAGGCGGCACCCGCGATCGCACGCGCGGCGGTGCGAGCAGGCGCGACTGTCCTGACTGCCTGCGCGGTACGCGGGCTCGAAACTTCGGGCGGCAAGGTGTCGGGCGTGGTAACGGAACACGGCACGATCCGCACCTCGACCGTGCTGTGCGCCGCCGGCGCCTGGACCTCGTTGTTCTGCCGCTCCCTGGGGATCGCGCTGCCCCAGCTCAAGGTGAAGGGCAATGTCGCGCGCACCGCTCCGGGCCCGGAAATCCTGAATGCCAACGTCTTCGATAACAAGCTCGGTATTCGGCGGCGGCAGGACGGCGGCTATACCGTGGCGCACGGTTCGATTCTCCAGCACCCGATCACCCCCTCGACAATACGCTATGCCTTCAAATTCCTGCCGGCACTGAAGGAGGAGTGGAAAGT
>CAZSKQ010000042.1:2738-6227 GCA_964607425.1 uncultured Woeseiaceae bacterium
CGACAATACGCTATGCCTTCAAATTCCTGCCGGCACTGAAGGAGGAGTGGAAAGTTTTGCGGCTGACCGTGGAGCGCGCATCTCTCGACGAGTGGAGGCTGCCGGCACGCTGGCCGCTGGACGCCCCCTCGCCTTTTGAAAAGGTGCGCGTCCTGGACCCGAAGCCGAGTCCGCGGATAGTGCGGAAAATTCGCGCAAACCTCGATGCTACCTGTCCCGAGCTCAAGGGTACCGCGATCGTCGAGGCCTGGGCCGGAATGGTGGAGACCACGCCCGACGTCGTCCCCGTCATCGACGAAGCCGAGGCCTTGCCGGGCTTCTTCATCGCCACGGGTTTCAGCGGCCATGGCTTCGGCCTCGGGCCGGGTGCCGGTTACGCGATTGCCGGCATGCTGGCCGGTAACGACACCGGGATCGACCTTTCGCCGTTCAAGCTCGCGCGCTTCTTCGACGGGTCGCCCATTCGCCCGTATCGAATGGTATGAATCGCTTGCACGGCAGGCCGCGGCCGATCCGGATCGGCCTGGCGCCGGCGCCTCCCGGTCCGGCATGATCGACCCGCGCGAGATCGACATCCTGCGGGAGGCGCTCGACACGCTCTCCCAGGGCTTCGCTTCGCTGCCGCCGCCGCCGCGCGGGCACGACACGGCCGCCATTGCGGCGGTCATGCAGGAGGTTGCGGTGCGGCTACACGACAACTTCCCGTACCACCACCCCCGCTACGCCGGCCAGATGCTGAAGCCGCCCCACCCTGTCGCGCGTCTCGCCTACGCCCTGTCGCTCTGGCTCAACCCGAACAATCATGCGCTGGACGGCGGCCGCGCCAGCTCCGCCATGGAGAAAGAATGCGTCGCGGAACTCGCCCGCATGTTCGGCTTCACCGAATCGCTGGGGCACCTCACTGGCGGCGGCACCATGGCCAACCTCGAAGCGCTGTGGGTAGCCGGGCGCCTGGCACCGGGCCGTTCGATAGTGGCGTCGGCGCAGGCGCATTACACGCACGCGCGCATCAGCGATGTGCTGCAACTGGAGTTCGAAAGCGTGGCGGCGGCGCCGGACGGCCGCATGGACATGGCATCGCTGGAAGCGCTGCTTGGAAAAGGCAATGTCGGCACCGTCGTGGCCACGCTTGGCACAACGGGCACGGGCGCCCTCGACCCGCTGCCCGAGATTCTTGCGTTGCGCGAGCGATACGGGTTCCGCCTGCACGTGGATGCCGCCTACGGTGGTTATTTCATCCTGGCATCCGCAACGGACGGCCCTGCCCGGGAGGCGTTCGCACGCGTGGCCGAGGCCGATTCGATCGTCGTCGATCCGCACAAGCACGGCCTGCAGCCCTACGGCTGCGGTTGCGTGCTGTTCCGCGATCCCCTGGTGGGCGCACTGTACCGGCACGATTCACCCTACACGTACTTCTCGTCCGCGGAGCTGCATCTCGGCGAGATCAGCCTCGAGTGTTCGCGTCCCGGTGCGGCGGCCGTTGCCCTGTGGGCGACCCAGAAGCTGCTGCCGCTCGTGCCGGGCGGCAACTTTGCCGCCGGGCTGGACCGCTCGCTGCGCGCGGCCCGCGAGCTGTGGCGCCGCATTGGCGCCGACTCGCGCTACTTCGCCCTGGCGCCGCCGGAACTCGACATCGTCGTGTTCGGCGCCGCGGCCGCCGATGCGCAAACGTCCAGCGCGCGGGCACGCGAGACGTTTGCGCGCGCGGCTGCCGGGAACCTGCACCTGGCGCTGATCGACCTGCCGGCCGAGATGGTTGCACGTTACCAGCCGGGGATGGTGCTGAACGCGGCCACGGTGAAGTGCCTGCGCTCCTGCCTCATGAAGCCCGAGCACGAAGACGCGATCGACGACATCTGGTCGATCCTGGCACCGTAGGAGCGCGCATTGCGCGCGATGCCCAGGCGGACAATCGTGGCATAGCGCGCAATGCGCGCTCCTGCAGGCGGGCGCCCTTCGTTCCGGGGAGCAGGCCCCAAACGGGCGCCCGTTCGTTACCGAGAGCAGGCCCCAAACGCGGCGCCCGTTTGTTACGGGAAGCAGAGCCGCAGGCGCGAACCCCTTCGCTACGGCGCGCAGAGCCGCAGGCGCGCGCCTTCGTACTCGCGGGCCATGCGATCGACGATCTCGCCGACGCTCGCGACGTCGTTGATGGCACCCACGCCCTGCCCCGCGCTCCAGATGTCCCGCCAGGCCTTGAGCTTCGCACCGCCCGCCTGCGCGAAATTCATGCGGCTCTTGTCGCCTTCCGGCAGGTTGTCCGGGTCGAGGCCGGCTTTTTCGATGCTGCCCTTGAGGTAGCTCCCGTGCACGCCACTGAAGAGCGACGTGTAGACGATGTCCGCCGCGCGGCTTGCCACGATCATCTCCTTGTATTCGGGAGGCGCATTGGCTTCCGTGGAGGCGATGAAGCGCGTGCCGACGTACGCGAGATCCGCCCCGATCGACTGCGCCGCCAGCACGTCCTGGCCCGAAGTAATGGCGCCGGAAAGCACAATGGTCCCGTCGTAGAACGAACGAATCTCCTTGACCAGCGCGAACGGGCTCAAGCGCCCGGCATGCCCGCCCGCGCCCGCGCAGACAGCGATTATGCCGTCCACGCCCTGCTCCAGCGCCTTCTCCGCGTGCCGCACGTTGATGACGTCGTGGAGCACGATACCGCCGTACGATTGCACGGCGGACACGACCTCCGCCGGCGGGCGCAGGCTCGTGATCACGATAGGCACCCGGTGGCGCACGCAGGTCTCCAGGTCGCGCTCGAGGCGGGTGTTGCTTGCGTGCACGATCTGGTTCACCGCGAACGGCGCTACCGGGAGCGTCGGATTCGCCTCCCTGAACGCGTCCAGCTCCGCCGTAATGTTCGCAAGCCATTCGTCGAGCAGCGACTCCGGGCGCGCGTTCAGTGCCGGAAACGAGCCGACGATGCCGGCCTTGCATTGGGCGAGCACCAGCTCCGGGGTGGAGACGATGAACATGGGGGCGCCGATGACCGGGAGGCGCAGTGACTGCTGCAACGATGGTGGTAACGGCACGCGGGTTCCCCTGGGAGCAAACGCGGGCGATGCTAGCACGGTTGATGAGGCTGCGTGGCGTGGGCGGTAGCGGGCGATGGTGGTAAGGGCTGCTATTGGCGTGTGTGGCAGCGAACGATGGTGGTAAAGGCTGCGATTGGTGTGGGTGGCAGCGGACGGTGGTGATAAAGGCTGCGATTGGGTGGGTGGCAGCGGACGGTGGTGATGAAGGCTGCGATTGACGCGGGTGGTAGCAGACGGTGGTGATAAAGGCTGCGATTGACGCGGGTGGTAGCAGACGGTGGTGATAAAGGCTGCGTTGGCGCGGGTGGCAGCAGACGGTGGTGATAAAGGCTGCGTTGGCGCGGGTGGCAGCAGACGGTGGTGATAAAGGCTGCGTTGGCGCGTGCGGCAGCGCCGGAGGGGGGTGTTTGGGGGAATGGCTCCCTACGGGCCCTGCGGGCCCTGCGGTCCGCTT
>CAZSKQ010000042.1:6327-26614 GCA_964607425.1 uncultured Woeseiaceae bacterium
GGGGGTGTTTGGGGGAATGGCTCCCTACGGGCCCTGCGGGCCCTGCGGTCCGCTTTATTTCCCCCAAACACCCCCCTCCGGCACTGCCGCACGCTCCGGGGGTGCCCGGGGTGTCATCCGAGGTGCCCGGAGTTGGTCGTCCGGAGGTGGCCGGACGGAGGTGTCAGGGTGCGGTGCAGTAGCGGGCGATGAGGCGTTCCAGCAGGGTTACGGCGGGGGTGATGGCGGACAGCGCCAGGTACTCGTCGGGCTGGTGCGCCTGGTCGATGCTGCCGGCGCCGATGACGACGACTTCGCTGCCCATGCCGGCCAGGATCGGTGCCTCCGTGGCGAAGCCGACCGCGCCCGCCTCGGTGCCGGTGAGGTCTTCCACTGCCCGCACGAGTTCGGAATCGGCCGGCGTGTTCATCGCTTCGATACCGTCGAACAGCGACTTGAACGAGACCTCGATCCCGGAGCCTTGCAGGCAATCCCGCACGCGCTGGTGAATGCGCGCGCGCATTTCGTCGAGGTACATGCCGGGCAGGAAGCGGCAGTCCAGGTCCAGGACGCACTCGGCGCAAATACGGTTGGGATTGTCGCCGCCCCGCACGCGACCGAAATTCATGGTCGGGAACGGCACCTGGAAAGCATCATTCCTGAATTTCGCCTGCAGCTCGACGCGTAGCCCGGTGAGCTCGTTCAGCACCGTCCGCAGCCCGTCGAGCGCGCTGGCGCCGAGAGACGGGTTACTGGAATGCCCCGAACGGCCCTTGAGCACGATGCGCTCGATGAGGATGCCCTTGTGTACGCGCACGGGCTTCAGGTTCGTGGGCTCGCCGATCAGCGCGCAGTCGGCGAGCTTGTCCCGGCCCTGCGCCAGCGAGCGCGCGCCGCTCATGCCGGTTTCCTCGTCAGCGGTGGCGACGACGACCAGGCGGCGATCGAGGTCCTTCGCCGGGAACCGCGCGGCCGCTGCAAGCGCCAATGCGAAAAACGATTTCATGTCGGCGGTGCCGAGGCCGTACAGGCGACCGTTGCGCTCCGCGAGCGTAAACGGGTCGCTGCTCCAGGCGCCCGCATCGAACGGTACGGTGTCGGTGTGGCCGGCGAGTACCAGCCCGCCGGGACCGTCACCCAGTGCCGCGACCAGGTTGAACTTGTCTTCCTGCCCGTGGACTTTCAGCCATTCCACCCGGAAGCCGGCGGATTCCAGCATATTCGACAGGCGCTCGACGATGGCCTTGTTCGACATGTCGAGCGCTGCGTCCTGGCTGCTGATCGAAGGAATGCCGACCAGCTCTCCGATGTCACCGACTACCTTGCGCGGGCTGCTGCTTATGCTCATGCAAGGGTGCGACCGGCTTACGGCACCTTTTGTTCAATGCGGATTTGCACAGTGTCGCCGGCGGCAATCGTCCGCTGTCCGTACCAGTCGCCGGTGGTCGCCCGCGGCTCGCCCGACAGCGATGCGCGAGCGACGATCTCGACCTGCTCGAACGATGACAGCAGGCGCCCGGGTATCATCGAGTCCCCGTCGCCCAGCGCGACCGTGAGCGGCAGCTCGGAGGCTTTGCGGCGCACCGCGGCGATCGGCGGCGACGGCTGCGCGGGATCGCGCGCGATGATGAACACGGTGGCATCCGGCCCGATGGCAGCGCGCGCGTCGTCACTCAGTGAAACGTCTACCCGCACCACCGGCCCGGCCGGCGCGCCCGCGGTCGCGTCGCCTGCTTCGCCACGCCACACGGCAATGCGCTCCCGGAGTATGGCCTCGATCTCGGGCGGTGGCCCCTGCGCCAGCAGCGCTTCCCAGCGATCCGCGGCAAGCGGGGTCTCGCCGCGCATCGCCGCCGCCATGCCGGAGTAGAACAGCGCTCTCGGGTTATCGGGGCCGATGGCCACGGCGTTCTCGAACAGCTGGCCCGCGCGCCCGGTCAGCGCGTCACCGTCCGTGCCCAGCACCGCTTCGCCGAGACTGACCAGCGTCTGCGCGTTAGTCGCGCCTTCCAGTTCGACCGCGCGCTCGAATGCATGTACCGCCGGTGGATAGTCTTCGAGATGCAGGTAGGAACGGCCCAGCATCTTCCACCCGTCGAGATCGTCGGGATGCTCCGCGAGCCGCGCCTCCAGCGACGCCACCATTTTGCCGACGTCCGGCGCCTCCGGCGGCACCGGCGTGCCCACCGTTGAATACACCAGCGACGAGACCAGCAGCACGGTGCCGACACCGGTGAGGAGCGCCGGCGACAGCCGCCGCTCGTGCCGGTAGAGGGGCCAGGCGACGCACAGCGCGGCCGCGAGCAGCATGACCCCGAAGAGCAACCAGATCATGCGTCTTCGATCGGCAGGTCGGCGCGCCCGCGCACGATGCGCGTCACGACCGCGGCACCGACGGCGAGCAGCGCCAGCGGCGCGATCCAGAGAATGAGCGTGCGCCCGGCCATGCGGGGCCGGTACAGCACGAACTCGCCGTAGCGCGCCACGAGAAATTCCTTGATCTCGGCGTCGGTCTTGCCGGAGACGAGCAGCTCCCGGATTTCGCGCCTCAGGTCGGCGGCCAGGAAGGCGTTCGAGTCCTTGATGCTCTGGTTCTGGCACTGCATGCAACGTACTTCCGCGATTAGCGCTTCGTAGCGGGCCTGCAGCGCGGGATCGTCCAGTTTCTCGCTGGCGTCAATCGCGAACGCGGTGCCGACCAGCATGGCAAGGAGGAGCCCGAAAAGAAATTTCGCCATGTCAGTCGGCCCCGGCGCCCTCGATGAGCGGTGCGAACTTCTGTTGCCAGACCGCATCGTTCAACGGCCCGGCGTGCTTCTGCAGCACATGACCGTTCTTGCCGATGAGAAAGGTTTCAGGCGCACCATAGGCTCCCCAGTCGATGCCGGCACTGCCGTCCGGATCGAAACCGGTGGCGACATAGGGATTCCCCAGCCGCCGCAGCCATTCGAGCGCCGCCGGACGCTCGTCGCGCCAGTTGAGCCCGTAAATCGGTACCTCGCCGCGTTCGGAAAGCGCAACCAAAAACGCATGCTCCTGCCGGCAGCCGACGCACCACGTTGCCCAGATATTGACCAGCGCGACCTCCCCCGCATAATCGGCGTCGGTTACGCGCGCCTGCGGATTCTCGAGATTCGGCAGGTCCATTGCCGGCGCGGGCTTGCCTAGGTAAGGCGACGGCACGACAGAAGGATCGCGGCTCAAGCCGTAGATCAGGAGCGGCAGCAGCACGGCGAACAACACCGCCGGAACTATAAAGCGGAGCTTCATGCCGGCTCCTCGGTGGCTACTGCGCGGCGTTCCGCGGCTTCGGCGTACAAGCGGTAGCGGCGATCGCTGGCCGCAACAGCGCCGCCGAGCGCCATGATCACGGCGCCGAACCAGATGAAGCGGATCAGCGGCTTGTACTGCAGCCGGACGCTCCAGGCACCGTCGCCCAGCGGCTGCCCGAGGGCCACGAACAGGTCGCGGTTCCAGCCCGCATCGATGCCGGCCTCGGTCATCGGGCTCTGCTGCACGAGATAGGTGCGCTCCTGCGGCCGGACCGTCGCGACGTACTCACCTTCTTTGCGGATCTCCACTTCCGCTTCCACCGCGCTGTAGTTCGGGCCTTCGACGTTGGAGGTACCCTGCAGCTCGAAGTGATAACCGCCCACCTCGACCGGCTCACCGGGCGCCAGCCGCAGGTCTTCCTCGATCCCGAACGCGGACACGACGGTGACGCCGAGGACAAACAGTCCGACGCCGAAATGGGCGATCGACATCCCCGCGACCGCGCGGGTCATACCGGGCGTGCCGGGCGCGCGGCGCCAGGACCGGATCGGGTAGACGAGGCTTGCAGCCAGGATCCAGAATCCCGCGATAACGCCGACGATTGCGAGCAATCCGCTACCGCCGTACACCAGCACGGGCACCACAACCCCGGCAACCAGCGCAATGATCGCGGGCCACTTCAGCTGTCGCCACAGCCCGGCTTTGGGCTGATGGCGCCACGCGGTGTGCATACCGACGCCGATGAGGAACACGAGCGGCAGCATCGGGATCACAAACGCGAACTCGAACCACGACGGGCCGACGGAAATCTTGCCGCCGCCGGTCGCCTCCACAGCCAGCGGCGCCAGCGTGCCCATCAGGATCAGCGTCGCCGCGACGACGAGCAGCACGTTGTTCAGCAACAGGAACAGTTCGCGCGACAGCGGCTTGAAGCCCGCGTCGGAATCGAGCGTAGGCGCGCGCCACGTGTACAGCGCGAGCGCGCCGCCGATCACGATCCCGAGAAACATCAGGATGAACATGCCGCGCGCCGGGTCGGTCGCGAAGGCGTGCACCGACACCAGGATGCCGGAGCGCACGAGGAAAGTGCCGAGCAGGCTCAGCGAAAACGCCGCGATCGCGAGCAGCAGTGTCCAGCTCTTGAACAACCCCCGCTTTTCCGTCACCGCTAGCGAATGAATGAGGGCGGTACCCACCAGCCAGGGCATGAACGACGCGTTCTCGACCGGATCCCAGAACCACCAGCCGCCCCAGCCGAGCTCGTAGTAGGCCCACCAGCTCCCGAGCGCGATGCCGACACTCAGGAAACACCAGGCCCAGGTCGTCCACGGCCGCGTCCAGCGTGCCCACGCCCGGTCGAGATTGCCCGAAAGCATCGCCGCCACGGCGAACGCGAACGCGACGGAAAAGCCGACATAGCCGGTGTAGAGGACCGGCGGGTGGTAGGCGAGCCCAGGGTCCTGCAATAGCGGGTTCAGGTCCGCGCCGTCCACGGGCGCCGGAAAAATGCGCTCGAACGGGTTGGACGTGAGCAGCATGAACAGCAGGAAGCCGCAGCTCAGCAGCCCCAGCACCGCGATCACGCGCGACGAGAACGCTTCCGGCAGCTCGTGACTGAAGCGCCCCACCGCGACGGTCCACGCGCAGAGAATGAGTGCCCACAGGAGCAAGGAGCCTTCGTGCGCGCCCCACACGGCGGAGAACTTGTAGATCACCGGCAACGCGAGCTGCGAGTTATTGGCGACGTAGAGCACCGAGAAGTCGCTCTTCAGGAACGACGTCGCGAGACTCGCGAACGCGATCAGCACAAACACGAATTGCCCGTTGGCGGCAGGCCGTGCGACCGCCATGAGCGCGGCATCGTTGCGCTGCGCGCCGATCAGCGGCAGCACGCCCTGGCACAGGGCGAGCGACAGCGCGAGGACCAGCGCGAAATGCCCGATCTCGGGGATCATTCCCGGACCGCCGCATCGCTGCCGGCGGCTTGCGCGGCAGCCTGCTTCTTCAGCGAATCCGCCACTTCCGGCGGCATGTAGTTCTCGTCGTGCTTGGCGAGCACCGTGTCGGCAACGAACCGGCCATCCTCACCCAGCCGGCCGTGCGCGATGATGCCCTGCCCTTCGCGGAAGAGATCAGGCAGCACGCCCGTATAGCTCACCGGCAGCTCGTTGGCGAGATCGGTGAGCGTAAAGCGGGTCTCGAGCGTGCCGGGCACCTGCTCGATGCTGCCTTCGAGCACCAGGCCGCCGACGCGGAAGTTCCGGTCCTCGGGCACGTTGCCCGCGGCCACCTCGGTAATCTCGATGTAGAACATCATGTTGTCCTGGAAAGCTTTGAGCGTCAGCGCGGTGGCGATGACGAGGCCTGCGGCGGCCAGGCCGACCGCGAGCAGGCGTTGCTGTCGGGGTTTCATTTTCCGCTCTCCGCGGCTTCGAGCCGGATCTTCAGGTCATGCAGCACGCGCCGGTGGCGCCGCCGTCCTTGTATCGCGCACAGTGCGATGACGCCGAACGTGAGCGCGTACGCCGTCCAGACGTAGCCGCCATACCCCCCCATCGACAGGATTTCCATCACGGGGTTTCCTGCTCAGGATACATCAGGTTGCGGACCCAGCGGGCGCGCCGCTCGCGCAGGAGCACCTCGATCTGCACGCGCGCGAGGAGCAGCGCCCCGAACGCGAGTGAAAACCCGACGATCATCGCCAGCAGCGGCCACAGCATACCGGGCGCAATCGCCGGGCCGCCGGCGCGGACGAGAGTCGGGCCCTGGTGCAGCGAGCTCCACCACTCGACCGAAAAATGGATGATCGGCAGGTTCACCGCGCCGACCATCGCGAGCACGGCGCTCGCGCGGTCGGCTTTGGCGGTATCGTCGATGGCGGAACGCAGCGCCATGTAACCGAAATAGAGAAACAGCAGGATGAGCTCGGACGTGAGCCGGGGATCGCCCCACTCCCACCAGGTGCCCCACATCGGCCGGCCCCAGATCGAGCCGGTAAGCAGCGCGAGGAATGTGAACCAGGCGCCCAGCGGTGCCGCACTCGCGGCGACCGCGTGGGCGAGCTTCATGCGCCAGACCAGACCGACACCCGCGGCCACTGCCATCACGAAATACGCGAGCATGGAGAGATACGCCGACGGCACGTGCACGTAGATAATGCGAAAGGCATCGCCCTGCTGGTAGTCCGGCGGCGCGAAGAACAGCCCGGCGATGCTGCCGTAACCGATGGCGAGAATCGCGCCGCCGGCGAACCACGGGATCAGGCGTGCGGCGAGCGCGTAGAAATGCGGCGGCGAAGCCAGCCTGTGCAGGAACGTCCACATTACTCGTTACTGATCTTCAAAGCCGCGGCAGCGGCAAACGGTGCCAGGACCACGGCGAGTACGCTACCCGCGCCCAGGAACCACACACCTCCGCCGGCGGCGTCACCCGCCGCGGCGAGGGACACGGTGCGCGCCCCGAAAATCAGGATCGGCATCGCCAGTGGCAAAATCAGGAGCCCCAGCAAGGCCGTGCCGCGATTCAGGCCGACGGTCAGGGCCGCCCCGATCGATCCCAGCAGGCTCAGGCTGACGGTCCCGAGCGTCAACGTGATCATCATAACCCGAACCGCCGGTCCCGGCATCCCGAACGACCAGGCGGCCAGCGGCGAGACCAGGATCAGGGGCAGCCCGCTGGTCAGCCAGTGCGCGGTGGCTTTCCCCAAAACGAGCCACGGCAGCGGCTGCGGCGACAGGAGCAGCTGCTCCAGGCTGCCATCCTCGTAATCGCCGAGGAAGAGGCCGTTCAGCGACAACAGCATGGCCAGGAGCGCCGCGACCCACACCACCCCCGGCCCGATCAGCACGAGCTGCCGGGCATCGGGCCCCAGCGCCAGCGGGAACAAAGTGGCGACGATCGCGAAAAAGATCAGCGGATTCAGCACGTCGCCCGGGCGTTTCCAGGCTAGCAGCAATTCCCGCCGCAGCACCGCGGCCATGCCGCCGAACAGCCCGGGCATCTGCGGATCGGCGTCTTTCATGACAACTCGATCCGCCGGCTCGGCGCATCGACGATGAGCTCCTGGTGGGAAGCCGCGATAGCAAGGCCGCCGCCGGCCAGGTGCTCGCCGATCAGCGCCTGGACCTGGTCGCGGCCGGCGGCGTCCAGGTTGGTGAACGGTTCATCCAGCAGCCAGAGCGTCGCCCCCGAAAGCGCCAGCCGCGCGAGCGCGAGGCGCCGCTGCTGCCCGGCGGACAGCAACCGGAACGGGACACGGCGCAGCCTTGCAAGGCCCAGCCGCTCGAACACGGCATCGGTAGCCGCGGGCGGGGCCGCGCGCAGGCCGGACTCGAAGCGGAGGTTCTCGACCGGCGTCAGGTCGCCCTTGAATCCAGGCCGGTGTCCCATCCACGCGAGTTCCGCGTGGTAGGCCTGCCGCTGGCGGCGCACGGAATCGCCTCGCCACCGCACGTCGCCGTCATCGGGTTCGATGAGCCCGGCGATCGCGCGCAGGAGGCTCGTCTTGCCGCTGCCGTTCGGTCCTTCGATCGCGAGCAGCTCGCCCGCGGCCAGCGCGAAGCCCAGGCCGGTGAACAGCGCGCGCTCCCCGCGGATCACCGCGAGGTCGCGTCCGGTTAGCAGGGCAGTCACGATTGGCGGTTACCCGACAGGTAATAAGAATTATTATTCATGTATTTATTTAACCTTTATATGGTTATACATCGCTTATTATTGTAACTAATTGATAGTTATTATTCCGCCTGGAGTTGTTTACAATAACCAGGCCGCGGCCTAGACTACTCCGTCCTGGTGCTTTGAAACATTAAAAAAACTCGCGAAGTCACTGACTGAAAATGACAATCCACCCCGAATACTGATCAATAAAGAATCAGGATCATGGAGCTGACAGCCGCCGGCCTGCGCGAACAACCGTTCCGTACACACGGTGACCCCATAGCCCTGGTACCCTACGACGCGCACCTGCGGGCGCTCGACTTTTGCGCCGCAACCCGCGGTCACCGGCACGGCCTGGGACTGCTCCAGGGTCCCCCGCTCTCCGGCAAATCCACGATCCTGCGCGAGTTTACCCGCACCCTGCGCGACGATGCGGCTTTCGCGATCGTCGATGGTGCCGGCCTCGAAACCAACGCGCTGCTGAAGGATGCCCTCGGCCAGTTCGGCTATGAATTCGAGTTCACCTCCACCAATGAGCTGGTCAACATGCTCAAGGTGTTCGCGCGCCAGCAGGCCGCGGCCGGTCATCCGCCGCTGCTGGTGATCGAGAATGTCCAGGCGATGACGCCGGCGGCACTGGGCACGTTGTGCGATCTCGTGTCGCTCAGGGTCAGGGACCGCAGCGCTTTGCAGTTTCTCCTGGCGAGCGAACGTTCGCTGGACACGATGCTGAAGGCGCCGGCGATGGCGGGCATTGCCCAACGGCAGAGCGGCTCCCTCAAGCTCGAGCCGATGTCGAAGTCCGAGACGAAGAATTACGTTTACGCGAAGATGCGCGCGGCCGGCTGCGAAGCGCCGGCGCGGGTGTTTCCGGAGGACGTCTGTCTCGAGGTGCACGCGGCCTCGGGCGGCTGGCCCGGCGTCGTGGAGCGCCTGCTGCTGCTGGCGCTCGCGAAGGCGGAACAACTCCCGGTCACGCCGGAGTTGATCGTGCGGCCGGAGGTTACAGGCGACCAGGCGGCTTTGCGCGACCTCGGGTGCGACTGGGACCTGGACCGCGACGCGCCGCCGCCGGTACTGTTCGTCAGCTACAAAGGTGAGCTGCTGCGCGAGCTGGTACTGGACCGGCCCCGCCTGCTCATCGGTCGCTCGGAGCACAACGAGCTCAGGATCAGCAGTCGCTTCGTGAGCCGCCATCATGCGCTGTTCGTGCGCCACGGCAAGGCAACGTTCCTCATGGATCTCAACAGCACCAACGGCACCTTCGTCAATTCACGCCGGATCTCGAACCTGATGATGCGCCACGAGGATGTCGTGCAGCTCGGCAACTATCGCATCAAGTTCGTGGACCCGTCAGCGACCGAGCGCTCGAGCCTGGATGACCCGGGCCTGAGCGAAACCGTCGTCATGAAGAGCCTCGAGGATATGCACCAGCTACTGGACGGAGAAGCCCCACCGGCCGTCGCCGAAGGCTGATGCCCGGTCGCGTTCGTTGACGGGGCCGATCCCCATTTCCGCTAGCCCGCTGCCTGTACTACGCGGTTGATGCGCGCTTGCTGTGTCTGTGCAACGGTCTCGCGGTAAAAGGTCTTCCTGAAGTGCTTACGGCACATCGAGACGTAGCGATCGTTCCCGCCGATCTCTACCTGTGAACCCTCGGTGACCGCGTTGCCGTTCTCATCGAGGCGCACGACCATGGTGGCCTTGCGGCCGCAATGGCAGATCGCTTTCAGCTCGATCAGGTTATCGGACCACGCCAGGAGATACTTGCTGCCCTCGAACGGTTCGCCCTGGAAATCGGTGCGGATGCCGTACGCCAGCACCGGAATCTCCAGCTCGTCGGTGACCTGCCCAAGCTGGAAAACCTGCTGCTTGGTCAAGAACTGGGCCTCGTCGATGAGCACGCAATGCAGCGGGTCCTCGCTGCAAGCGGCGGCCACGATGTCGAACAGGTTGTCCGCGTCGGCAAACGTCGTCGCGCCGGCTTCGAGCCCGATGCGGGAGGTGATGCGCCCGACGCCGTAGCGATCGTCGAAGTGCGGGGCCAGCAGCAGCGTATTCATCCCGCGCTCGCGATAGTTGTAGCTGGACTGCAGCAGCGACGTCGATTTGCCGGCGTTCATCGAGGAATAGTAGAAGTACAGTTTAGCCATGAGAATTCATGATCTGCGTCATCAATGCTGGATGAAAAACGATCTGGCGGCCACGTGTATTCTGACACATTGACGGAGCTTCCAGTAGCCGTTATGCGGGCCGATGCCGGCACATCGAAAGACGGCGGCAAGCTCTGGCGGCGCACGCGGTCGCGGTGCGGCGTCGCCGCGCGCTTGGTGCCCGGGGCCGGGGTCGAACCGGCACGGCCTTGCGGCCAACGGATTTTAAGTCCGTAGCGTCTACCAATTCCGCCACCCGGGCGTGCGAAGGTAGCGATGGAGGCTAGGGTCGGAATCGAACCGGCGTACACGGCTTTGCAGGCCGCTGCATGACCACTCTGCCACCTAGCCTGGTCAGGGAATCTGCACCGCTTCCAGCGGCGGGAAAACATACCACAGTGGCGGGAAAGCCGCGCAGTATACTGCCCCGCCCGACGTATTCAATCGAACGGAATCCACCGATTAGCGTGAACGGGCCGCGAATTGCATAATGGCCCCATGTACCGGGACCTGTTTCGAAGCGTGACGATCCCTGTGATCGTCCTCGGCGCATTGGCCGCAGGGGCCTGCGGTGGGCGGGCCGCGCCGCCCGCGGAAGGCGATCTCCGGATCGAGCCGCTCCCGGTGCCGGCCGCCCCGGGCAGCCTGGCGCCGAACCTCGCGGCCGGCGCCGGGGGCGAGCTGGTCCTGAGCTGGGTGGAGCAGGACGACAGCGCTCACCGGCTGCGCTATTCCGTCCTCGGCGATGCTGGCTGGAGCGAGGCGCGAACGGTTGCCTCGGGCGAGGACTGGTTCGTGAACTGGGCGGATTTCCCCTCGGTAGTGCCGCTCTCGGATGCGCTCTGGGCCGCGCACTGGATCGTGCGCCAATCGGCCGGCGGCTATGCCTATGACGTGGCACTCGCGTTATCGCGGGACGGCGGCGCGAGCTGGTCCGCACCGGTCCGGCCGCACGACGACGGCACCCCGACCGAGCACGGTTTCGTATCGCTGTTCCCGCAGGCGGACGTGCTCGGGGCCATCTGGCTCGACGGCCGCAACATGGCGGCGCAGGGTGCGGCAGAGCACACGATGCACGGCATGACGCTGCGGGCGGCCACGCTCGATACGGATCTCCGGATCGGGAACGAAACCGAGATCGACTCCCTCACCTGCGATTGCTGCCAGACCGATGTCGCGATCACCGCGTCCGGGGTCGTTGCCGTTTATCGCGACCGCACGCCGGAGGAAACGCGCGACATCTACGCCGCCCGCCTCGTGGACGGCGCATGGGAATCGGGCCGGCCGGTCGCGGAGGACGGCTGGACGATCGACGGCTGCCCCGTCAACGGACCGGTAATCGCCGCGGACGGCGACCGCGCCGCCGTTGCGTGGTTCACCGCCGGCGACGACCGCCCTCGGGTCAGGCTTGCCACTTCAACGGACGGCGGCGTGACGTTCTCAACCCCGGTCGACGTTGTCGCCGTCCGGACCTCGAGCCACGTCGGTCTCGCGCTTTTGCCCGGCAACCACGTGGCCGTGAGCTGGACCTGCGAGCTGCCGAGCGGCGCCAGCGGCCTGTGCCTGCGCACGATGACGGGCGACGCCGGCCAGCCGGGACCCGTGCACGTGGTGAGCGGCGACGACGAAGTACCGCCTTTGAGCGTGCCTCAGCTCGCGCGCCACGACGACGTGCTCGTTGCCGCGTGGACCGCGAATACCGGCGGCGTGAGCGCGATCGCGACCGCCCGGGTACCGATCGCCGCACTCCGTTGACTGGAGGACTGCCCGGAGCAGGCTTCCGCGAGGCGATGCGCGGCAAGGACTTCGTCGTGACGGCACAGCTCCCGCTGGACCCGGGCACCGTGGGCAGCGACGTGCGGGCACAGCTTGCAGCGCTGCGCGGCCACGTCGATGCCGTGCAGCTCTGTGACGACCCGGGCGCGCACCCCCACATCTCGCCGCTCGCCGCGGCCTGCCTCGCGCTCGCGGCCGGTGTGGATCCCATCGTTCACCTGAGCTGCCGTGACCGCAACCGCATCGCGTTGCAAAGCGATCTCATGGGCGCCGCGGCGATCGGCGTCACCAGCCTGGTCCTGTCACGCGGCCAGAAGCTGTCGGCGTCCTTCAGCCAGAAGGTGAAAGGCGTCTTCGACATCGGCGCACAGCGCCTGCTCGCGACCGCGCAGGCCTTGAGCGCGCATGAACGGCTGATTGCGCCGCCGGGCTTTTTCCTGGGCGCGAACGTCACCGCGCTGGATCCGCCCGATGACTGGACGGCCGACGGGGTGAGCGACAAGGCCGATGCCGGGGTCCACTTCGTGCAGACGCAGGATTGCCTCGACGTGGCAACGCTCCGCCGCTACATGGCGGCGCTGGTGGCGCGGAAGGCGCTCGAGCGGATCTCCGTGGTGGTGCAGGTCCCGCTCATCGACTCGCTTGCAATGCTGCATGAACTGCGGCAGCGCCGGCGCCCGTTGCTGGTAACCCCGGCGATCGCCAGGCGTCTCGAAGATGCGGTCGACATTGCGGCCGAAGGCGAGGCAGTTTGCGGTGAAGTGCTCGCGGGCATCCGGCAGGTTCCGGGCGTGACCGCCGTCAACCTTACCTATCGCGGCGATGCCGCCGCGGCGGTGCGCGTCATAACCCGGGACCGGGAAAACGCATCGGCCGCGTAAGCGTTGCCGGATCGGTCACGCCGCACCACGCCGTCGGCTGTAGGAGCGCGCATCGCGCGCGACAGGACCATAGTCAACGTTCGGCCCGGTCGACCAGCCCCGTAGGAGCGCGCATCGCGCGCGACAGGCGATAGTCAACGTTCGGCCCGGTCGACCAGCCCTTCAAGCAGCACGGCAATACGCGCGCGCCGCCTGCCGAGGCTCCAGCGCAGCCACGGTGCCGCGGCCGCGGCGCCCAAGAGGGCGATGGCGACGCCGGCCCCTGCGCTTTCACCGGCCAGCAGGAACGCTGCCACCGCGGCGGCCAGGACGCCGCCGCCGGCACCGTACAGCGACTCGTCACGGCGGTTACCGAGATCGGCGGTCACCGTCACAAGCGACCAGCCGGGCTCGAGCTCGGCCACCGCGAGATCAACTTGCCGTATCTCGGCCAGGGCGTATTCCCTTCCGGAGAAGTTCATGAATCGCTCCAGCCGTGCGAACGTTCCCTTCGACGCTTCCCATACCGATCGCCCGAGCCGGCGGCGCAGGGGGGCAAGCTTTTCGCGCTCGCGCAGCTCTGCCTCCAGCTGTTCCTGGATACGCGCCGGGTTACCGGCGATCACGCGGCGAACCTCCACCCGGGCATCACCCGCAAGCAGGTCGAGCAGCGCATTGCCGGGGGGCTGCTTCGGGACCAGCGATTCCGCGTAAACTTCCGCGATTGCGCGGCGAACGTAATCGGGCTCGAGGCCGACCTGTTGCCCGATATCGACGACCTCCGCTTCGGTGAGCGAGTGCGTGCCGGCGCTGCCGTGCCGGTTCTGGAGTTCCGACGCGCGGCGTACGATCGATTCAAGATCCTCGGCCGGAATACGGCGCCGGGCCGGCGCCTCCCCGGCTGGCTGTACCCGGCGGCGGGCATCCAGGGATTCGATGCGGGACGGGGTTTCGGTACGCAGCGGCGGGATTTCGTTGCTGGACGTTTCGGGTCGGCTCATCGATCGGCTCCCTAATGCGAGTAAATCCACTTTACTCTCCTGAAAGATAGGTCTCCAACCAGGCGGCGACCGTCTCATGCCACTGGATCGAGTTGCCCGGCGACAGCACCCAGTGGTTCTCGTCGGGGAAAATGAGCAGCTTCGACGGAATTCCCTGTCGCTGGAGCGCCGTGAACGCCGCCAGCCCCTGCTCGGGCGGCACGCGATAATCCTCGAGGCCGTGGATCACGAGCATGGGCGTCTGCCATTCGGACACGTAGTTGACGGGATTCCAGCGCTCGTAGGCTTCGGGTGCTTCGTGGTACGGCGCACCGAAGTCCCACTCGGGGAACCACAGTTCCTCGGTGGCGTAATAGAAGCTCCGCAAGTCGAACAGCCCGTCGTGATTGACCAGGCATTTGAACCGGTCCGGCCACTGCCCGGCGATCCAGTTGATCATGTAGCCGCCGTAGGAGGCTCCCAGGGCGCAGGCGTTGTCAGCGTCCAGCCACGGGTATTGCTCGATGGCGGCAGCCAGTCCTTTCTTCAGGTCTTCGAGCGGCTTACCGCCCCAGTCGCCGTTGATGGCGTCGACGAAGTCCTGGCCGTAGCTGCTCGAGCCGTGAAAGTCGATGGTGACCACGCCGTAGCCCTGTGCCGCGTACGTCTGCGGGTTCCAGCGGTAGCTCCAGCCCTCGCTGAAGCTGCCCTGCGGGCCACCGTGGATAAGGAACGCAATCGGGTAGCTTGCCCCTTGCTCGAAGCCGACCGGGCGGAAGACGTAGCCGTAGACCGTGTCGCCTCCCGCCCCCTCGAAGCGAAACTGCTCGTACCCGGCCATCTCGATCTCGTCCAGCGCACGAGCATTGATTGCCGTCAGCCGCGTGCCCTCGCCCGCGCCATCCAGCGGCAGCGAATAAAGATCGGCGGGCGCCGCAAACGAATCGCGCACGAACACGAGCCGGTCACCGGCAACCGCGAGCTGGGAAGCCGCCGGTCCATCCGTTACCGGCACCACGGCGCCGTCCGCGAGCGTCACGCGAAAAATGCGCGAAGTCCCGACGTCGCCGGCGGTCACGTACAGGCTTTCGCCGTCCGGGCCGAACACGATGTCCCCGGCCGAACGATCCCAGTTTTCCGTGAGATTGCGGGTTTCGCCGCTGGCGAGATCGCGGATCATGACGTCGACCTGGTCGGACTCGTAGCCGGGCCGCCGCATCGCGCCCCATGCGAGGCGCCGCCCGTCGGGCGACACCACGGGGTTCTTGTCCGCCGCGGCGTTTTCCGGCGTCAGGTTTTCCGGCCTGCCGGAGCCGTCCGCCGGCGCACGGAAGATGTCGAAGTCCATGGACCAGGGCTCGGTCTGCCCGGCTTCCCGCAGCGTAAAGTAGAGCGTCTCACCGTCGGGCGCGAAGGCGATCTCGTCGCGCCCGCCGAACGGCACCGAGGGCACGTCGCCGTCGAGATCGCCGGAAATTTTAACCGGCTCGCCCCTCGCCTTCCCGTTCTTCCCGAGCGCGACCGTGAACAGCGAGGAGCGGCGGCCGTCCTCCCAGGTATCCCAGTGGCGCACGAACAGCCGGTCGTACAGGCGGCCGCTGCGGTTGTCGCGCTGTTTGCTCTTCAGGCGCTCCGCGGTGCAGTCCAAGGTTTCGCAATCCGGGAACACGTCGGCGGTGAAAGCAATACGGTCGCCGTTGGGCGAGACGAGCAGGCTGGCGATGCTGACAGGGTAGTCCGTGACCTTGATCGACCGACCGCCCTCGGCGGGCATGCGCCAGACCTGGGTCGAGCCGGCCTGGCTCGAGAGATAGTAGATGAACTCGCCATCCGGGCTCCAATACGGGGTGCTGTCGTTAACGTCGTTCTGCGTCAGCCGGCGCGGCTCCGCAGCCGGGTGTCCGAGCTCGAGCCGCCAGATGTCGCTGCGCCGCCGGTTCGCCTCGAGATTCGTCTCGGTGACGACGAAGACGACGGCCGAACCGTCCGGCGACACCCGCGGATCCGACAGGCGGGCTAGCGAGGCGAGCACGCCGGGTGTCAGTCCGCCGGCGAGGGCTGTTCCGGTCGCCAGGCAGAGGCAGGAGGCAATGAGCCGGCTTTTGATCATTTGGCGCGTTCCTTGTATGAGGTCCGGCAACGGACGTTGGTATAGTGACCTGGACCAGGCGGTACGGACCTGGCGGGAGTTTACTGAAGATGAATGCTCCGGGCATGTTGATCATGACCACGGTGGACAGCGAGACACGGGCCGCTTCGCTGGCTACCGATCTCGTCGAGCGGCGCCTCGCCGCTTGCGTGCAGCAGATCAGGATCGCCAGCCGCTACCGGTGGCAGGGCGAGGTGCAGTGCGATGACGAGATCCTGCTGCTCGTGAAAACCTCTGCGGCAGCGGCGGCTGCCGCCATGCAGGCAATCGAGGCCGACCATCCCTACGACGTTCCGGAGATCATCGCCCTGCCGGTCGCCGACGGGTTGCCGGCGTACCTGGAATGGTTGACGAAGGAGACCTCGACGACCGCGACGTGAGCTCCGCGCGGCAGCAGGGTTCGATGCGCGCCGGGGAGGACATGTCGCGAGCGCGCTCCTTCTTTTCTGACGGACATGCAACGTCGTCAGGACGCCCGGGACAGCCGGCCGGGCCCGATCATCGCGAGCCCCTTGTGTTCGCGCAATCCGGCCAGCGCGGGATCGCGGCGCGCCTGCCAGCGCGCCCGCCAGCCGCCGGCGACGGCACGCTCGAGCGCGGCGGCCGCCGCGTCATGGCGGCCGCGCATGGACAGCACCAGCGCCCGCTGGTAGTCGAGCTCGGCGTTCACCATGCCCTCCCCTGCCAGCCGCTCGAAGAGCTCATCGGTGTCGCTTAGCAGCGCAGTGCCGCGGGCCCGATCGCCAGTACGAAGCAGCGCATCGGCATAGTACAACCCGTGGGGAAAGCGCCAGGTCCACACCAGCGCGTCGCAGACCCATTGCTGCAGGTTGCCGCCGGCGCGCTCGTAATAGCGCAATGCCTTTTGCGGCTGGCCGCAGACGAGTTGCGCAAGAGCCGCGTTGGCGAGGGTTTCCGTGCTCGATCGCTCGCCCTGCAGGCGGCCTTCGGTAAACGAGACGAGCTCCGCGTCCCGCTCGCTCGCGATGAGCACGGCCATGCGGGTACGCACGACCGTCGCGTCATTCGGCGCGATATCCTCCGCTTGCTGCAGTGAGCGCTCCGCGGCCTCCAGGTCGTCTTCGGCGAGGTGCAGGAGCGCTACGTTTGCAGGGTAGTACGGCCGGTCGGGATTGATACGACTCGCCCGCTCCCACCATTCCCTGGCTGCGTCCGCGTCGCCTGACTTATATGCCACGTGCGCCATCCCCGAATACGCGACGGTAAACTCGGGAGCGATCTCCACAACCTGCTCGAAGAGTTCGCGCGCGGCATCGAGCTCGCCGAGCTTCAACAGCGCGTATCCGAGATTGCTGCCGATGATGGGTGACAGGGGATCGGCGTCGTAGGCGCGCTGGAATTCGGCGCGCGCTTCGCGCAGCCGCCCCAGGTCCGTGAGCGTGAGCGCAAGCCACGCGTGCGCCATCGAGTAATCCGGATTGAGCTCCAGCGCATGCCTGAGCGATGCCTCTGCCGCGCTGGCATCCTGCCGCAGCCGGTTCAGGAAGCCGCGCGACGCGTGGGCTTCCGCCAGCCGCGGATCCAGTGCGAGCGCCCGCTCGACCATGGGCGCTGCGCGCGCGATTGCTTCCTCCACCGGAATACGTCCATAGCCCTCGCCGCTGGCGCTCAGCAACGACCAGGAGTCCGCCAGGCCGGTGTACGGCAGGGCGAAATCGGGATCGCGCTCCGTCGCCTGCTCGAAGAAGCGCACGGCGCTGCGCAGCGACTCTTCGGTGCGCTTGTGAAACTGGTGGCGGCCCATCAGGTACAGGTTATAGGCCTGGGTGTTGCGCGTACCGGGCGCTATTCGCGGCCGTCTCGCGCCGTAGACTTCGACGTGCAGCGCGTCGAATACCGCGCGCGAAATCTCGTCCTGGATTTTGAAGATATCGCCCTGCTCGCGGTCGAAGACCCGGGTCCAGCGCTGGAAGCCGTCGGCGGTGTCGAGGAGGCGCACCGTGATCCTCAGGTGCCCGTCGCTCTTGCGTACGCTGCCTTCCAGCACGCTGGCCACATTCAGTTTCTCGCCGATCGTTCGCACGTCACCGGCACCGTCGCGAAAAGCGAAGGCCGAGCTGCGTGCGGCGACCCGCAGCCCTTCGACGCGCGACAGGACGTTCAGGATATCCTCGGCCAAACCCTCACAGAAATAGTCGTTCTCGCGATCGCCGCCGATGTTGCGGAACGGCAGCACGGCGAGCGAGCGCTCGGGGCGCGGCAGGGCTTTGGCGGCCTCGAGCTCTTCTATCGGTGGCGTCCGCTCCAGTCCCGACCACGTGAGATCGAACACCCAGGCCCCGATGACCACGAAGGGGAAGACGATGATCGCGAGCAGGATGACCCAGCGGACGTACTCCGTAGGGAGCGCCAGCGGCGGGAAGATGACCGACGCCACTTCGATCGCGACCCACGAGGCAACGATATAGAACGCCGACACCCGCACAACCTTGCGCCGCCGGAGCTCCCGGAAAAAGCGGTCGAGCCTGTCCAGCATCTGGGGGCGGGCCATGCGCGCGATTTTCGCACGTTTCCCGGCACCTGGAACCACGCAAGCGGCGAAGAATCTGCCGGGCCTTACCAATAAGTGTCCCAGCGCAGCTTGAGGATGACCGCGTTGCCGGTGGGCGGTTCCCGGTTCAGGTCGCCGAGCTGCGGCTCGATGCCATGGTTGAATACGACGAACAGCTCGCGGCCCGGCTGGATGATCCATTGCAGGCGCGCATTGACGCCGATTTCATCCGTCAGCGTGTCGTGCTGCACGAAGGCGGACACCGCGAGGTCGGGTGTAAACGACCAGGCGGCCTCGAGCTGGGTCAGGCGAATGATGAAATCTCCTTCCGGCAGGTAGCCGAAGTTGTTCTCGTTATCGAGTCCCAGCTGCAGCCTTCCGTCCGGCGAGGTCCACTCGATTTCCGCGGACACCGACTTCAGGGTACCGGTATAGAAATCGCCGTTGCTGACGTTGCCATAGAACACCAGGCGCCGTGATTCCGGTGTATTGCCGCGCAGGCTGTAACGGTTGAAGCGGTACTCGCCGGCGGGGATCGTCACGCCGGGCGCCACGGTGAACGGCGCCTCCAGCGCCTCGTAGTCGGCGACGAAAATCGGGTCGAAGAAGTAGCCGGATTCGGTGGTCATGCGGAACGGCAGCAGCGCCAGCTCCTTGCTCTGGGGAATTCCCTCGAGGTCGTCGACCTGGATGTACTCGCCGCCGAACTGGAACTGGCGCACCCAATCGAATTTGCCGCCCTGCGGCCGCGGCCGGAACAGCGCGATACCCAGGTACTGGCGAGTGCCCGGGCGCGGCAGGAAGCCCAGAGCGGGATCGAGCGCATCGCCGAACTCGTTGACCTTCAGGAACGCGTACCAGAGATCGTTCGGGTACTCGATGGCCGCTCCGTAGCCGTCCGCCTGGCCCGGCGCGACGTCACCGTAGGAACGGCCGTACCAACCGGAGACGGTGAGGTTCTTGTCGCCCCGGAACTGCGAGGTGCTCCACACGGCATCGAGCCCGGCGTAGGTGTTGTCGGCGAACCCGGCCGGATCGCCGTGCGTCAATAAGGTGCCGAGGCGGAGCTCATCGCTGACGTCGTAGGCGGCGCGCGCGACCGCGAGATTGGTCGAGGGCGCGACAGCGGTATCGGCGGTCTCCACGTCCAGCAATCCCAGCGAAAAATCGCCCACGTGCCCGATCAGCTTCGCGCCGGCGTCTATCGGCACCACCTGCCCGTCGACCAGCCCGATGCGGCGCGAGAAATAAGGAATGAACTGCGTGCTCAGGTTGCCGTCGTCACCGATGTTCAGGCCGTAACCGAATTCGAACAGGTTGGAGCCTTCGAGGAAGAACGGCCGCTTTTCCGGGAAAAACAGCGAGAAGCGGCTGAGGTTCACCTGGCCCTGCTCGGCTTCCGCCTCGGCGAAATCGGGGTTGACCGTGAACATCCCTTCGAGTTGCGGCGTGAAGCTGTACTTGAGGCCGATTCCGACATCGCCCGACGAGTCGCTGGCCGGGGCACTGTTGTAGCGGGCAAGGGCATACGGCTGCACGGCAAACCCGACGCCCCGCTTCAGCCCGTCGATGCCGCGGAGCTCACCCGCGCGCCGCAGGTCGAAAATCCCGGAATCCAGCGTAATACCCGCCCAGCGCAGCGAAAGCTGCTCGCGCGGCACGTAGCGGCCGACGTTCAGTCCCCAGGCGTCGAGGTTCCCATCGAACTGCAGGCTCTGGGTGGAGATCGCGATCTCCGCGGTCCAGCCGGTGGGAGTGCGTGCCACGGCGGCATCCCAGATGCCGTTCCAGTTGTCGTCGGTCGTGTCGTTTACGTTCAGGCCGTCGCTGCGCGCGCCGCCGGCATTGACCTCGAACCAGTAGCCGAGGCGGCGCGCACCGAAGGTGTCGAGCACGATCGTGACGTGATCGTCGGCGCCCTGCCCGTCGTCACGCTGCAGGGTGTGGAC
>CAZSKQ010000043.1:0-26535 GCA_964607425.1 uncultured Woeseiaceae bacterium
CCGACCGCGGCCAGGCCGCCAAGCACGATGGCCAGCATGCGCCCGTCGGGCACCGCGCGGTAGAGAAACGCCGCTACGGCGACCAGCGACAGGCCGGCGACCAGCCAGCGCGATGGCGGCGGCGGCATGGCATCGCGGCGCAACACCTTGAGCGGCGGGGTGTTACGCAACTGGAGCAGCGAGGGCAGCGCAAAGCCGGCCAGCAGCACCACCGCGGCGCCGCTTGCCGTGCCGACCGGCGCCCAACCCGCGCGCGGCAGGTCGCCCTTCAGCATGTCGGCCAGCAGGGCTGTCAACAATTCCTCCGCACCGAAACCGACGGCACTGCCTATCGCCACCCCTAGCACGCCCACGAGAAGGAGCTGCAGGGCGGCGGCGGCAACGACGAAGCCTTGTGTCGCGCCCAGGCTTTTCATCAAGGCCACGGTGTCCATTCGCCGATGCGCGAAGCGCCGCGCCGACATCGCGATGGCGACGGCGGACAGGAGCACGCTGATCACGGCCGTTAGCGACAGGAACCGGTCGGCACGGTCGGCGGCCGCGGCTGCCCGCTCGCTCGAGTCCTCGCGACTGCGCACGCGCACGTCTTGCGGCAACCGGTCCTCGACCGCGGCGTAGAAATCGTCCACGGCCGCTTCGGGCCCGGCCACGAGCAGCGCGTAATCGACCCGGCTGCCCTCGGCGACGAGCCCGCTCATCGGGATGTCCGCGATATTGACGAGCAGCGACGGCGCCAGCGAAGCGAAGCCGATGCCCTGGTCCGGCCGGTAGGTGAGCACCGCACCGACGGTGAAGTCGGCGGCGCCGAGCGACAGCTTGTCGCCGACACCCAACCCCAGACGCGCGAGCAGCGCGCTGTCCGCCCACACGCGGCCACGCTCCGGAATTCCCCGGGCAACCCGCTCCTCGCCGAACAGCCGGTCGGCGACGCGCACGTCGCCGCGCAGCGGATAGCCCTCGCTGACCGCCTTGATCGTCGCGAGCGCATTCGCGTCGCCCGCGAACACGACGCTGGGGAAGGTCTGCGTTTCAGCCGTCTGCAGGCCGTGACGCACCGCGACGTCGCGCCAGTCGTCGGGGATCGCTTCCGGCGACCGCAGCCTGAGGTCCGCGGCAAGAACCTCGTTGGCCTGGCGCGCGACCGCGCGGCCGACGCGATCGGTCAGGAAACCCACCGCGGTAAGCGCGGCAACGGCCAGCGCCACGGCTGCGAGGAGCACGAGCATTTCGCCCGAACGGAGCTCCCGCCCGAACGTGCGCAAGGCGTAGGTAAGCGCGTTCACGCCGCCTGCTGGCTATCCGTGACGAGGCGCCCGGAATCCAGCACGAGCTCACGTTCGCAGCGCCCGGCAAGCGCGCGGTCATGCGTCACGAGGATGAGCGTGGTCGACGAACTGCGGTTCAAGTGGAACATGAGCTCGATGACGTTCTCGCCGGTGCGGCTGTCGAGGTTCCCCGTAGGCTCATCGGCAAACAGGACCGCGGGCTCGGTGGCGAACGCGCGCGCTATCGCCACCCGCTGCTTCTCGCCTCCGGAGAGCTGCGACGGGTAGTGCCGGGCGCGGTCGGCCAGGCCGACTTTGCGCAGGACCTCGGCCGCGCCCCGATGCGCATCCGCGGCACCGGCGAGTTCCAGCGGCAGCATCACGTTCTCGAGCGCGTTCAGCGACGGCACGAGGTGAAACGACTGGAAGACGAACCCGACGTTCGCGGCCCGCACCAGGGCCCGCCCGTCCTCGTCGAGCGCGGTCATCTCGGCGCCGTTCAGCCAGACGCTGCCGGCGGTCGGCAGGTCGAGGCCCGCGAGCAGTGCGAGGAGCGTCGATTTACCGGCGCCGGAGGGGCCCACGATGGCGACCGATTCACCTGCCTCGATGCGGAAGGTGACGTCTGAAAGAATGGTCAGATTGCCTTCCGGGCTGCTAACCTGCCTGGTCAGGCCCTGCGCGGCAAGCACCGCGCCGGCGGCGAACGCGACGCCCTGCGAACGATTCGACATGCGACGATTGTTTTCCTTGCTGCTGTTATTGACGGTATCCGCCGTGGCGGGTGCCGGCACGCCGACCGTGCTCGTGTTCGGCGACAGCCTGAGCGCGGGTTACGGCATAGACGTTGACCAGTCGTGGACGGCTTTGTTGCAGGCACGCCTCGAGGCCCAAGGGTACGAACATCGGGTAGTAAACGCCAGCATCAGCGGCGAGACCACCGAAGGCGGCGCGGCACGCATCGACGATGCGCTCGCACGTTTCGAACCGGAGCTGGTCGTGCTCGAGCTCGGCGGCAACGATGGGCTGCGCGGGTTTCCGCCGGAACGTATTGAAGCGAACCTGCGGACCCTGATCGGCAAGGCCCGGGCGAGCGATGCGGCCGTGGTGCTGCTCGGCATCCGCATCCCGCCAAATTACGGGCCGCGCTATACTGAGGCCTTTGAGAACGTATACCGGAACGTGGCGTCCGAGCTGGACGTGCCCTGGATCAAGTTCTTCATGGAAGGCATCGCGATGAATGACGAGCTGATGCAGGCAGACGGCATCCACCCGAACGCGAAGGCGCAGCCCATCCTGCTCGATAACGCCTGGCCTGTGATCCGGGAAACACTGGACAGCGTCGACTCGTCGGAGCCCGCCGTTGCGGGCGACCGGTAGATGATTGCAAGAACGCTCGCAAGGGCGAGCGCCGCCGTCACATCATGAAAAAGCCCGTCGGCGTCGAGCCGGTCTGGCTCGAGTCCTATCCCGAAGGCGTCCCGGCGACCATTGAGCCGCCGCCGTACAGGTCCGTGCGCGAGATGTTCGAGCTGGCATTTCGCGAGTACCCCGACCGGCCCGCTTATACGAATATGGGGACGTCGCTTTCCTTTCGCGAGCTCGATCAACTGTCCCTGCAGTTCGCGGGCTACCTGCAGAAGACGCTCGGACTGCTCAAGGGTCAACGCATCGCCATCATGCTGCCGAACGTGCTGCAGTACCCGGTGGCGCTCGCCGGCGCGTTTCGCGCAGGCCTCGTGGTCGTCAACGTCAACCCGCTCTATACAGCGCGCGAGTTGCGGCACCAGCTCGTCGATTCCGGTGCGAAGTGCATCGTCATTCTCGAAAATTTCGCGCACACGCTGCAGGAGGTCATTGGCGAGACCGCCGTGGAGCACGTCGTGACCACGCGGCTGGGCGACCTGCTGGACAAGCCGCGGGGCTGGATCGTCAATCTCGCCGTTCGCTACCTGAAGAGGATGGTGCCGCCGTTCGAGCTGCCGGGGAGCGTGCGCATGCCGGACGCGCTGCAGCAGGGCGGGCGCGAACGGCTCGTCCCGGTGGAACTCGGCTATGCCGACATCGCGTTCCTGCAGTACACCGGCGGGACCACGGGTCCGGCCAAAGGTGCGATGCTGAGCCATCGCAACATGGTGTTCAACGTCGCGCAGGCCAAGGCGTGGCAGCAGGATGCCTTCGCGGGCGTCGAGCGCATCGTCGTCATCACGGCGCTGCCGCTCTACCACATCTTCTCGCTGCAAAGTAATTGCCTCGGGATGGCGGTACAGGGCGGAGAGAGCATACTCATCACCAATCCGCGCGACTTCCCGGCCTTCGTGAAGGAGCTGTCAAAGTACCGCTATGCCTATTTCACCGGGGTCAACACCCTGTTCGCGGCGCTGCTCGGCACGCCGGGATTCGCCGAGCTCGATTTCAGCGGGCTGAAGCTCACGATCGGCGGCGGCATGGCCGTGCAGGAGGCGGTGGCGAAGCGCTGGAAGGAGGTCACCGGCAACTCCATCGTGCAGGCGTACGGGCTCACGGAAACTTCGCCCGGCGCGATCGTCAATCCGCTGGATACGGACGAGTTCACCGGCTCCATCGGGCTGCCGCTGCCGTCCACCGAGGTGCGCATCTGCGACGATGACGGCAACGATGTGGCGCCGGGCGAGCCGGGGGAAATCTGCGTGCGCGGGCCGCAGGTAATGGAAGGCTACTGGAAAGCACCGGAGGAGACCGCGAAGGTGATGCTGCCGGGCGGTTGGCTCCGAACCGGCGACATCGGCCGCATGGACGAGCGCGGCTTCGTCTATATCGAGGATCGCAAGAAGGACATGATCCTGGTTTCGGGCTTTAACGTGTACCCGAACGAAGTCGAAGGAGTGGTCGCCGAGCTCGACGGCGTCCGCGAGGTCGCCGCAATCGGCATCCCCGACGAGAAATCCGGCGAGGTCGTGAAGCTCTTCGTCGTCCGCGCGGACGAATCCCTGACGGCCGAGGCCATCATGAGCCACTGCCGCCGCAATCTCACCGGCTACAAGGTGCCGCGCGCAATCGAATTCCGCGACTCCCTCCCAAAATCCAACGTCGGCAAAATCCTCCGCCGCGCCCTCCGGGAGGGGGGTCGGACCAACGCAAGTCGCTGATATAACGGAATAACCCTGAAAAAAATCGCCTCCAGAAGCGCTTAATCGAACCATTTTGGCCGTGTTTTCGCGCCCCAAGCTAATCCGACAGGGCGCGGTGCCGAATTAGGTCGGGGCAGCGGCCAAAAGCTCGATTTTGGGCCAAAAAAGTGCGATTAAGGCGCCGCCAGGCGCTGTATCGAAATAACATTTGTTTTTGGATCAGCTACTTACGTTGGTCCGACCCCTGTGGCTGGTGCCAGGGGGGGCTCAGGCGGTGGACGGCGTCCAGCATGATGCGGAGGTGGTCGGGGTCGACGTCGGGGGTGATGCCGTGGCCGAGGTTGAAGACGTGGCCGGGGCCGTGGCCGTAGCTTTCGAGGACGCGGGCTACGGCTTCCTCTATGGCCTGTGGGGATGCTTTCAGGATGGACGGCTCGAGGTTGCCCTGCAGGGCGACCCTGTCGGCCGTCAGCTCGCGGGCGGTGGCGAGATCGGTGGTCCAGTCCACGCCCAGGGCGTCGCAGCCGGTGGCGCTCATGTCGGCCAGGAGCGGGCCGGCGCCCTTCGTGAACAGGATCACCGGTACCTCTGCACCGTCGCGCCGGCGTTCCAGGCCGTCCAGGATCCGCTGCATGGGCGCGAGGGAGAAGCGCCGGTAATCGTCGGCTCCAAGCGCCCCGCCCCAGGTATCGAAGATCATGAGCGCCTGCGCGCCCGCCTCGCTCTGTGCGTTCAGGTAATTGACGGTCGTGGCGGCGAGGACCCCGAGCAGCTGCTCGAGCAGCGCGGGCTCTTCGCGGAGCAGCCCCTTGATACGGGGGAACTCCCGGCTGGAACCGCCCTCGACCATGTACGTCGCCACCGTCCACGGGCTGCCGGCGAAGCCGATCAGCGGCACGCGACCGGCGAGCTCGCGGCGCACGAGTCGCACCGCCTCGAAGACATAGCCCAGCGTTTCCGAGACGTCGGGCGCCGCGAGTCGGCGAATATCGGCCGGGGTCCGTACCGGATCGCGGAACTTCGGGCCTTCGCCGGTCACGAAATAAAGCCCGAGGCCCATCGCATCCGGGATCGTCAGGATGTCGGAGAACAGGATGGCGGCATCGAGCGGAAAGCGCCGTATCGGCTGCAAGGTGACCTCGCAGGCCAGCTCCGGCGTGCTGCAGAGCGTCATGAAATCGCCGGCGCGGCGCCGCACCTCGCGGTATTCGGGCAGGTAACGCCCCGCCTGGCGCATGACCCACACCGGGGTGCGCGGCACGGGCTTGCGCAGCAGGGCGCGTAACAACAGGTCGTTAGCAGGAGCCGACATCAAAAGAATCGCGCGATGGTTGCCTGGATCGACTCCGCCGCCTCCCGCGGGCTGGCGACATCGCGGATGGGGCGGCCGACGACGATGTAATCAGCCCCGCGGGAGAAGGCCTCCTCTACGCTCACCACGCGCTTCTGGTCGCCGGCGGTATCGTTGTCGACGGGGCGTATCCCCGGCGTGACGACAACCAGCCGGCCGTCCACGTGCCGGCGCAGCTCCGGCACCTCGAGGCCGGACGAGATCACCCCGTCACAGCCCGCTGCCAGCGCGCGCCGGGCGCGCGACAATACCAGGTCCTTGACGTCGCACTGGAAGCCCAGGTCGTCGAGGTCCCCGCGATCCAGGCTGGTCAGCACCGTGACGGCCAGCACCTTGAGGCTGTCGCCCTTGTTCGCCGCGGCCGCTTCCATGATGGACTGGTTGCCATGCACGGTTACGAAGCTCGCGCCACGGTCCCTGAGTTGCCGCACGGCCGCACCCACGGTCGCCGGGATATCGAAGAATTTCAGGTCCGCGAACACCTTTTTGCCGCGCTGCAACATCCACTCGAGCAGCTCGAAGTAGCCCCCGCTCATCATCAGCTCGAGGCCCAGCTTGTAGAAGGTGACGGCGTCGCCCAGCTCTTCGGCAAGACGGCGCGCGCGGTCGCAATCCGGGACGTCCAGGGCGAAGATGAGTCGATCGCGAGCGGGAATATCGTTGATCATGAAAGCAGCGGCGGCCTTGGCGAGGCGCTGATTCTACCGCTCCGCGGGAAAAGGCGCTCGTGCTCGGCAATGGCGTAGCGGTCGGTCATGCCGGCGATGTAGTCGGAGACGACCCGCGCCCGCGCGTTCTCGCTCTTCGCCGCTCCCGCCGGCCCGGCAAAATCGGGCGCCATCGCGGAGGGCTCTTCGAAATAGCGGTTGAAGAGGTCTCGTACCCGCTCCTTTGCCCCGTCCGTCATCACGCGGACCCTGGGGTGCCGGTACAGGTTTTCGTGCAGGAAGCGCTTCAGGCGCAGGTGCTGTTCGTACACGCCCTCGCTGAAACGGACGATCGGCTCCGGCAGTCCCCGCACGTCCTCGATGGACCCCGGCTGCAGTTCTTCGAGGGAGCGCCGGGTGTTCTCGACGAGGTCGGTGACGAGGCGATTGATCATGCGGCGGATGATCTCGTACAGCAGCCGCCGATCCTCGAGGTCGGGATAGCGCTCGTGCACCCGTTCGTACTGCTCGCCGAACAGCGGCTCTTCGCGGAGCTGTTCGATTGCCAGCAAGCCGGCGCGGCAGCCGTCATCCACGTCGTGGTTGTTGTAGGCGATGGCATCCGCGATGTTGGCGATCTGCGCCTCCAGCCCCGGCTGTCGCCGCTCCAGGAAACGGCGGCCGATTTCGCCCAGTTCGCGCGCGTTGCGTACCGAACAGTGCTTCAGGATGCCTTCGCGCGTATCGAACGTCAGGTTGAGCCCCGAAAACTCCGCGTAGCGATGCTCCAGCACGTCCACCACCCGCAGCGACTGCAGGTTGTGCTCGAAGCCCCCGTACTCCCGCATGCATTCATTCAGCATGTCCTGCCCGGCGTGACCGAAAGGCGTGTGGCCGAGATCGTGCGCAAGGCAGATGGCCTCGACCAGCGACTCGTTCAACGCCAGCGCGCGGGCGACGGTGCGCCCGATCTGCGCCACCTCCAGCGAATGGGTGAGGCGCGTGCGGTAGAGATCGCCCTCGTGATTCACGAACACCTGCGTCTTGTAGACGAGCCGGCGAAAGGCCGTCGAATGAATTACGCGGTCGCGGTCGCGCTGGTATTCGCTCCGCCAGGCGGGGGCCGGTTCGGGATATCGGCGGCCTCTACTGTTCGATTCCAGGGCGGCGTAGGGCGCGAGGGCGGAGGGCGCTTGCCCGGGCATGGGCGTGCTCACGGCCGCTCGTCCGCGGCCTCGGCTCCCCCTTGCCCGATCAGGCTCTCGAGGCGGGCTTCGGAGTAATCGTCGCTGACCCAGGCATCGCCGATTCCACGAAGCAGCACGAACCGCAGCTTGCCGCCGCGATTCTTCTTGTCGAGTTCCATCGCGGCCCGCAGGCGGTCGCGGCAAGCGGCGGGCGGGGAGTCCGGCAGCCCCGCGGCCGCGAGCAGCCCGCGGAGGCGCCGGCCAGCCTCGGGGTCGATGCCCGAAAGCGTTGTCGCCATGACCATGCCGGCGGCGACGGCTTCGCCGTGCAGCCATTCACCGTAGCCCAGGGCGTGCTCGATCGCGTGCCCGAACGTGTGGCCGAAATTGAGCAGCGCGCGCATACCCTGCTCCTTCTCGTCCATGGCGACGACATACGCCTTGATCTGGCAGCTGCGGCTTATGGCTTCCGCCAGCACCGCCGAGTCCCTTTGCAGCAACGCCGCGAAATTCGCCTCCAGCCAGTCGAAGAATTCCGCATCGGCAATCAGCGCGTGCTTGATGACTTCCGCCAGCCCCGCGCGCAGTTCGCGGTCGGGCAGCGTTTCGAGTACGTCCGTATCGATGAGGACGGCACTCGGCTGGTGAAATGCGCCGACGAGGTTCTTCCCCTCGCGGTGATTGACGCCGGTCTTGCCGCCGATGGAAGAATCGACCTGCGCGAGCAAGGTCGTCGGCACCTGCAGGAAAGCAATGCCGCGCATGTAACAGGCGGCCGCGAAGCCGGCGATGTCGCCGACGACCCCGCCGCCCAGCGCCACGACCGTCGCGTCCCTGCCGGCGCGCAGGCGCACGAGGGCATCGATCACGCGCTCGGCGCTCGCAAGCGTCTTGTGGCGCTCGCCGTCGGGCAGGCTGAGCGATTCGACCTTGCACCCGCCAAGGCTCGGCAGGAGCCGCTCGAGGTAGAGCGGCGCGACGGTTTCGTTGGTCACGACGAGGCACTGTGGCCCCTGAAGGAAAGGCGACAGGTCATAGCCGCCGACCAGGCCGTTGCCGACCAGGACAGGATAGCGGCGGTCGCCGAGATCGACGGTAACGGTATGCGACGGTTGCAAGCGAGCCTCCCTCCCCGAGGCAACAAGGTTACACGATCGAGCCCCACCCCGTGGCGGCAGGGGCATCGCGCGCGGTGCGCGCTCCTACAGGAAGGAGTCGTGGATTTCGCGGGCAACCGCCTGCACGCGGCGGCCGTCGGTCTCGACCACCAGGTCGGCGATTTCGCGGTACAGGGGATCGCGCACGATCATGAGCTCTTCGAGCACCTGGCGCCGCGGCCGGTTCTCAAGCAGCGGGCGGGCGTGCCCCCGGCGAGTCCGCTCGAGCTGCTGGCGCACGGTCGTGTGCAGGTACACGACGAAGCCGCGCGCGCCCAGGTGGCTGCGGCTGTTCGGGTCGAGAATGGCGCCGCCGCCGGTGGCGAGCACCACGTTCTCGAGCCGGGTCAGGTCGTCGATGACCTTCGCCTCGCGCTCGCGAAAGCCGCTCTCGCCTTCTTTCTCGAAGATGTAGGCAATGTCGACCCCGGTGCGCTTCTCGATCTCCTCGTCGCTGTCGACGAACTCGAGATGCAAAAGCCTCGCGAGCTGCCGGCCCACGGCGGATTTGCCCGCGCCCATGGGTCCGACGAGGAACAGGTTTCCGGGACGGTTCAAGACTTGAAGATCACGTGGTTCCGATGTGCCCGCGCGGCAGGCTCACGGGAGAGCCCGCCGGGCGGACGGATCAGCAGTGCCAGCCTAGTAGATGTTGGAGCCTTCCTCCAGGATCCTCGGCGTAACGAAAATCAGGAGTTCGGCCTTGTTGGAGACGGTCTGCCGCGATTTGAACAGGTTACCCAAGGCCGGAATATCGCCCAGCATCGGCACCTTGGTGATGGTCTCGCGACGCTCCGTTTCGTAAATACCGCCGAGAACGACGGTCTGGCCGTCGCCGACCAGTACCTGCGTTTCCACCTCGCGGGTGTCGATACTCGGCACCGAGCCGCCGGTAGCGCTGGAGACCAGGTCACCGACCGTGTCGTTACTCACCAGGAGATCCATGATGATGTTGTTGTCCGGCGTGATCTGCGGCGTCACCGCGAGACTCAACACGGCCTTCTTGAACTGGGTGGTCGTCGCCCCGGACGATGCCGATTCCTGGTACGGAATCTCGACGCCCTGCTCTATGCGTGCCTCAGTCTGGTTTGCCGTGATGACTCGCGGAGTCGACACGATCTCGCCGCGCCCTTCGGCTTCCAGCGCGGTCAGCTCGAGATCCACGAGATAGTCGGATTCGAGCACCGCGAGCGAGAAGCGGCCGGCGGCATTCGATATCGGCACGTTGACGTTATACCGGTTGTCCAGGGTCGGCAGGTCGATCGGGAAGATCGTGCCGTTTGCCGGGTCGGCGAGATTGTCCAGCGCCGACCCGATCATCCTGTCGGTACCCGCACCGGTCCCGGAAAAGACCGTCACGCCGTCAGAGCTGTTCTCCTCGAACATGGTGAGCCCGAGCCGCACGCCAAGGTCGCGCGACAGGTCGTCGTTGACGATCACGATCCGGGCCTCGATCAGCACCTGGCGGATCGGGATATCCAGCGTTTCCACGAGCCGGCGGATTTGCTGCAGCTGGGAGGCCGTGTCCTGCACGAGCAGCGTGTTGGTGCGGGCGTCCACCGAGACGGTTCCGCGGTCGGACAGCAGCGAATTCTGGCCCGATCCGCTGCTGATCAGCGAGGCGAGGTCGCTGGCTTTCGCGTAGTTGACCTGGATGAACTCCGAATAGAGCGGCTCCAGCTCCATGATCGCCCGGCGCGCTTCGAGATCGGCCGTCTCGCGCGCGGCGATCTCCTCGGCCGGCGCCACCATGATGACGTTGCCGTTCTGGCGCATGTCGAGACCCTTGGTGGTCATGACGATGTCGAGCGCCTGGTCCCAAGGCACGTTACGCAGCCGGAGGGTCACGTTGCCCTGCACGGTATCCGACACCACGATGTTCTTGCCGGCGGTCTCGGCCAGGAGCTGCAGTACGGCCCGCGTTTCGATGTCCTGGAAATTCAGCGTCAGGCGCTGGCCGCTGTACTCCTTCGTTTCCGAGAACAGGCTGGACTGCATCGTCTCTTCCTGCTTCGGGTTCACCTCGATGGTGAATTCGTTGTCGGACTGGTAGGCGAGCTGCTCGTAGTTGCCCGCGGCCGAGATCACGACTCGCGTATCGCTATTGGTCCGCATCGTGTCGACCGTCGTGACCGGCGTTGCGAAATCCGTGACGTCAAGCCGGCGCATCAGTTCCTCGGGCAGGTTCGTGTTCTTGAACACGGCCACGATACGCCCGCCTTCCTGGCGGATGTCGACCGCCGTCGAGGGATCGGACAGCGTCACGACAACCCGGCCGCCGCCGTCACGCGTGCGGCCGAAATCGACGTTTGAAACACGGCTGACGCCGCTCGCCGCATAGGAGCGCGGCTCATTCTGCTCCGTGTTCGGAAAGGTGGCCCGGTTCGCGGTGGCGGCACTGGCGCCCAGCGTCAGGGTGATCGTATTACCGCTGCGGCGAGCCTGGTAAGGAACCATTTCGTCCAGGTTCAGCACAACCCGCGTGCGGCCGTTCGCCTCGGCCGTCAGCACCGTGTTCAGCGGCCCGATGTTCACGTCGCGACGGCGCGAGGTTAGCCCGAGCGAGGTTTCAGGCAGGTCGAGGGCAATGCGCGCCGGATTCTCAATCGTGAACGAAAGCGGCTCGGGAGCCGTCCCGCTCATGATGAGCTTCAGCTGCACCTGCTGGCCCGGCAGGCTCTGCACCTGGATATCCTGGAGGCGGTTCGCTTCCTGCGCGAACGCCATCGTGGCAGCGAACATGAGCAGCGCTTGTGCCAGTATGGCCATCCGCGTCAGCGGGCGGCCGAAAGCTGTGCCGGTCGCCGGCCTGAGTTTGAGCGTCATTGCTAGTACTCCCCAAATACCTGTCAGTCGGAAAGACTGACTGCGGCCTCGCGCTCGAGGTACCCGCCGATTCCGTCCGATATTATTTCTACAACCTTGATTGAAGAATCCGTGATGGCAACGATGCGGCCGTCGTTCTGGCCCATGTAGTTCCCCGGCACGACCCGGTGAATGAGCCCATCCTTCGTCTGCACGAGCCCGTAGGTCGTGTCGGCCACTTCGAGCGTGCCGACCATCGCCAGCGTGTCCAGCGGAAACTGCTCGAGAAATTCGCGGCTGCGGTCGCGGTCCGGCCGCGTCGTGCTGCCAGGTCCCCCGGCCGCGGCCTGCGGCGTATCGGGTACGAATGGCGAGCGGTAGCCCTCCGTATCCGCCACGTAGGTGAACACTTCATAGGGCGTAATTTCCGGTAACGGCTCAATACGCCCGCCCGGACGCGCCTTGATTCCGTTGATGTACGCGTCCAGGTCGTCCATGTCGGCCGAACATCCGCCAAGACCCACCAGGGCCGCGGCGAGGGCCGGCAGGCTCATCAATTTAATGGCAGCTTTCATCGCGGTACTGCCCCCTGCTCGAGATAGCGGTAGATCTTGGCCGTCACTTCCATGGAGAGCTCGTCGTAGCTGTCCTTGGTCTCCGGACTGATCCTTATGTCATGCAGCGTTACGATGCGCGGCAGCGCGGCCACGCCGCTCACGAAATTGGCGATCTCGTGATAGCCGCCCGACAGGATGATCTTGATCGGCTTCTCCGCGTAGAAATCCTTCGGGACCTCCGACTGCGGCTGGAACAGCTTCTCCTGCAGTCCGGCGGCGAGCCCGGTTTGGGAGATGTCCACGATCAGGCTCGGGATCTCGGTTTCGCCGGGCAGCTGCCGCAGCATCGTGCCGAATGACTGCTCCATCTCGGCGAGCTGCGCCTTGTAGGCATCGTAGTTGGCCGCCTTGCGCTGTTTGCTCTCGAAGGCGACCCGCAGCGTCTGCTCTTCCTGCTGCGCGCGCGCAAGCTGCGGCGCCCGGTCCTTGACGATGGTCAGGTAAACGCCGATGCCGACAACGATGGCGAACACGATGGCGATCACCGCCACCCGGAACGCGAACGGCCAGCGGCCGACGTCGTTGACGTCGAGACTCTGGAGCTCTTCTATGAGGTTCATCCCGCATCCCCCGACGTCTCGTCGTCACGGCTGACCTGTTTCAGCGTGACGATGAAATTGCTTTGCCGCGCCGGGCCGAGGTCCGTGGTCTGGATCTCCTCGACGTTCGGGTCGGCCAGCCAATCGGAACCGTCGATCCGCCGCATCAGGGCCGACACGCGGGTGCTGGACTGCGCCACCCCGGTGACCTGGACCGTGGAGCCGTTCTGCCGGAGCCCGGTCAGGTATACGCCTTCCGGGAGCTGCCGGGTGATCTCGTCGAACAGGTGCACGATCTCGGGCCGGCTCTTCTGCAATTCTTCGATAATTTCCATGCGCGCGAGCAGGCGCGCCTTCTGCGCTTCCAGCCCGTCGATTTCCTTGATGCTCTGGTCGAGCACGGCGATCTCGGCCTTGAGCCGGTTGTTGCGCGCATTCTGGTCATCGATCATGCGGCCGTAGAAGAACATCGTCAGGCCGACAACGACCACGGCGGCGACGACGGCCCCGCCCATCGCGACCGCGAAATCTCGCTGGCGTTTCTTGCGTTCTTCTTCTCGCCAGGGAAGCAGGTTAATGCGTGGCATAGTACGGTGTCCCGTAAATTAGTTGCGATACCGGTCGCGGGTTCCTGGTCCCGGCGAGGCACAGCGACCGGTAACGGCACCGCTTCTGCCGGGCACTGCAATGCCGCAAGGGGCGAAAAGCCGCAGCGGAATTGCGAAGTCGTTCGCGGGACGCATCAGTCGAAGCTCCTGAGAGCGAGTCCACAGGCGGTCAGAAGCGCGGTCGAGTCCTTGTGCACGCCTTGCGATTTCGCCCTGGAAGATATTTTCATCTGGCCCAGCGGGTCGCCGACTTCCGTCGGGATGCCGACGCGGCTGGAAATGACGTCCGCGATGCCGGGAATGTTCGCGCAGCCGCCGCAGACCAGGATCATATCCGGTTGCTCGCGGCCGCCGCCGGAGGCGAGGTAGAACTGCAGTGAGCGGCTGACCTGCTGCGTCATGTCGTCGACGAACGGCTCCAGCACCTCCGGCTGGTAGTTGCTGGGCAACCCTCCCTGCTTCTTGGCGCGGCCCGCGTCTTCCATGCTGAGCCCGTAGGTGCGCATGATTTCCTCGGTAAGCTGCTGCCCGCCGAACGCGAAATCGCGCGTGTAAATCACTTTCAGGTCAGAAAGCACGGAAAAGGTGGTGCTGCTCGCGCCTATATCGACGATCGCCACCGACTGCCCGATGCCGCCGTCCGGGATCTGGTGAGAGAGGAGCTGGCAGGCGTTTTCCAGCGCGAATGCCTCGACGTCGACGATCTGGGTGCGCAAGCCGGCGGCGTGGACCGCGGCCTGGCGCTGCTCGACGTTGTCGGTGCGGGTGGCCACCAGCAGCACGTCCATCAGCTCGGGATCGTTGACATTCGGGCCGACAATTTCGTAATCGAAACTGACCTCTTCCATCGGGAACGGGATGTACTGGTCCGCCTGGATCTCGACCTGGCCTTCGAGATCGCGCTCCGAGAGGCTCGAGGGCATCTGGATGATCTTGGTGATGGCGGCGTCACCGCTGATGGCGACGGCCACGTCGGTCGCCTTGGCGCCGGACCGCTTCACGGCACGGCGTATGGCTTCACCGACGGCCTTGGCGTCCACGATCGCCTTTTCGTTCACCGAACTGGGCGGGGTGGGCTCCGCGGCATAGGACTCCACGCGGAAGCGCTTGCCGCTTTGCGAAAGCTCGATCAGCTTGACCGACGAGGTCGTTATGTCGAGGCCCAGCAGTGGCACGGTCTTTTTACCGAACAGCACGTGTTTTTCCTTTTAAGACAGCGGATTGCGCGCCGATTATAGTCTGGGTCTGAACAAAGCGATTTAACTATATATCAACAAAATGTTAAATAAAACGTGACTTTATTCACGATCCAGCGAAACCAATGGTAATGCCGGTGTCACCGGGCATTCCGTGAACTGGTTGGCTTAAGGCTAAAGATTTTCCCCCTGCCGGACCCCCTCCCCCCGGGGCCGGCGCGGCGTCCGCCGCATGCCGCGGGCCGCTTGCGCCCGGGCGACCTCCCACACCGGCGGCAGCCCCGGCGCGCGTCGCTGACCTGCGCGCCGGGTATCATTGCAGTTTTCCCCGTGGCCGTCGACCGGATGTCGCCGATTCCCCACACTGACACGTGCTCCGGTGCTGGCTATCATTCTGAACTTTCTTGCGCGCGAACTGTAGAGCTACTGTCATATCATTCAAAGCGCGAAACGTTCCCATGACCCGATTCGCGGGCAGGCAGCCAGGATGCTGAACGGAAGCGAACAAAGAACCGAACGGCCGGTGGGGCGTGCGAAACGAAGCTGGCCGAGATGGCTGGTCCTCGCCGCGGGGCTGGGGGCAGCCGGCGCGCTGGGTATTACGGCGGCGGCGATCGGCGCGTGGTACTACGTCGCGCCCGGACTGCCGGCGGCGGAGACCATTCGCCAGATCCCCCTGCAGATTCCGCTGCGCATCTACAGCCGGGACGGCCGGCTGATCGAGGAGATCGGGGAGCGCAAGCGGATCCTCGTGACCTACGACGAGCTGCCGCAGTTCGTGATCGATGCGTTCGTCGCGGCCGAGGACCAGCGCTTTTTCGAGCACCCCGGGGTGGACTACCGGGGCATCCTGCGGGCCGCCTGGGGCCTCGTCCGCACGGGCTCGATAGAAGCGAGCGGCGGCGGCAGCACCATCACCCAGCAGCTCGCGCGCGACTATTTCCTGAGCCTCGAACCGACCCTGGCGCGCAAGCTGCGGGAGGCTTTCCTGGCCTGGAAGATCGAACAGGAGTTCACGAAGAAGGAGATCCTCGCCCTGTTCGTGAACAAGATGTTCTTCGGCCAGCGCTCCTATGGCGTGGCCGCGTCCGCGCAGGCCTATTTCGACAAGGGGCTGCAGGACATCAATATAGCGGAGGCGGCAACCCTCGCCGGTGTCCTGCCCGCACCGTCCTACTACAACCCGGTTTACAGCCCGAAAAATGCGCTGGTGCGCCGCAACTATGTGCTGCGCCGCATGCACGAGCTCGACTTCATCACCGACGCCGAGTTCGCGGAGGCGGTGGACTACCCGATGGAGTCCCGCCTTTACGGCACCGCGACCGAGCTCGAAGCACCCTACGTCGCCGAGATGGTGCGGCGCGAGATGATCGAACGCTACGGCCTGGAAGCCGCCTACTCGGCCGGTTTCAAGGTAGTGACCTCGCTCGATTCGAGGCTGCAGGCGGCGGCCAATTACGCTTTGCGAAATGGCCTCCTCGAGTTCAGCCGCCGGCGCGGCTATCGCGGCCCGATCGCGCACGTCGACGCCGCGCCGGACGTGTTCGCGCAGCCGTTCAACGAATGGCCGGAAGACTTGCGGCTGCGCCTGTCCGAGTACAGCAACCCGGGTGGCCTGTCGGTCGCCATCGTCACCGCCCTGCATGACGACAACAGCGCCTCCGTCGCCCTGCAGGACGGCACGCCCCTCAAGCTGCCGTGGCACGGCGTGTCCTGGGCCCGCCGCTATATCGACCAGGGGACGACCGGGCCGGCCCCGGAAACAGTGGCCGACGTGCTGGCACCGGGCGATATCGTGTATGTAATGCCGACGGTGGCCGGCATCTGGGCCCTGGCCCAGGTACCGGAAGCGCAAGCGGCGGTCGTGTCGGTGGATCCCATGGACGGTGCGATCACGAGCCTTGCCGGCGGCTTCGACTATTCCATCAGCAAGTTCAACCGTGTGACCCAGGCGGCACGACAGCCGGGGTCGGCGTTCAAACCGTTTATCTATTCGGCGGCGCTGGAGCAGGGCAATACCCCGGCGACCATCCTGCTGGATGCACCGGTGTTCATCCGTTCGTCCGAGCTCGAAGCCGTGTGGCGGCCGCTCAACTATACCGGCCGCTTTTATGGCGAGCAGCGACTGCGCGAGGCGCTGGTCCGCTCGCTGAACCTCGCGACAGTCCGCCTCCTCCTGAACAGGACCGGGGTCGGTAACGCGGTGCGGCACATCGCGAAGTTCGGCTTCGGCGGCGCCGCGCTCCCGTACAACGGCTCGCTCGCGCTGGGCGGGGGCAACGCGACGCCGCTCGACATGGCGCAGGCGTTTGCCACTTTCGCCAACGGCGGCTATGCCGTGGAGCCGTACATCATCCAGGCGATCTTCAATGCCGAAGGCGAGGCGCTCTACCGTGCCGACCCGGCGGTGGTCTGCCGGGCCTGCGAGGTCGACGAGGACGCGCGGCGCCAGCGCGAGCGCCAGCGCGAGGACTGGCGGCAAACGATGGCGATGGCGGTGACGGACACCGGAAGCGCTCCGTATTACGAAGCGCAGGCCGGGCTGCCGATGTCGCTCGAACACATGGCCGAGCTCGGCACGGCCTATCGTCCCGACGCCAGCGAGGCACCGGAACTGTTCGAGCACGTCAATCTCGCGCCGCGCGTCATATCGGAGCAGAACGCCTACCTCATCGCCGACATGATGCGCGACGTCATCACGCGCGGCACGGGGAGGCGCGCGCGCCAGCTCGGACGCAGCGACCTGTCGGGCAAGACGGGAACCTCGAACGACCAGCGCGACGCCTGGTTCGCCGGCTTCAACAGCACGCTGTCGGTGGTTACCTGGGTGGGTTACGACGACCCCAAACCGCTGGGTCCCGGCGAGCAGGGTTCGCGCACCGCACTGCCGCTGTGGATCGATTTCATGGCGGTAGCGCTCAAAGGCACACCGCCGGCCGCGCTGCCGATGCCCGAAGGCATGGTATCGCGCAAGATCAACATGACGACCGGCTGCCCCGCAACCGCCGCCGATCCGATCGAGGACGTCATGTTCGAGAAATTCCGGGTCGGCCATGTACCGGAGTGCGAGTACTCCGACCAGCACCGTGACATCTTCAACCAGAGCGAAGAAGGGGAGGCGGGCAAGCCGATTTTTTGATGAGCAGGAAAGTGACCGCGGTATTCGATCGCGCGCGGGAAGTCCTGGCACAGGAAGCAGCCCGCATCATCGTGGAGCAGGGCATCCAGGACTACCGGGTCGCGAAGCGCAAGGCCGCCGAGCGGCTGGGCATGACCGGGCGGGGCTCGCTGCCTGCCAACAGCGAAATCGAGCGGGCGGTGAGCGAGCACCTCCAGCTGTTCGGGCGGGAGTGCCACCTCGACCTCCTGCGCGTGCTGCGCTCCGCGGCCCTGTCCGCCATGGAACTGCTTGCACCGTTCACGCCGCGGCTGGTGGGCCCGGTCCTGAACGGCACGGCCCGGTCGCACTCGGCGATCAACCTGCACGTTTTTTCGGATAACTTCGAGCAGGTGGCGATGAAGCTCGACGAGCAGGGAGTGCCGTACAGGCTCTACGAGCGGCGCCTCAAGAGCCGCCGCGACCGCGCCGAGACTTATGCCGGCGTGCGCTTCATGCACGAGGACTCGGCAGTGGAGGCAACCGTATTCCCGATCGACGGCGTACGCCAGGCGCCCATCAGCCCGATCGACGGCAAGCCCATGCGGCGGGCGGATGCCCGCACGGTGCGCGACCTGCTCGGCGACTGACCGGCGGGAGGAAACGGGGAGCGGCCCCGTTTCCGGCGTGCATGTGCGTTACCCGCGCTGCTCGAGTCCCACGTAGTCGCGCCGCGTCGGCCCGCTGTAGAGCTGGCGCGGCCGCGAGATGCGGCCGTTCGGGTCCGTGATCATCTCGCGCCAGTGCGCCACCCAGCCGACCGTGCGCGCGATCGCGAACATCACCGTGAACATCGACTGCGGGATCCCTAACGCCCGGTAGATGATGCCGGAGTAGAAGTCGACGTTTGGATAGAGGTTTTTCTCCAGGAAGTATTCGTCCTTGAGCGCGACCTGCTCCAGTTCCAGGGCGAGGTCGAACAGCGGGCTGTTGGTGCGGCCCATCTGCTTCAGCACCTTGTGGCACATGCCGCGGATGATGGTCGCCCGTGGATCGAAATTCTTGTAGACCCGGTGACCGAAGCCCATGAGCCGGAAAGGATCGCTGCGATCCTTGGCGCGTTCCACGAATTTCGGGATGTTTTTGGGCTCGCCGATCTCGTTCAGCATGCGCAAGACCGCCTCGTTGGCGCCGCCGTGCGCGGGCCCCCACAGCGCCGCGATGCCGGCGGCGATAGCCGAGTAGGGATTGGCGCCCGAGCTGCCCGCCATGCGCACCGTCGAGGTCGAGCAGTTCTGCTCATGATCCGCGTGCAGGATGAACAAGAGGTCCAGCGCCTCCGCTGCCACCTTGTTGATCTTGTACGACTCGGCCGGCACGGCGAAGAACATGTGCAGGAGATTCTCGCAGTAGCCGAGGTCGTTGCGCGGATAGATAAACGGCTGCCCGACGCTCAGCTTGAACGCCGCGGCGGCGATCGTCGGCAGCTTCGCGAGGATGCGGTGCGTGAAGACTTCGCGCGCATCCGGGTTATGCACGTCCATCGTGTCGTGGTAGTAGGCCGACATCGAGCCGACGACCGCAGACAGCATGGCCATCGGGTGCGCATCGTAGCGAAAACCCGTAAAAAACCGCAGCATGCCTTCATTCAGCATCGTATGCGTGCGGATCGAGGTGTCGAAGCTCGCAAGCTGCTCCGCCGTCGGCAGTTCGCCGTAGAGCAACAGGTAGGCCACCTCGATGAAGTTCGATTTCTCCGCCAGCTGCTCCACGGGGTAACCCCGGTACAGCAGCACGCCCTTGTCACCGTCGATAAAGGTGATGGCGCTTTCGCAACTCGCCGTCGCGACGAAGCCGGGATCGTAGGTGAATACGCCCTGCTCGCGGTAAAGTCCCCCGATATCCAGCACGTCCGGGCCCAATGTGCCTTTGCGAGCCGGTAACTCCGTGGTCGAGCCGTCAGGGCTCGTCAGCCTGTAAGTCTCTTTAGTCATAGCCAATCAATCTTGCCGGAAGGGAACGAGACCCGCAAACGCGATTATCCGCGCACAGGAGGTTGAGGGACGCAAAAGCGGGAACCTGAAGCTTCGCGGCACCATCGGCCTGGCGCCTGGCGTTTCCGGGATCACGAGCGGCTCCCGGCGTCGCACCGCGTGCCGCGCCGCGGCCTTCCGGGTTGCACGCACCCGAAAGCGGCGCCCACACTCCTGCGGGGGATACTGGCCGTGGCCGGTTCGCCGGGAACGCCTGGAATTACCTGCGGGACGTCGAGCTTACCGGCCGCCCATCCCGTACTTGCGGCGGAACTTGTCGACCCGTCCGCCGGAATCGACGATCTTCTGCTTGCCGGTATAGAACGGGTGGCAGGCCGAGCACACCTCGATGTGCAGTTCGTGCCCCAGGGTCGAGCGGGTCACGAACTCGTTCCCGCAACTGCAGGTCACCTTGATTTCGGTGTACTCGGGATGGGTGTCGGCTTTCATGAAGGTCTCCGGGGCCGCCAAATGCTTGCTGCAGGCCCGGCGGCGTGGGCGAAAGGGCGGCGTAGGATATAGCGAAGCGGAGGGTGTCGCAAGTGGCCTCCCGAAAGCCGCCGGGGTGTCGCAGATTATCCACAAATCCTGTGGATAACCTTGTGGAATCAAATTGGGCGAATGGGCTAAGTCGGGATTTTTAAAGCATCGCCGTTAGAATGTCTATTTTCTATCCAGATTTTTTATTTTTTTCATTTCAACAACTTAAAGGGTCTTTCGGACCGGGTGGGTCAATTACGGTGCTTATTGCGCGGAATTTACAGGCGATGACCGAAGGTGTGAATAAAAAAAATCGGTAATTCTTACACCTCAGGGTAGCGCGGCCGCCGCTCCCGCCTTCGCCGGGGCCCGCTGCGGCAGGAATAATGCCTGCAGGTCGTTCAGGAACAGTCGGCCGCGCCGGCTCGCGCGCCAGCCGCCGGCACCGTCGGCCACCATCAGGCCGCGCTCCAGGGCCTGGTCGATTTGCGCGGCCAGGGACCCGAACGCAAGGCCGGTGCGTTCCCGGAACCCGGTCTCGGTGAAGCCCGCGTTCAGCCTCAGCGCGTTCAGCAGGTACTCGAAGCCGAGCTCGGCCGGGGGCACCTCGCGAGGTGCGGGACCGGCCGCTCCGCTTTCCACCTGCTCCATGTAGCGCCTGGGATGGGCTGTCTTGCAGCTGCGCCAGACGCTGCCGTCGGCGCGCGTGAGCTTGCCGTGGGCCCCGGCGCCGACTCCCACGTAGTCGCCGAACAGCCAGTAGTTCAGGTTGTGGCGGCAGCGGCGCCCGGCCCGCGCATAGGCCGAGACCTCGTACTGCGCGTAACCTGCCGCCGCCAGCAGCTCGCAGCCGCGTTCCTGCATCTCGAATGCCAGGTCGTCATCCGGCAGGCCCGCGGGCGGGGCGGCATAAAAGCGGGTATTGGGCTCGAGGGTGAGCTGGTAGCGGGAGAGGTGCTCGGGCGCCAGGCGCAAGGCCTCCTCGAGGTCGGCGGCCGCGCCCGCAAGGTCCTGGCCCGGCAGGGCGAACATCAGGTCCAGGTTAACGTTGTCGAAACCCGCTTCCCGTGCGGCGCGAAACGCGTAGCGGACAGCGGCAGCGTCGTGGATGCGCCCGAGCCGCCGGAGCAGCGCGTTGTCGAACGATTGCGCGCCCAGCGACAGCCGGTTCACGCCGGCCGCGCGAAAGCCGGCCAGGCGGCCGCTGTCCAGCGCCCCCGGGTTGGCCTCGAGCGTGATCTCGGCATCCGGTGCCAGCGCAAACGACTCGCGCACCGCCTGCAGCACCCGATCGATCTCCGCGGGCGCGAACAAGCTTGGCGTGCCGCCGCCAAAGAACACTGTTTCGACCGTGCGGCCCGCCACGTCCTGCGCCTCGCGGGCAAGGTCGATGGCCAGCGCGCGGGCATAGCGCTCCGGGTCCGCTTGCGTGCCGGCGGGGTGCGAATTGAAGTCGCAGTACGGGCACTTTCGTACGCACCAGGGGAGGTGCAGGTACAAGGCGAGCGGCGGCAAGGCGGCCATCACCTGTCCTCGCCGAAACCGCGCGCTCGCAGCAGCTGCGCCAGCCGCTGAAAAGCGCGGCCGCGGTGGCTGGCGGCATTTTTTTCGTCCGCCGTCATTTCCGCCGCCGTCCTCGCGACCGCGGGAACGTAAAAAACCGGGTCGTAGCCGAAGCCGCCGCGCCCGCGCGGATGCTCGAGGATGCGGCCTGGCCACACGCCCTCGGCCACGATTGGAGCGGGATCCCCGGGCGCTGCGACGAATACCGCGACACAGTGAAAAGAAGCGCTGCGCTCATCCCCGGTCAGACCCGCGAGCTCCCGCAGAAGTTTGCCGACGTTGGCCGCGTCGGTCGCCGCCGGGCCGGCATAGCGCGCCGAGTGGATGCCGGGGCGGCCTTGCAGGGCGGCGACGGCAAGGCCGGAATCGTCGGCGATCGCGGGGCAGCCGGCGCGGGCGGAGGCATGGCGCGCTTTCAGCAGCGCGTTCTCGACGAAGCTCGCGCCCGTTTCCGGGGGTGACTCGATGCCGAGCTCCGCTTGCGCGACAAGTGCCATGTCGAGCCCGGCCAGCAGGCGCCGGATTTCGTCGAGCTTGCCGCGGTTGCCCGTCGCCGCGACGACGCGCGGTCGGCTCACCGCCGTCCGGCAGCGGCGATGGCCTCGTTCTGCGCCGCCACGATCTCGCGCACGCCGTGCTCGGCGAGCTCGATCAGCGCGTGGAACTCGCCGCGGCTGAACGCGTGCCCTTCCGCCGTGCCCTGGATCTCGACGAAGCGGCCCGCCTCGTTCATCACGACATTCATGTCCGTCTCGGCTTCGCAGTCCTCGGCGTAATCGAGATCGAGCACCGGCTCGCCGCTCCAGATCCCGACCGACACGGCCGCGATGTGGCCGTGCACCGGGTTCTTCTTCAGCCCATGCGACGCTTGCAGGTCCTGCATCGCGAGCACCATCGCGACGTAGGCGCCGCTGATCGCCGCGGTACGCGTGCCGCCGTCGGCCTGGATGACGTCACAGTCCAGCGTCAGGGTACGCTCACCCAGGGCCGCGAGGTCCACCGCCGCGCGCAAGCTGCGGCCGATCAGGCGCTGGATCTCCATTGTCCGTCCGCCCTGGCGGCCGCGCGCCGCCTCGCGGGCCGTACGCGTATGGGTCGCCCGCGGCAGCATGCCGTATTCCCCCGTCACCCAGCCCTGGTTCGCGCCCCGCAACCACGGCGGCACCCGGTTCTCCACCGTCGCGGTGCAGATCACGCGGGTATCGCCGAACTCGGCAAGCACGCTGCCTTCGGCGTGCCGGGTGTAGTTGGTCGTGAACTTCACCGGTCTCATCTCGTTGGGCGCACGGCCGCTCGGACGCATATGCCTGCTCCTAATCGCCCAGCCAGCGCAGGACGGTGGCGGTGGTGTTGTCGCTGTAGGGTGAGTTCTTCCTGATCGCCTGCACGCTCAACTCCTTGAGCCCCTCGGCAAGGGTACCGTTGGCACGGTGGGAGAGCTTCGCGATCTCCGAGTCGCCGATGCCGGTCCAGAGTCCGTCGCTGCAGGCGAGCATCACGTCGCCCGGCTGCAGCCGCTTCTTCGGCGTGATGCTCATGTCCGGCACGGGGGCATCGCCGCCGATGCAGCATTCGACGAAGTTCCGCATCGGGTGGTCCAGCGCCTCCTCCTCGGTGATCGCGCCTTCCTGGATGAGGATCTCCACGTGGCTGTGGTCGCGCGAGCGCGCCAGGAGCTCGCCATTGCGCATATGGTAGATACGGCTGTCGCCGACGTGGCCCCACCAGGCGCCGCCTTCCTGGATCAGGCAAACGGCGCAGGTCGCGCGCGGCCGGTAGTCGACCTCCAGGTCGGCGCCGATGCTCACCACCTCGTCGTGCGCGCGCGCCAGCGCCGTGTAGAGGAAGCCCTGGGGGTCGAACAGCGGCAGCTTCGAGGCCTTGAACATGTCCTCGATCGTCTTGAGACCGGTCTGCGCCGCCAGCGCCCCGTCCGAATGCCCGCCCATGCCGTCGAACACCAGCATCAGCGCGGAATGCTCGCTCACGATCACCGCCGCGCGGTCCTGGTTGTCCTGGCGATCCCCGACAGCGGATACCTTGGCGTATTCGATGCGCATCTCTCAGGTCGCGGCGCCGGACCCGGATTCGCGGCGGCCGGAGCTCTTCCTCGCGCCGCCAGGCGTTCGGGTTAGAATGATCGCAACCAAAAAAATCCCTCGCGTTCTGAGGCGGCTCACGGGATTCGGGCCGGTTTCCCCGGTCCGTGCGGCGTCCGCTGATACCAGCCAGGATTGCTAATGTTACACAGTATGACAGGCTTCGCGCGACACACGGCCGAGCTGCGCGACGGGGTGCTGACCTGCGAGCTGCGCTCCGTCAATCATCGCTGGCTCGACGTGCAGCTGCGCCTGCCCGAGGAGCTGCGCCCCGCCGAAGGCGAGCTGCGCAGGCGCATCGCCGCCGTGCTGAAGCGGGGCAAGGTGGATTGCGCCCTGCACCTGAACCGGGCGCCGGCGGCCCGCACCCCGCTCGCGCTCGACCAGGCGGTGCTCGACCAGCTGCACGCGGCGTTCACGGCGCTAGCCACGACCTTCCCGAACCTGCGGGCGCCCGACCCGGTCGAGCTGCTGCGCTGGCCCGGCGTCATCGAGGAGCCGGAGGACGCGGCGGACGAATCCGGGCTGCCGGTCGAGGACGCCATGGAAGTCCTCGACACCGCGCTCGATGCCCTGCAGGCCATGCGCGCCAGCGAGGGCGAACGCATCGCGGAAATGCTCGAGCTCCGCTGCGACGACATCCTCGCGATCGCGGCAGCCGTCCGCGCCCGCATGCCCGAGGTGCTGGAGGCCGCGCACGCGAAACAGAAGGAGCGGCTCCAACGCCTGGAGGTCGAGGCGGACCCGGCGCGGCTGGCGGTGGAGCTCGCGCTCATGGCCCAGAAGCAGGACGTGGACGAGGAGCTGGACCGGCTCACGAGCCACGTCAGCGAGATCCGCCAGGTGCTTGCAAGCGCCGACCCGGTCGGCCGGCGGCTCGATTTCCTGATGCAGGAGCTGAACCGGGAGGCCAACACGCTCGGTTCGAAAGCGGGCGACACGGAAACCACGCGCGCGGCGGTCGAGCTCAAGGTGCTGATCGAGCAGATGCGCGAACAGATCCAGAACGTGGAATAGGACCCGCGCTCGATGCCGGCACGGCTCTTTGTCATCGCGGCGCCTTCCGGCGCCGGCAAAACCACCCTGGTCAATGAACTGGTCCGGCGAAACCCGGCACTCGTGTTCTCGATCTCCTACACGACGCGTGCCCGGCGGGCGGGCGAAACCCATGGCCGCGACTACTTCTTTGTCAGCGAGGAGGAGTTCCGGGCGCTCGAGCGGCAGGGCGAGCTGCTGGAATCTGCCAGGGTTTTCGACAATTACTACGGCACGAGCCGCTCACAGGTCGAGCAGCGGCTGGCCGAGGGCCGCAACGTAATACTGGAAATCGACTGGCAGGGCGCGCGACAGGTCAGGGCCGCCCGGCCGGACTGTGTGTCGGTGTTCATCCTGCCGCCATCGCGGGCTGCGCTGGCGGCGCGTCTGCGCAGCCGCGGCACCGACAGCGAGGCCGTCATCGCGAGGCGCCTGGCCGACGCGCTGGGCGACATGTCCCACTGGCACGAGTTCGACTACTGCGTGATCAACGACGACCTGGAGCAAGCGGTGGCCGAGCTCGAAGCCATCGTGGCGGGCAAAGACGGCGGCAATCGCTGCAACGACCCCGCGCTCATGGGGCGCATCGCCGGCGTGCTCGCGGGCGACCCCGGGAGCGCCGGGTGATCGGGGCCCGCGCCGCCGATCCGGCCGGGCATATCCCCTTTTTTTTCCAAATGGCGCCACAATTGTTCTAAACTGTGCGGCCCTTTCCGCGGTGGAGTGACGAATTCGATGGCCCGCATTACGGTCGAAGATTGCCTGGACAACATCGACAACATTTTCGAGATGGTGCTGGTCGCCGCCAAGCGCGCGCGTCGCATAGCGCACGGTGCGGAGCCGTTCGTCGAGCCCCAGAACGACAAGCCGACGGTCATTGCCCTGCGCGAGATCGCGGCGGGCAGCGTGACGCCCGCCATCCTGGACGAGGTCGAGCAACCGCCGGCCGAGGATTTCCTGCAGCCGGAAGCAGTGGAAGACATCATGCCGATGCGCGGGATCTCCATCGGCGACTGACAGCCAGCGGGTGCCGGACCGACCTTCCGGCCTGCCATCGAAAATGCCTGTCCGGCAAGTCCGGCACCTTCCCTCCGGTCGCGGCAGCCTGCCCGGTAAAGCGGGTATGATCAGGCATGGACTACGCGGCGACAATTCTCGCTAAATTGCCGGGCACCACGGTGCGCCGCGGCCGCGGCCTGCGGCGCCTGGTCGAAACGCTCGAAGGCGGCATGTCGGCCGAGCAGATCGGGCAGATTCTCGGGGCCTACGAATTCGGCGCCAGCGCCCACGAGGGACAGAAGCGCCTGTCCGGCGAACCGTACATCTCCCACCCGGTGGCAGTCGCGCAGATCCTGGCCGACATGCACATCGATGCGCCCACCATCACCGCCGCGATCCTGCACGACGTGGTCGAGGATACGGCGACCCCGATCGCAGAGATCGAAGAGCAGTTCGGCGCCGAGGTCGCGGCGCTCGTGGACGGCGTCAGCAAGCTCGACCAGATGCAATTCCACAGCCGCGCGGAAGCGCAGGCCGAGAGCTTCCGCAAGATGATGCTGGCGATGATCGGGGACATCCGCGTCATCCTCGTGAAACTCGCCGACCGGCTGCACAACATGCGTACGCTGGACGCCGTGCCCCGCGACAAGCAGGTGCGGATCGCGCGCGAGACGCTGGAGATCTACGCGCCAATCGCCAACCGCCTCGGCATCAACCACATGAAGATCGATCTCGAGGACCTGGGCT
>CAZSKQ010000044.1:0-26246 GCA_964607425.1 uncultured Woeseiaceae bacterium
TGCTATTGACGTCCTTGTGGGTCAGCGCGGGCATGTTGATTCGCTTGATGTCGCCGTCGACACGTATCATCGGAGGGACGCCGCCGGACAGGTGGAGGTCTGATGCGTTGTTCTTAACCGTGAACGACAGCAGCTGCGCGACATCAACGGCCATGTTTCTCCCTCTGAGGACTGTACGCCGGTTGGTGCAGCGGTTGTCAGTCGGCGCAAGACCGGCAACCGGGCTTTACCATAACCGCACCTAGTATAGCGGAGCGCCCCTTGCAAAACGTGATTGGAGTCACGGATAACTTTCGAAAAATCCAAGATTTGCTGGCGCAGTCAACGGCGGAAGCCGGACGCGTCGCCGGTGATGTGCGCCTGCTGGCCGTGAGCAAATCGAAGCCGGCGGCACTCATTGCGGAAGCGGCTGCAGCGGGCCAGCGCGAGTTCGGCGAAAACTACGTGCAGGAAGGCATCGCGAAGATCGAAGAGCTCGGGCGCGACGATCTCGTGTGGCATTTCATCGGTCAGCTGCAAGCGAACAAGACGCGGCCGGTCGCGGAGCATTTCGACTGGGTGCACACGGTCGATCGCCTGAAGATCGCACAGCGGCTGAACCGCCAACGGCCGCACCACGCTCCCGATCTCAACGTCTGCATCCAGGTAAACATCGACGCGGAGCCCGACAAAGCCGGCGTGGCGCCCGGCGAGCTCGCAGACCTTGCGAAAGCCGTCGCCGATCTGCCCAGGCTGAAGCTGCGCGGGCTCATGTGCATTCCGCGGCCGCGCGACCATTTCGCGGCGCAGCGCGAGCCGTTTCGCCGCCTGGCAGGACTTGGCGCTGCGCTGGTCGACGCCGGGATACCGATCGATACGCTGTCGATGGGCATGACCGCCGATTTCCGGGCGGCGATTCACGAAGGCGCGACGATCGTGCGCATCGGTACGGCGCTCTTCGGCCCTCGCGAAGCAGGCCCGGCATGATCCACGCAAAGCCGCTCATCGTGCTATCTTTGCGCCACCCACCCGGGCCGCCCCGGGCCGGACATGAGCACACAAGACCATGACCCAGGCTCTCTACTTCATCGTTAAAACGCTTGCGCAGCTCTACCTGCTGCTACTGTTGCTGCGCTTCTGGCTGCCGTTGCTGCGGGCGGATTTTCGCAACCCGGTTGCCCAGGGCATCCTGCGCTTCACCTCGCCGCTGATCCTGCCTTTGCGGCGCATCCTGCCGTCGGTCGGCCGCCTGGACACGGCCACCGTGCTGGTCGCGTTCGTCATCCAGTTCCTGGCCCTGCTGGTGTTGCTCGCGCTCGTGAACCGGCCGATCCATCCATTGCCGGTCGCGGTTACCGCGGTCGCGGAGCTCGTGATCCTGAGCCTGAACCTGTTCTTCTTCGCGATCCTGATTCGCATCGTCCTGAGCTGGGTTGCCCCGCACAACTACAACCCGATCACGGCGCTGCTTACCACCCTGACAGAGCCGATACTTGCGCCCTTTCGGCGCCTGGTGCCCGCGATCGGCGGGCTCGACATCTCCCCCGTGTTCGCGATCATCCTGGTCCAGGCGCTGGTCATCCTCCTGCGCAGCCTCGAACCGCTGCGGATCTGAATGACCGTGACAGCCTGCCGGCGGCGGCAGGGGACCGGCGCCCGCAAATCCGCTATAGTTCCTGCCATGAACTGAGGTCGAAGCCGGGGGATGAAAGAAATGAGGCCAGTCAGCACTATAGCCGCTGTGTCAGTTCTGTCGTTGCTCGCCGCCTGCGGCGGACCGGGTGCCGACGCCACCGTGCCGCAAGCAGAGCCTGCCGGAGCATCATCGATAGAGGTCGGCGAGCACGTCGTGCATTACAGCGCGCAGGTCACCGCCCAGCTGCCGGTCGAGATCGCGCGGCTGTACGACATTGTGCGCAGCAAGGATCGCGCGATGTTGAGCGTATCGGTGATCGCGAAAGAAACCGGCGCCTCCGTGCCGGCGACGGTTTCGGTGCGGACGGTCAACCTCACCGGCCAGCTCAAGACCGTCAACATGCGACGCATCGACGAAGAGGAAGCGATTTACTACATCGGCGAAACACCCGTTGCAAATCGTGAAACGCTGATTTTCGATATCAGCGTCAAGCCCGATGGGGTGGAAGAGCCAATGGAGATCCGTTTCCAGCGCCAGTTCTTCACCGACCACTAACCCCTTTACAAGTGCCGGCCGGCAGCCTGCCGTAAGATCGCCTTACGGATTGCGAAGACTTGTGGTATCGTCGCGCAGAATTTTTTTCGGGCCAGGCAACTGGCTTTTCGCCGTATTCAGGAGATGACCTTCCATGGCAGCAAACAACAAGGGCAAGTCGCCTACCAAATCCGAAATCTATGCCTCCATCGCCGAGGACACGGGCCTGACCAAGAAAGACGTTGCTGCCGTATTTGATTCACTCTCGCGCCAGATCAAAAAGAGCCTGGCCGGTCGCAATGCGCCGGGCCTGTTCACGTTGCCGGGCCTGTTGAAAATGCGCGTCGTCAAGAAGCCCGCTACGAAAGCTCGCGAAGGCGTAAATCCATTCACGGGCGAGAAGATGATGTTCAAGGCCAAGCCCGCCTCGAAGACGGTCAAGGTTGCCGCCCTGAAGGGCCTGAAAGACATGGTCTGACCCTGCGACACAATGCGACGGAAAAAAGCCGGGCTTTTTACCCCGGCTTTTTTTTTGCTGCGGTGCCAACGCGCGTTCATTTTAGCGTGGTGCAGGTCGCCCGCATGGCGGGCTCCTACAGTCCGGGCTTGGTGCAGGTCGCCCGCATGGCGGGCTCCTACACGGCTCTTCACGCGGGGGTGTGTTCGTCGATGAACGCCTCCACGGCTTCGCGCAGCTCCACCAGCTTGCCGTGGAAGAAATGCTCCGTGTCGGCGAACACTTGGAGCTCCGGCCCCGGTCCGAGGCTGTTGACCCACTCAATCGTATCGTCGACATTCACCAGCTCGTCCTGGTCGCCCTGGATGACGAGCCAGGGAATTTCGAGGCCGGTGCCGGTGTCCTCGAGCCTGGCTGCCGGCGGCGCCACGGTGATCAGCCCCGCGGCCCGGGCTTCGGCTGCGGCGGCGATCGCGATCGCCGCGCCGAACGAGAACCCGGCCAGCCAGACCGCTGCTCCCGGCACCCGCCGTCGGGCCTCGGCAACCGCCGCGAGCGCATCCTGCAATTCGCCGCGCCCATCGTCGAACTCGCCCTCGCTTGCGCCTACACCGCGAAAGTTGAACCGCAAGGCAAGAAACTGCCGTGCGAGGAAAGCCCGCGCGAGCGTATGGGCGACCTTGTTATTCATCGTGCCGCCGTGCAGGGGATGGGGATGGCAGATCACGGCTGCCGCCCGCGGCGGCGCTTCGCGCGGCGTCTCCACCAGCGCCTCCAGCGCCCCGGCCGGACCATTGAAGGTCGCTTTTTCGGCTGCCGCCACCCGCGTTACTTTCATGACAGGCAAAATAGGTGACGTGTTCGGCTAAATGCGCGATGGGTGGCTGGCATCATGGCGGCGGTGAAGGGCTGATCCGGGCTGGAGAGACAGATGCCTGAGTTTACATCCGTTCATCTGTTAATGCTGGCGGCGTTGTTCGTGGCCGGCCTCGCGCTGGCCTTCTGGCTGACGCGCAACCGGTCGGTACGCGAGAAGCGCGCCCTCAGCGCCGCCTGGCACGAGCAACTGGAGGCAAGGCAGGCCGACAACGACCGGCTCCTCGAGCAGAACAAGAAGCTCATGCAGCAGGTCAGCACATATCGTGCCACGAGCAACGACTCCTCGAATCGCACACGTGAGCTGTCCGCCAGCCTGAGGGACGTGCTCGCCGGCCGCGAAGAGCTGCAGCGCCAGCTGCGGCAGGCACGTGAAAACCTGGGCCTGGTCGCCGGCCAGCGGGACGCGCTGCAACAGGAGATCGAGGCACTCCAGGCACACCGCGCCGCGCAGGAAAAGGTACTCCGGGAAAAGGGCGAGAAGATCTTGCGTTTGAGCCGCCAGTTGCAAAGCTGGCGCAGCCGGCTCGCTCCGCTGGTCGAGAGATTCCGCGAACGCGACGCCCGGGCGGCCGCGCTGCAAGACGAGCTCGATCTCGCCACCAACCGTATCGCCGAGCTCGAGGTGCTGAATCGCCCTGACGAAACCCGCATCGGACCGATCGACCGGCAAGCCGCTGAGTTGCTGCGCGACGCCTGCAACGATCAGTACGACACCGACCGGTACCGGCTTGCCGGGGACGACCTGCAGCAGATCAAGGGCGTCGGCCCGGCGATCGAGAAGACCCTGAACGAGCTCGGCATCTTCCGGTTCGAACAGATCGCCGGGATCAGCGAATACGACATCGATCGTATCGCGGGCCGCCTGCGTGGACTGCGAAGCCGGATCTACCGCGAGGACTGGATCGGCCAGGCACGAGCGCTGCTCTATCGCAACGGCCGGGGCCGCAACCAGGCCCCGCGTTGAGGCCTGCTACCGCAGGCCGAGGAGCTCAACCTCGAAAACCAGGGTCGCGCCTGGCGGAATGACGCCGCCCGCGCCGCGCTCCCCGTATGCCAACCCGGGTGCGATGGTCAACTCCCGGACTTCGCCGATCCGCATCCCGGCAACGCCGCGGTCCCACCCCTGGATAACCGAGCCCTGCCCGAGCGGGAACTCGAACGGCTGCCCGCGATCCACCGAGCTGTCGAACTTGGTGCCGCGGTTGTCCGGCTGCTGCGGGTCGTAGAGCCAACCGGTGTAGTGCACGACGGCGACCTGCCCCGGCTCCGCGGTCGCGCCGTCGCCGGGCTCCAGCATGCGCATCGTGAGGCCCGGCTCGATGGTCGTCGACTCCGCCGTTGCCGGCGAGTCGGAGCCGGCCGCATCCGCGGTCTCCCGGGGAGCCGCGGCTCCCGTGCCCGCTTCCGTCTCCGCCGCCGGTTCGCTGCCCTGCTCCTGGGCGGGGCCGCCGCAGGCCGCGAGCAACACCGAGAGTATGGCCGTTATCCAGTAGTTCCGGTTCATCAAGTCTGCCTTTGTGAGTGAAAAAATCGGGACGCCCGCTCGACCGGTCGAAGTCGAGGGCTGTCGAGTCGATGCAGTAGCCATGACGGGCCTCCGTATCGCCTGGTATCCACCACGGCCCGCCGCCGCTTGCTGGTGATTGCGGCGCCGACCCCGTAAGGTGGCACTTCGGTCATCGTACAACGCATGCCTGCTACCAACGCGCAAAATGCCGTGGAATTCCACGCGGTCTCGCTCCGCCGCGGCGACGTGCTGGCGCTGGACGGCGTATCGCTGGCGCTGCCGCGCGGCCAGACCACGGCCGTGCTTGGCGCGAGCGGCAGCGGCAAGTCGACGCTCATCCAGCTCATTATAGGGCTGTTGCGCCCGGATGCGGGCAACGTGCACGTGCTCGGCCTGCCCATCGACTACGACGACCTGCGGCCGTTGCGCAAGCGCATCGGCTACGCCGTCCAGGACGTATCGCTGTTTTCGCATCTCCCGGTGCGCGCCAATATCCTGTTGCCGGCGGTGCTGGATCGCTGGCCGCACGCCGCGCAGCAGTCGCGCCTCTCCGAGCTGCTGGAGCTGATGCAATTGCCCGCCGAGGTGCTGGACCGCTACCCGCACGAGCTCTCCGGCGGGCAACAGCAGCGCGCCGGGCTCTGCCGCGCCATGATGCGCGGGCCGGAGCTGCTGCTGCTCGACGAGCCGTTTTCCGGGCTCGACACGCTCACGCGGGTCGGTATCCACGCGCAGTTTCTCGAGCTGCAGCGGCACGCGCCGCTCTCGACCGTGCTGGTGACGCACGATCCGCAGGAAGCAATCAACCTCGCGCACAGCCTCGTCGTGATGAAGGATGGCCGGATACAGCAGTTCGGCACGGTAGGAGAAGTCACGGCGCATCCCGCGAACGACTACGTGCGCCAGCTGTGCACGGCGCTGGAGGGCCTCGGGTGAAGGCGCGTCGCTGGCTGCCCCTGCTGCTCCTCGTGGCGGTCAGTCAGGCAAAGGCCGAAACGGTTGTCGCGGGCAGCAAGAACTTCACGGAAAGCTATATCCTGGCCGAGATCGCCGCGCAGCTGCTCGAGCACAACGGCATCGACGTCGAGCGGCGGCTCGGCCTTAACGGCACGAAAATCGCGTTCACGGCGCTGGAGAACGGCGCCGTCGATTTCTATCCGGAGTACAGCGGCACCATTGCCGAGGTCATTCTTGTCGAACCCGGGCTCGGGGACTTCGCCGCCGTCGAGGCCGCGGCCGCCGGCCAGGGCTTCGTGCTGCTGCCGCCGCTCGGGTTCAACAACACCTATGCCCTCGCCGTCACGAGGGCGGCCGCGGACCGGCACGGGCTCAAGAGGATTTCCGACCTGCGAGACGTCTCCGGCCTGCGCTTCGCGCTGTCGCACGAGTTCCTGAATCGCGAGGACGGCTGGCCGGGCCTGAAAGCCCGGTACGGGCTGGCGCAGCCGGTCAGGGGCATCGAGCACAGCCTCGCCTACGAAGCCATGCAGCGGGACCAGCTCGACGGCACGGACGCCTATTCCACCGACGGCGAGATCAGCCGTTCCGGGTTCGTCGTGCTCGAAGACGACCTCGGCTATTTCCCCCTGTACAAGGCCGCCTACTTTGCCCGCGACGATCTCCCGCCGAACGTCGCGTCTATCCTCGCGCGCCTGAGCGGGCGCATCGACGATGCCCGGATGCGGGAACTGAACCGCTCGGCGCTCAACCCCGGGAGCAGCATCGCCGATGTCGCGTCCTCGTTCCTGGTGAACGAGGGGCTGGTGCCGCGGGCGTCGGCCGGTGCCACTTTCTTCCTGGAGCTGCGGCGGAACACGCTGCGGCATCTCGAGCTGACGTTCACCGCGCTCGTCCTCGCCATCGCGGTCGGTGTCGGCATCGCCGTCAGCGTGCACCGGCACCGGCAGCTCGCCGACGGCTTCCTTTACGTCACTGGATTGATCCAGACCGTCCCGTCGATCGCCCTGCTGGCGCTCCTGATCCCGCTGTTCGGCGTCGGCCAGGCGCCGGCGATCATCGCGCTCTTCCTCTATTCGCTGCTGCCGATCGCGCGCAGCACGATCACCGCCCTGCACGCGATCCCGCCCGCCTACCGGCAGGTCGCGGCCGCCATGGCGATGACGCGCCGCCAGGAGCTGCGCTACGTCCTGATGCCGCTCGCCATGCCGCACGTGCTCGCCGGCATCCGCACCGCCACCATCATCTGCATCGGCACCGCCACGCTGGCGGCCTTCATCGGCGCCGGCGGCCTCGGCGACCCCATCGTCACCGGCCTGGCGCTGAACGACACGTCCCTCATTCTCAAAGGTGCCATCCCCGCCGCCTGCCTCGCCATCCTCGCCGAGCTCTTCTTCGGCGCCCTCGAGCGCCGGCTCGTCGTCCCGCACATGCGCAGCCGCGCGGGGTAGCGGCGGTCCACCTATTCCGCCAGCAGCTCGCTGACGCGGCGGACGTAGGCCGCCGGGTTGTCGAGGGATGCGCCCTCGGCGAGCAGCGCGTGATCGAGAAGGACGTTCGAGAGCGCTTCGAAGCGGCGCTCTTCGGTCTCAGCGGAAAGCTTCTGGACGAGCGGGTGCTCGACGTTGATCTCGAGCACCGGTTTGGAAGCGGGAAGCTTCTGCCCTGTCGCCTCCAGCATCCGGCGAAGCTGCGGCGCCAGGCCGTCGGTGCCGGTAACGACGCAAGCGGGTGAGTCCACCAGCCGCAGGCTGACGTTGACATCCGTGACCCGCTCCTTGAGCGTCTGGCGTATCTTCTTCAGAAGCGGCTTGTACTCCTCGTTCTTCGCCTGCTGCGTCACCTCGCCGTCGCCTTCCGGCAGGGAAAGGTTGCCGCGGCCCACATCCTGGAACTTCTTGCCCTCGAACTCCGGCAGGTGATCGACGATCCAGGCATCGATGCGGTCCGTGAGCAAGAGTACCTCGATGCCCTTTTCACGCAGCTGCTCGAGGTGCGGACTGGCCTTCGCCGTCGCGTAGTTATCCGCGAGCAGGTAATAGATCCGGTCCTGGCCGGCGGCGGCGCGTCCGACGTAGTCCGCAAGCGACTGCTCCTGCTTGTCCGAATCCTCGTGCGTGCTGGCGAAGCGCAGGAGCTTCGCGATCTTTTCGGCGTTTTGCGAATCCTCGACAATGCCTTCCTTCAGCACCTGCCCGAATTCGCGCCAGAAGGTTTTGTATTCTTCGGGTTTCCCGGACGCGAGCTTGCCCAGCATGCCGAGCACGCGGCGGGTCAACGCACTTCGGATCGATTCGAGAGCCCGGTCCTGCTGCAGCATTTCCCGCGACACGTTCAGCGGCAAGTCCGCCGAATCGATTACGCCCTTGACGAAGCGCAGGTAAAGCGGCAGGAACTGTTCCGCCTGATCCATGATGAAGACGCGCTGTACGTAGAGCTTCAAACCGCGCGGCGCTTCACGGTTCCACAGGTCGAATGGCGCATGTTCCGGAATGTAGAGCAGGCTCGTATACTCTCTCTTACCCTCAACCCGATTGTGGCTCCAGGTGAGCGGATCCGAGAAGTCGTGCGAAAGGTGTTTGTAGAACGCCTTGTACTCTTCGTCGGTAATCTCTGCACGCGGCCGTGTCCACAGCGCCGTCGCGCTGTTGACCGGTTTGGCATCGGCGTCTTCTTTCCCGGCCTCGGTGAGGTACACCGGCACGCCGATGTGATCGGAGTATTTCCGGATCAGCGTTTCGAGCCTCGCCGCGTCGCAGAACTCCTTTTCGGATTTCTTGAGGTACAGGGTGACGCGCGTGCCGCGCTCCTCGCGTTGCATGTTCTCGACGGTGAATTCGCCCTGGCCGTCAGACTCCCAGCGCACCGCGTCTTCGGCTTTGCTCCCTGCGCGCCGCGTCTCGACCTCGACCCGGTCGGCGACGATGAAAGCCGAATAGAAGCCGACACCGAATTGCCCGATCAGCTTCGCGTCCTTGCCGGCATCCCCGGTCATCTGCTGCAGGAATTCGGCAGTGCCGGATTTCGCGATGGTACCGAGATTAGCGGCGACCTCGTCCCGCGACATGCCGATGCCGTTGTCCGTGACGGAGATAGTGCGGCGCTTCGGATCGAAAGCGACCTGGATCCGCAGGTCGGAGTCGTCCTCGAGCAGCACCGGGTTCGCCAGCGCCTCGAACCGCAGCTTGTCGGCGGCATCCGCCGCGTTCGAAATCAACTCGCGGAGGAATATCTCCTTGTTGCTGTAGAGCGAGTGGATCATGAGATGCAGCAACTGCCGCACCTCGGTCTGGAACCCCCGGGTTTCTCGTGCTTGTACCTCAGCCATTATCCTGATCCCGCCAGAGTGGGGCTGACACGATAGTACCAGCGGCGGAAATTTCAAGCCCCGGCGCGCGGCAGGCGGTCGGGAACAGCCGTCGCCAGCGAGCCTCTACACAGGTCGCGGACGGCCGTCTTTATCGCTCAGGTCCGGACTGAGACTCCCTGGGCGGTAACCCGCGGGTGCGGGCCGACGACGCTGCGGTAGAGCAGGGTGACGGACAGGAGCGCGGCAATCGCCAGGCCAAGCGGCGGCTGTGCCAGCGCCAGCAGGAGAGCGCCGACCTGCAGCGCCACCGAAGCAAGCATGAACGCAAGCGCTCGCAGTGCACCCAGGATGCGTCCGGCCACAAGCACGGCCGCATAGATGACATCCTCGAGGTCGTCCAGCATTTGCATCACGCGTTCCATGCTTCACCCTCCCTGATGTTGCCGGCATCGTCGCCCGCCAACTTACCGGGCCTACGGTAATTTGTCACGGGCCACATCGGCAACTAGCGCGCCAACGAGAGCTGGGGTTCCGGCTTCTCCGGTTTCTCAAGTCTCGCGTCCGCGTCCGCGGCAGCGCGCTCAGCTTCCTGCAGGGCGCTCGCGTTGGAACGCTTTGCGGTCGCGATTGCGCGATGGAACAGTTCCCAGCGCTGCCGCGCCGATTCATTTTTCAGGGCGTCTAACGACGGTTCGTTTCTCTGTGACATACCGATATGCGCCAGGCAAGTAGTCAGTGAAACAAACTATAGTACTTGCATCGTGGTTTCGCCGTGAGGCGTATCACAGCTTCCCTGCAAGCGGAAGAATATCGATTCAATCAGCTGTCGGGCCAGTTGCGTTTCACTTGCTTCGCCCAGCTGCGGTATCCCTTCCAGGTATAAAGAGAAGGATCGATGCTGCTGCGGCGAGTGCGCGGCGCGGGCGCCTTGGAGATCCAGCGACGGTATTGCTGCCAGCCGTCATCGCCGGCGACCAGGTCGCCGGGCGAGGCAGCCGCTTTGGTGTCGGCGGGTGTGTCATCCCCCGCCGGATCGGGGTGCCAGTCGATGTCCTTGCGTTCCTGCATGCGTACGGTCCGGGTACCAGCTTTGCGCAGCATGGTACGCCCGGAAAAGGACCGGGCAAAGGAACCAAGTCACAGAGGTAGTGGGCAATTTCCTCACTGCAAACAGGGCCTTGTGATGCGGTTTTACTTAAGCCGCGCGAGCGCGCAAGGCTATGCGGCAGGCTCGCCGTCGGCCACGCGGACGCGGTAGCAGGGCGAGTAGTTTTCGCTCGCGAGCTTCATGCGGCCCTGCGCGACGAAGGCAGCCAGCAGCTTGTCCAGCAGCCGCATGATGCGCGCGGAACCGAATATATCGAACGGTCCATGCTCTTCGATGCGCGCGATCGTGTCTTCACGCACGTTGCCGGAAACGATACCGGAGAACACGCGCCGCAGGTTCACAGCCAGTACGTGCACCGGCAAATCCTCACTCAGGTCGAGCGCGCGCATCGCTTCATGCGTGGCATGGAACGGCCGCTGGAATTCGTGATCGATCTTCAGCCGCCAGTTGTAATAGAACGCATCGCCGTGAGTCATCCGGAACTCGCGCACCTCCGCCAGCCCGCGTTGGATCTGCCGCGCCAGCTCTTCCGGTTCGTCGATGAGAATCGAGTAGCGCGCCTGAGCCTTTTTGCCGAGCGTCGCACCGATGAACTCGTCTATCTGCTGGAAATAGGCGCGGCTGGCAGCGGGACCGGTCATGATCAGGGGCATCGGCAACGCTTCGTTGTCGGGATGCAGCAGGATCCCGAGGAGGTAAAGCACTTCCTCTGCCGTGCCGACACCGCCCGGGAAGACAACGATACCGTGACCGACGCGGACGAAGGCTTCCAGCCGCTTCTCCATATCCGGCATGATGACGAGCGCATTCACGATCGGGTTCGGCGACTCCGCCGCGATGATGCCGGGCTCGGTGATGCCGATATAGCGGCCGTGCCGGATCCTCTGCTTGGCGTGGCCGATAGTGGCGCCCTTCATCGGGCCTTTCATCGCGCCCGGGCCGCAGCCGGTACAGATGTGCATGCCCCGCAGGCCGAGCTCGTAGCCCGCGCTCTTGGTGTAATCGTATTCCTCGCGGCTGATGGCGTGGCCGCCCCAGCAGACGACCAGGTTCGGTGTCGCCGGGAGCTGCAGCAGGCCGGCGTTGCGGACGATGTGAAAAACCGCGTCGGTGATGTTTTCCGAGGTCTTCAGGTCGAAGCGGCTGCTCTCGCGAATCTCGTTGTTCGTAAATACGATGTCGCGCAGGACGGCGAATACGTGTTCGCGGATGCCGCGAATCATCTGCCCGTCCACGAAAGCGGATGCCGGCGCCCCTTTCATGGAAATCTTGAGTCCCCGGTCCTGCGGGATGAACCCGACACTGAAATCGCGGTAGCGCCTCAGCACTTCCCGCGCATCGTCGGTATTGCCGCCGCTGTTCAGGACCGCGAGGATGCAGCGGCGGAGCAGCGGGTAGAGCCCACCCTCCCCCTGGCTGCGCAGTAACTCGACCTCGCTGTGCGACAGCACCTCGAGGCTGCCCTCCGGCCAGACCTCGGCATCGACAGTCTTGTCGCTGTCGGCCCGGATTGCCGCACTGGTTTTCGGGATTGCCTGTTGCACGTCGTTACCTGTGGGTGCCCGTCACGGGCGATTCAGCCGCCTTGCCGGCTTCGCCCCTGCTCAGGGCAGGATCTCGATCGGTACGCGGTCGGGAGTCATCAGCCAGATGTCGATCATGTCGGAATTCGACACCGCAATACAGCCGTTGGTCCAGTCGGCGCGCCGGTAATACGCCAGCGAATAAGTCGGGTGGTTCGGCTGGCCGTGAATCATGATCTGCCCGCCCGGGTTGACACCCTTCTCGCGCGCCGCGGCGCGGTCCGCCGCGTTCGGATAGGAGATACGGATGGACAGGAAGTAATCGCTCTTTGGATTGCGCAGGTCAAGATAGTACTCTCCCTCGGGCGTGCGGTTGTCGCCTTCCTCCTCCTTGTCGCCGACCGGCGCGAGGCCGAGCGCGATGTCGAAGGTCCGGAAAGGCTCGCCGTCGTGCATGAGGTAGAGCTTTCTTTCCGCCTTGTGGACGATCACCTTGTCGGCTATCGGGAAGCCGTCGGCCCGCACGGCGGCGGCGGGTATCACGGCAGCCAGCGCCACCAGGATCGCCAGGCACCGGGTCGTCGGGACCCGCGGGATGCGCGCCGCCGGCAGGCATGCCGGCGATAGCGGACCGGGACCGGCAAACCGCTTGCGCGCCGTTACGGTAGCGGGTCGCTGTCGCGCCTGCCATTGCAAAGTCTTTGTTTTCATCCTTCCTTCTTCTCGAGGATCGGGAACTTGAGCCGGGTACCGAGCCGCACGTTGTGCAGGTCGAGCTCGGGATTGTATTGGCGAAACAGCCACACCGGCACGCTGTAACGCTTGAGCGAGAGTATCCAGACCGACTCACCTGCCCGCACCACGTGCTCGCGCATGCCCTGTACGGTGTGCTGGCGGAAGAATTCATCCTGCTGCGCCTTGTGATAAGTCGCCCGCAGGTTCTCGAAGGCATCGGCATCTACCCGGCTGAAATCGAGCTTGATGCGCTCGCCGACTTCGACGGGCGCACCGAAGCGCAGCCCGTTGATATCGCGCAGGCGCTGGGTCCTGATCTGCAGCCAGTCGGCGTAATGCCCCAGCGTCTCGAGCGGGTGCACTTCGATCGTTCCGTCCGGGTTGACGCCGTAGTCGCTCGGGTCCGACAACAAACCGGCGCGCAAGGCGCCCATCACCGTGCTCGCGACATCGTCGCTCAACGCGCCGGGGAGTACCGCTTCCTCCTCCGCGGCATCGTCGGACGTGGCCGTTGCGACGGCTATCGGATCGGGCTCCGGTGTCTCAACCGTCCTGCCGGCGGTCACGGCCGGCGCCGGGCCGGCCGCGGGCAGCCTCAAGGTCTGGCCGGCGCGGATGCGATCCCGGCTGTCGAGACCGTTCAGCGCGACCAGCGTCGAGACGCGCGTGTCGTATGCCGCCGCGATCCCGGACAGCGTGTCGCCGCGCGCGACGGTATGGAAGAGATCCGGCAGTTGCGCGTCGAAGAACAGGCCAGGCGGCAGCGAGGCCACCAGCTCGGCAAGCGGCGCTTGCAGCGCGCCGGCCGGCACCCGCAGCTCGTAATCCGGCGGCAGGTATTTGCTGCCCTGCCAGATCGACGGCTGCAGCGCGCGGTTGTGCCGCGCGACGAGGTCCCGATCGACTCCCAGCGCGTCCAGCAGGTCGCCGATCGGCACGTAGGCATCGAGCGGCACGATCTCGTAGTCGATGGGCGCCGCCGGTACCAGCCCCGGGAAGTACCGCTCGACGTTCGTGTCGATCTCCAGCGCCGCCAGGAACGCCACGTAGAAGTTGCGCGAGGCGAAGCCGAACGCGCGCCCGTCGTAGCGGCGCAGGATGTCCACGTACGCGGTATCGCCGAACTCGCGCATCGCGCGGCGCACCCCGGCGAGCCCGTGGTTGTAGGCCGTGATCGCCATCGGCCAGTTGCCCGTAATGGAATAGTTGTAGGCGAGGAGCTTGCCCGCGGCGACCGTGGCGACGAAGGGGTCGTTGCGCTCGTCCAGGATGTGATCGACCTGCAGGTAGCGCTGCCCGGTGCCGCGCGTGAACTGCCAGATACCGGAGGCTCCGACGTGCGAGCGCGCCTCGGGGTTGTACGAGGACTCGACATGCGGCAGTGCCGCGAGCCCCGTCGGGATGCCGAGTTTCGCGAACTCCGCATTCACGAATGCCCGATAGTGGCCGGCCCGCACCAGGCCCTCGTGGAAGCGGTCGGCCAGCCCCTGCTGGAACCGGATGTCGCCGGCCGCGCGGCGCAGGACGGCCGCGCTGACGTTCTCGGGCCACAGCGCCAGCACGCCGCGGTCCTCCTCGGACAGGCGCGCGCGATCCGCGGCAGCGGCCAGCCGGCCCAGGACGTCGCGGTAGTGCTCGCGCCGCGCGTCGATACGCCGCCGCCGTTCGCGGCCGGACAAGGAAGCGGGAATGTCGATTCGTTCATAGACTACCGCGAGATTTCGGCTATCGTGCAAGACGCCTTCACTGCTGTCGTATTCTGTAAATATCGAGATCCAGAAATCGACGTCGGGCTGCAGGGTCTCGGGCTTCGGGAACGTTTCGGCAGCCCTCGCCTCAAACGTCACGCCAAGGGCCGTGAGGAGGAAGGCGAACGCAATTGCGCGTAACGGGGTTGTTATTTGCCTGGGATGGGGTTTCAATCCGGTTCTGGTTGTAATCGTTTGAAAAATGGGGAATTCCCGCTTGTAAAAACTGCTCGGACCGGGTTGCGGCCGGCGCGATTCGGCCGTGGCCGTGGCACAACAGAATCAATGCATCGAATCCTTACCAATACCATGCTTGCGGCGGTGCTGGCCACCCTCCTGCTGCTCGTCGAGGGCGGCCACCGGGGTGCGCTGGAAGCAGCGCAGGAGCACGGGGCGGCAGGCACCGTCGCCGAGGTTCTGCCGCTGCCGGACGCGGCCGCGCCGGCCGGTCCGCCGACGGATTCATCGAGCGCCACGGAAACCGGACCGGCCGACGCCGGTACCGCGGGCCAACCGGCGGAGGCGCCCGTGCCGGAACCCGCGGAGCGGACACCGGAGATTGAACCCGCGGAGCGGACGCCGGCGGCACCCGCTGCCACCCCTGGGCCCCGGTCTTTCACCGGCGACACCATGCGGACTACCTCGCAGCCACCCGTGGAAGAGCCCGAGGAAGGGGAAGAAGCCCCCGATGCGCGCGGCGAACTTGCCGCCGACGAGTTGGCGCCGGCGCATGGAGCGCCCCCGCCCACCGACCCGGAGGAGGACCCTGCCGCGCCGGCCATGCCGCCCGGTCCCGAGGCGCTCGGTATCGCCATCGACCCGATGACGACGCCGCTGCCCGGAGCCGAGGTGCCGCTGTCGGAGGCGGTCGCGCAGGCGGGCGAACGGCGGGCCAAGCCACTGAAGCTGCTGCACGGCTCGGTGCCCCCCGGCACCTACCAGCGCCTGTCGTGGTCGGCAACGGAATTGTTCGAAGGCGTGCCGATCGCGACGCCGGTGCTGGTGGTCAACGGCCGCGAGCCGGGGCCGACGCTGTGCCTCACGGCGGCCATACACGGCGACGAGCTGAACGGGATCGAGATGGTGCGGCGGGTCATGCACAACCTCGACCCGAAGGAACTGTCCGGCGCCGTCATCGGCGTGCCGATCGTGAACCTGCAGGGCTTCCGGCGCGCCTCGCGCTACCTGCCGGATCGCCGCGATCTCAACCGCTATTTCCCCGGCAATCCGCAGGGCAGCCAGGCGTCGCGCATCGCTTTTTCCTTTTTCACCAAGGTGGTGACGCATTGCGACGCGCTGGTCGATTTACATACCGGTTCCTTCGAGCGTGCGAACCTGCCGCAGCTGCGCGCCGACCTCCGCAACCCCGACGTGGTGACGCTGACGCAGGGCTTCGGCGCTACCGTCATCCTGCACAGCGACCCGGCTGAAGGCACGCTGCGCTATGCCGCGACCCGCGCCGGCATTCCCTCCGTGACCCTGGAAGCCGGCGGGCCGTCCGAGCTCGAGCTGAAAGAAGTGATGCACGGGGTCAAGGGCATCGAGACCCTGCTCAATACGCTCGGCATGATCCGCGAGGCCCGGCTCTGGGGCGATCCGGAACCCGTCTACTATCAATCGACCTGGGTGCGCGCGAATTCGGGCGGCATCCTGTTGTCCGATGTCAGCCTGGGCAGCACCGTGGAGCGCGGCGACCTGCTCGGCACCATCACGGACCCCATGAGCAACGCCAGCACCCGGCTTGTTTCACCGTATTCCGGTCGCATCATCGGCATGGCGCGCAACCAGGTCGTGATGCCCGGTTTCGCTGCGTTTCACGTAGGCATCCAGGCCGCGGAAACGACCGCCGCGGGGCGCGAAACCCCGCAGGATGCCGAAGACGAAGGCCTGAAGCACGAATCCGAACAGAGCAACCAGGACTACATCGACGGCATGTCGGAGTAGTGCCCGGGATTTGCGGCCGCTTCGAACCTGTCGATACACTCGCGTCGCTTCCACCCTCGAGGCGAGTTCACATGGCGCGAGCCGGGCGCAAACCCCTGCATCATTTCTGGCAGCCGCGGTACTGGCCGGCCTGGCTGGGCCTTGGCCTGCTGCGGCTTTCCTGCCTTTTGCCTTATCGCGTGCAGCTCGGTCTCGGCAAGGCGCTCGGCCGGCTCGCGCATGCGCTGGGCCGCGAGCGCCGCGCGATCGCCCGGCGCAACCTCGAGCTGTGCTTTCCGGAGCTTGGCGATCGCGAACGCGAACGCCTGGTGCGGGCGCATTTCGAGGCGCTTGGCGCTTCCATTATCGAGCTGGCGCTTGGCCGCTGGGCTTCGGACGCGAAGCTTTTGGGGATGACCCGCATCGAGGGCGCCCGGCATATCCACGAGGCGCTCGAGCGCGGCCACGGCGTCATTCTGCTCAGCGCCCATTTCACCGCACTTGAAATCAGCGGCCGCGTGCTCGCGCTGAACTGCCCGCCCTTCGATGCGGTTTTCAGGAAGAACCGCAGCGAGTTTCTGACCGAGATCCTGCGCACCAGCCGTGAAAAGTCGGCGCGCAACACCATCGACAAGAACGATATCAAGAGCATGGTGCGGTCCTTACGTGACGGCGCGCCGGTGTGGTACGCCCCGGACCAGAGTTACGACCGCAAGCAATCGGCGCTGCTGCCGTTTTTTGGCGTACCGGCCATGACGAACACCGCGACCGGCACGCTCGCGCGGCTCGGCCGTGCGGTGGCGATCCCGTTTTTTCCGCGGCGGCTGCCGGAAGGCGGCTACGTGCTCAGCATTCTGCCGCCGATCGAAGGCCTGCCCGGCGACGACCCGGTCGAGGACACGCGGAAGTACGTGGCGATCCTGGAGCAGCAGATCCGGCTGGCACCGGAGCAGTATTACTGGGTGCACCGCAAGTTCAAAAACCGGCCGGCGCCGCTGCCGGACGCCTACGCAGACTTGTATGCATCGACGAGCGCCTCCCAGCGCGCTTCTTCATAGTGGAGCGCGGGGTCCAGTCGTTTCAGCTTGCGCAATGAGCGATGCAGCCGCGCGAGGTTCTCCTGCTGCCACCTGCCGCGCGGCCTTATCGCACCGCGATCGAAGTCGAGCAGGAACAGGGCGTCATTGACATCGACCTGCACGTTGTAGGCGTTCAGGTCCGCGTGATAGACGCCGGCGTCGTGGAAGCGCCGGAGCCCCGAGCCGATACCACGCCAGAAGGCGTCGTCCGCCGGTTCCCGGGCAATACGCATCGATAACGGCGTAATACCGGGCGCCTTCACCGTCAGCAGGTCGGCGGTGTAGAAAATGCCGCGGCGCCGGTAACGGGCCGCTGCCGGTCGCGGCACCGGCAGGCCCATGCCGGTAAGCCGGGCGAGCAGGCGCCACTCGGCGAATGCCCGCGAGCGCCCTTCTCCCTGCCACAGGTACAGGTCGCGATTCACGCGGGCTGCCAGGCCGCCGCGCAGGTAGTGACGCAGCACGAACTCACGCACGCCATCGCTCACGAGTAGCGTGTTCCCGCGGCCGGCGGAGCGCAGCGCGCCACGCACGGGCGCGACCCGTTGCCAGGCGGCAGGCGTGAAGCTCGCATCCGAAATGTGGTTGAGGATGGAGCGATCGTATAGGATGGCGCCGGTTTCGGTCTTTTGGACAGTAGCCTCCAAGCGCGCCCCCATCGACGATGTTCCAGCAGTCGCCACCGGAAAGCATCTGCGTGATCCGCCTTTCGGCGATCGGCGATACCTGCCATGCGCTTGCGGTAGTGCGGGCAATCCAGGATACGTGGCCGGAGACACGCCTCACCTGGATTATCGGCAAAACCGAAGCCACGTTGCTGGCCGACATTCCGGGCATCGAGTTTATCACCTTCGATAAATCCAAAGGCACGGTTGCTTACCGCGAGCTGCACATGCTGTTGCGCAAGCGCCGCTTCGATGTCGCGCTCTGCATGCACGCTTCCCTGCGTGCCAACCTGCTGTCGCGGCTGGTGCGCTCGCCCATCCGCCTCGGCTACGACTACGCGCGTGCGAAAGATTTCCAATGGCTCGTCACCAACCAACGCATCAAGCCGCAGCCACGGCAGCACGTGCAGGATGCGATGCTGAGTTTCGCCGCCGCGATCGGTGTGCCGCAGCGGCGGCTGCGCTGGGACATACCCCTCACGCCGGCGCACCGCGAATTCGCCGCGCAGTATCAGGAGGACGGACGGCCCCTGTTCGTGATCAGCCCGTGCAGCAGCCAGCGCAACCGCAACTACCGTAACTGGAGCGCCGAAAACTACGCGGCGGCCGCCAATCACGCGCGCCAGAAATTCAACTGCCGCATCCTGCTGACCGGGGGCGGCTCGGCGATCGAGAAGGAATACGGCCGGACGATCTCGAAGTTGTGCGGCGCCGATACGATCGACCTCATCGGCCGCACCAGCCTGAAGCAATTGCTGGCACTGCTCGACGCGGCGGCGGTGCTGCTCTGCCCCGACTCGGGGCCCGCGCACATGGCAACCACGGTGCGCACCCCGGTTATCGGCTTGTACGCCACGTCCAATCCGGATCGCACCGGGCCCTACCTCAGCCGCAACCTGGCGGTGAACGCCTATCCGGAGGCGGCGCGCCGGTTCCTGGGGAAGCCGGTGGAGGAGCTGCGCTGGGGCCAGCGCGTGCGGGACCCGCGCGCGATGAGCCTGATCCGCCTGGCCGCGGTCAACGCGCAGGTTGACCGCTTGTTCGGTGAAGGACCGCGGTCGGCGAAGATCGCCTGAGATCCCGGGTAGCGGCGGTTACGCCCACCCGGTCGAGTTGTTGATGACGTCCAGGTACTGCCGGACACCTTTTTCCACGGGACGGAACTCGACGTCACAGCCCGCTTCCCGCAATCGCGCCAGGTCCGCCTGCGTGTAGCTCTGGTAGGCGTTTTTCAGCACCGCCGGGAACGGGATATAGCGAATGCGACCTTTGCCGTGCCAGGCGATCGCCGCGTTCGCGACCTCGTTGAACGTCTGCGCCCGTCCGGTACCGACGTTGAAGATGCCGGAGCGGTCGCGGTGCTCCAGGAACCACAGGTTCACGGCGCAAGCGTCGTCGACGTACACGAAATCCCGTTCCTGCTCGCCCGGCTCGTAGCCGTCCGTGCCCTCGAACAGCTGAACCTCGCCGTCTTTCCGGAGCTGCTCGTTGAAGTGAAACGCGACGCTCGCCATGGGCCCCTTGTGCTGTTCACGCGGACCGTAAACATTGAAGTACCGGAGGCCTACGACCTGCTGCCCGCGCTCGAGGTCAAGGCGGCGCACGTACTGGTCGAACAGCAGCTTGGAATAGCCGTAAACGTTGAGCGGCAGCTCGTTTTCCGGCTGCTCGCCGAATTGCCGCGCGCCGCCGTAAACGGCCGCGGACGAGGCGTAGATGAATGGAATGCCGTACTCCAGGCAATGGTGCAGCAACTGCTTGGAGTAATCGTAGTTGTTGCGCATCATGAAGCGCCCGTCCCATTCCGTTGTGGTCGAGCAGGCGCCCTCGTGAAAGATCGATGCCACTTCCGAGCGGAACTCGCCCGCGGACACGCGCGCAATGAAATCGTCCTTGTCGAGGTAATCCATTATCGCCAGATCGGCAATATTGCGGAACTTATGCCCGTCGGTCAGATCGTCGACGACGATCACGTCATCGCCCGAACGCTCGAGCAGCTCGCGAACCAGGTTGCTGCCGATGAAGCCTGCACCGCCGGTCACAATGTGCATGACAGTCGCGCTCAGTCGCCGCCGGTCTTCAGGTAATACTCCGCGCCGCAGTAGGGGCATTTCGCCTCTCCTGTCTCGACGATCGGCAGGTATACCTTGGGATGGGAATTCCACAGGTACATGCCCGGCATCGGGCAGGACAGCGGAATATCCTCGGGCCGCACCTCGTAGCGATGCTGCGAGTTTGCGGGAATGAGCTTCTGGTCGATCGTGCCGACCGGGACCCTGGCTGCCACTCTGTTCTCCCTGCGGTTTACTGACTCGCGCGGATTATAGCCTGTGGGAGCGCATCTCACGGACGGCAGCCGCGACAGGACCGTTGCCGCCCGGCACGGCTTCTTACAAGGCCGGCTCGCGCAGCACCCGCTGCCACAGGTCCGTGACGTAACGACGGTCCTCCGCGAACTCGTCCGCCGCGGCGAACGGCGGCTGCTCATCCAGCGCGAGCCGGTGCAGGCACAGCCGGTAACGCTTGTAGATACCCTGCAGGCGGGTCACCTCGTCCGGCGCCAGGCAGCGCGCCGCCGCCAACGTGCCGAGCTGGCGGATGTTGTCGGTGTAATGGATTACGGCCGGATGGCGGTTTGCCTGCTCAAGCACCAGGTATTGCACCAGGAACTCGATATCCGCGATTCCGCCGGGGCCTTGCTTGAGGTCGAAGCGTCCGCCGTCGGTCCTGTCGAGTTGCGCGCGCATCTTGCGTCGCATCGCAATCACGTCCTCACGCAGCCGATCGCGGCGCACCCGGTACCTGAGCGTTTCCCTGCGCACGCGCTCGAATTCCCGCGCGATCAGGGCGCTGCCGGCGACCGGGCGGCTGCGCAGCAGCGCCTGGTGCTCCCAGGTCCAGGCGTTCTCCTCCTGGTAGCGCTCGAACGCCTCCACGCTCGTAACCAGCAGGCCGGACCGGCCGCTCGGCCGCAGCCGGGTGTCGACCTGGTACATCGCGCCGGTGGGCGTCTGCGCATTCAGGAAATGCACGAGCCTGCGCACGAGACGGGCGAAAAACACGTTGTTGTCCACGGGAGTATCGCCATCGGTCTCCTGCGCTTCTTCGGTGGCATCGTGCAGGAAAACGAGGTCCAGGTCCGAGCGGTAGGACAGCTCCATGCCGCCGAACTTGCCGTAGGCGACAACGCCGAAGCCCGCCGGCCCGCGGCCGCTGCGCGCGCGCGGACGCCCGTACCTGTCCGTGAGGTCGCGCCACGCGATCGCAAGCGCCTTTTGCAGCACGATTTCGGCGAGCTCCGTCAGGCGATCGCTCACCTTCATGACGGCCAGGCTGCCGGCAATATCCGTCACCGCGATGCGGAACAGCATGGCGCGCTGGAACTGGCTCAATGCTTCGACGAGGCGCTCGCTGTCGGTGTCCGCAAGGCGGGCCAGGCGCCGCTCCAGGTCCTGCTGCATTTCCGCGCGGGTAAGTGCAGCCTCGTAGAGGCGCGAATCCAGCAGCTCGTCCAGCAGCAACGGGTAACGGCCGATCTCCTCGGCCAGCCAGGCGCTTTTCGCGCACAGGGCGATGAACCGGTCGCGCACCGGCGGGTTTTCGTTCAGCAGCGCCACGTAGGCGCTGCGCCGGAGGACTTTCTCCAGCACGGCGAATACGCGCTGCACGGCGGTAGCGGCATGGTCGTGCTCGCGCACGGTCGTCAAAAGCGCGGGCACGAACTGCGCGAGCCGCCTGGCGCCTGTCTTGTCGACCTGCCCGACCGCGGTGCTGCCGGCGAAGCGCACGAGAAATCCGGCCAGCGCCGGCGCTTCGCGGAAGCCGCATCGCTCCAGCAGCGAGCGCCATTCTTCCTCGCTCGCCCGCGCGGTCCAGAGCGCCGACAGGGCCTCGGCGGTGCCGGACACCGGGGTGGCGTCCCTGCCGCGAAACGCCACGGCCGCAAAGTGGCCGCTGACTATCCGGCGTTGCCGCTCGACCTCGGCGTGCGCGGCTTCCCAGTTCGCTTCACCGACCGCCAGCGCCAGCCGTGCCCGGTCGGCGGGGTCGCGCGGCAGCTCGTGCGCCTGCTGGTCACGCATCGCCTGCAGCGCGTTTTCGACCCGGCGCAGGAACAGGTAGGCCGTATCGAGCTCGGCCGCCGCCGCCGCGGAGAGATCCCGGCTGTGCGCCAACTGCTTGAGCGCGGCCTGCAAGCCCGTCGTCCGGAGATTGCGATCGCCGCCGCCCCGCACCAGCTGCAACGATTGCGCGATGAACTCGATCTCGCGAATGCCGCCCGGTCCGAGCTTGATGTTCGTGGCGACGCGGCGTTTACGCGCTTCGGCGGCGACCAGCGCTTTCATCTCCCGCAGCGCTTCGAATACGCCGTAGTCGAGGTACCGGCGATAGACAAACGGCTCGATGATATCCGTCATGAGCTCGGCGGCGGCCGGGTGCATGCCGCCTCCGGGCGCGGTGCCGACAACGCGGGCCTTGACGTAGGCGTAACGCTCCCAGCTGCGCCCGTGCCGCAACAGGTAGGATTCAAGCGCAACGAAGCTGACGACGGGCGGACCGCTGTCGCCGAACGGCCTGAGCCGCGTATCGACACGGTAAACGAAGCCATCGGCAGTGACCTCCTCGAGCAGGGCCACGACCTGGCGCGAGAGCCGGGTGAAATATTCCTGTGCCGACAACCGGCGCTCCCCGTCCGATTCGCCGTCCTCGGGATACAGGAAGATCAGGTCGATATCGGACGAGAAATTCAGCTCCCGCCCGCCGAGCTTGCCCATTGCGAGCACCACGAGCTGCTGCTCGCCGCCGGCGGCATCGCGCATGCGGCCGAAGCGCTCGCGCAGGCGGGCGGCAGCGTCCTGCACGCTCGCCTCGATCAGGCTGTCCGCCAGCGTCGACAGCGATTCAAGGGTCGCGGCCGTTCCCGATTCCCCCGCCGTTTCGCACCACAGGATGTGCAGCAGGCGCCGGTTGCGGAAACGCCGCAGCCGCCGCTTGACGGCGTCGGGCTCCGCAGCGGCCGCGCCGGGATCGAAATGCAGTTCCGGCGGCGTGCCCGGTGCCGCCAGCCGCTCGCGGAACCAGGGCCATTCGCGCAGGAGTACGTTGCCGGCGAACTCGCTGCAGGCGACGAGCCGCAGGAGCTGCTCGCGCACGGCGCCCGGTTCGCCGAGTTCCCCCGGGTACCGCTCGAGAAAGCGTTCGCACCACAGGCGCACAGGCGCGCGCAGGAGCTCCGGCAGCGCCTCGATCCCGCTTATGTCGACGGTGTGCTTCACGCTGGGAGTGTAACGAAAGAGGCCGTACCGGGGTTCCCCGGCAGGGCAATCCCGCATCGACCCCCCGGCGCCTTAAAGCGGCGGGATCGGGTTCGCGAGGACGGTCTCGAGCTCGACGGGCTTGCCGATGCCGTGGCCCTGCGCGTAATCGACGCCCAGGCGCGCGACGAGCTCGCGGCTCTCCTCGGTCTCGACATATTCCGCCACGGTTTCCAGCTCCATGACGCGGGCGACCTGCGTGATGGCTGCCACCATGGATTCCGAGATCCGGTTGCTCGTGATGTCGCGGATAAAGCTGCCGTCGATCTTCAGCGTGTCGACCTTGAAACTCTTCAGGTAGGCGAAGGAGCTCAGGCCCGCGCCGAAATCGTCCAGTGAAAAGCGGCAGCCGCGGGCCCGCAGTGCATCGATGAATGCCTGTGCCTTGGCCCTGTTCGAGACCGCCGCGGATTCGGTGACCTCGAAGGACAGGGTCCGCGGCGCGATGCCGCTTGCCTCGAGCTCCCTCTCTATGAAATCGAGGATACCGTCATCGCCCAGCGTCTGCCCCGACAGGTTGATGGCGAAGGTCACGCCGGCATCGGCGAGCCTTGACGCCTGCGGTGACAGCATGCGGATGGCCGTCGATATCACCCAGCGGTCGATCTGCGGCATCAGCTGGTAGCGCTCCGCCGCCGAAAAGAACGACCTGGAGGAAATTTTGTTGCCTGTGCTGTCCTGCATGCGCAGGAGGATTTCGAAGCGCCCGTTCGCGTCCGGCCGGACGAGGGAGACGATCGGTTGCGCAAACAGCACGAAACCGCTCACATCGAGCGTCTTCTGGATCTCGGCCACGAGGTGCATGTCGTCATAGCGGCGGACGATGCTCTGGTCGCCCCGGTCGTACACCTCGACGCGGTCGCGGCCGTGATCCTTCGCGGAGTCGCAGGCGATGCGTGCCGCGCTCAGGGCGGCGTCCGCGTCGGGCGCATCGGCCGGCAGCGGCGCGACGCCGGCGCTCACGGTCACTTGCAGCGACTTGTCGTTTTCCAGGTAGCGCAGGTCGCGGCTGCCCTCCTGCACGACGCGGACCAGCTCCAGTGCTTCGTCGAGCGAGCTATGTGCCAGAAGAATCGCGAAATCGTCTCCCGTCAGGCGCGTGGCCACGGCGTTCCTGGGCAAGTTTTCCTCGAGTATCTGTGCGAAGCGCACGATGACTTCGTCTCCCGCCTGCTGGCCGAAGGTGTCATTGACCAGGTGCAGGTTGTCCAGGTCGAAATATACGACCTCGTGGGTGTCGTCGGCGCCGGACAACGTTTTAATCGCTTCTTCCAGCTGGGCCTGGAACCCGGCGCGGTTCATGAGGCCGGTCATCGCATCGAAAGACTGCTCGATGACGTACGCCACCTTGCGCGCGACATGCGCCAAAAACCTCGAATGGGATGAGCCAAAGGGCTGGCCGTCGACGCGGCCGAGCTGGGCGAGCAGGCCCTCGAGGTTGCCCAGGCGATCGACCAGCGGGGAAACCAGCGTCTGGTAACCCTGCTCCGCGATGTCCGTCGACCCCGGAACGGCGGGAATTTCGAAAATGACGGGCACGCGGTGGCCCTTCAGGCGCGGGAACAATTTGTGGACCAGGTACCTGTCCAGCGACTTGCGATCGACAGCTTTCCAGCTCGAGTGCGTGGCGCTGATACGGATGCGTTTCGCGGGCATGAGCAGCACGCTGTAGGCCGCCCCGAGAAAGCGTCCGCTCTGCCCGACGAGCTGCGCCAGCCGGGCATGACTGCGCGAGCTGCCGTGTATCCGCTCGTCGATCCGGTACACGAGCTTCAGCTCACGCTCGACTTCATCGGCGCGCACGGACGCGGCCGCGAGCAGGCGCTCCAGGCGCAGGCAGGCCGTCAAGAGGCGGACCGCGGGCCACAGGGCGCTCCTGACCGCGTCGGGATCGAACCACGACGACTCGTCGTCGTCCCGGGCGAACGTCACGACCAGCAAACCCTGCGCACGGTCCTCTCCGGGCACGCTGATTCCCAGCGCCATCCGGCCCGACGAAAGTGTCCGGTGTGGAAAGGACGGAGTGCCGTCGGCGCCGTTTACGGCTGCCTCGGGCAGCTCCGCGACGTAGCTATCGAGCTCGAAATCCTTGCGGCCGTCGCTGCTCCAGGCACAGGAACGATCGGGACGGTAGAACGTAAACGACTGCGCACGCGGCACCAGGGACCGCAGCAGTTGTCCGTCCACCACGGCCTCGTCACCGGCAAAAACATTCGGCAGGTCCGCCGGCATGCGGCTCTCCGGAACCAAAGCCGCTGCACGATGCCACGCCCGGGCGCCGGGCGCTGTGATCGGCGTCTCAGCACGATGTCGGTTTCACCTTCTGCATCAGTCGTTTATAGGAGCACTGGAAGGCGGCTTAATAACAGAAAATTCTAAGACCGCGACAGGAAATTGGTGGTGACTGCTGCAACGAACAACGCCTCCGTGGGTCTACTCCCTTTGTCGGCCAACAGCAGCGGCACCGTCATGAAGCTACAACAACTGAAGTATCTGCTCGCGATTGTGGATAACGGCCTCAACATCACGGCCGCGGCGGATCGCCTTTACACATCGCAGCCCGGCGTCAGTAAGCAGCTCAAGCTGCTGGAAGAGGAACTCGGGCTGCAGATATTCACCCGCAAGGGTAAGAGCCTGGATGGCATTACGGCGGCGGGCGACGTCGTGATCGGCCGCGCCCGCTTGATCATGCGCGAGGTGGACGGCATTCGCAGCCTGTCACGCCGCCACCGGAACGACCACGGCCGCTTCGGCGCCCTGCCGAACCGCGCGACGCATCGGGCGATGGCAGCCCCCGATGACCGGCGCCGGAACCTGGAGCAGTTCTAGCTCTCAGTAGTTCCAGCTCTCAGTAAATGCGCACGCCCCCGTGGCGTTTGCGACTGCGGTAG
>CAZSKQ010000045.1:0-9154 GCA_964607425.1 uncultured Woeseiaceae bacterium
CGCCGGCAAACCGGCTCCTGTCCCGCCGTCATTCCACCCCACCAATTATCGTAGCTGCAGGAGCCCGCCATGCGGGCGACAGCCGGGCGCCCTGCAGGAGCCCGCCATGCGGGCGACAGCCGGGCGCCCTGCAGGAGCCCGCCATGCGGGCGACAGCGGGGCGGTGCCCTGCCGTCGCCCGCATGGCGGGCTCCTACAGCGCTTTTCTCAACGCTTGCGCTACGGGGAGGTTCGCGGGGAGCAGCTCGTCGTCCGGCAACGTATCGATCGCCGCCCAGCGGAGCCGTTGACCGAGCTGCGGCCGCGGCTCCTCGCGCCATTCGGTTACGCGGAAGAAGTCGATCGCCACCCGGCGGTCGGGGTAATCGTGCTCGACGCTGAGAAAGCGGTCAAAACGGACGACGTCGACGGCCAGCTCTTCCAGCAGCTCGCGCTTGAGCGCCGCTTCCGCGGTTTCACCCGCATCGACCTTGCCGCCTGGAAACTCCCACAATCCGGCAAAGGCATGATCGCGCAGGCGCTCGGCCAGCAGCACCCGACCTTGCGCATCGATGAGAATGCCGGCGGCGACATGCAGGCGTCCGCTTCCGCGAGGACGCGTATTGCACGTGGAGCTCGCTGTGCCGTTTTGGGTATCGCGCGCGATGCGCGCTCCTACGTGAGGCGTCCGTGGCACTGCTTGTATTTCTTGCCGGAGCCACAGGGGCAAGGCTCGTTCCTGCCGACCTTGCGCTCCGAGCGCACGAAGGGCGTATGCGGGGCAGCGTCCGCTTCCGCGGTTGCCGTAGCCGCGGCCGCGGCGGTGGCGGCCAGCGGCTGGCCCGGTACGGACTGGGCGGCGGCCAATTGCCCCAGGGCCGCTGCCTGCGCGTGTTGGAATTCCATGGCCTGCGCGGCCCGCCGTTGCGCCTCCATCCGCTGCACGTCCTCCTCGCTCTGGATGCGGATGCGCGACAGCACGCTGATCGTGTCGTGCTTCACCTGGTCCAGCATGGCGCCGAACATCTCGAAGGCTTCCCGCTTGTACTCCTGCTTGGGGTTCTTCTGCGCGTAGCCGCGGAGATGAATACCCTGCCGCAGGTAGTCCATGGCCGCCAGGTGTTCCTTCCAGTGATGGTCGAGCTGCTTCAGCATCACTTCCTTTTCGACGTGGCGCATGAGCCCTGAACCGATCGTCTTTTCCTTTTCGTCGTAGCTTGCCTGCAGCGTTTCCGTCACGCGCTCGCGGATGGCTTCGTCGTTGAGCTTGTCGTCCTCGCGGAGCCAGCCGGGAATGTCGAGGCGCAGTCCGAAATCGTGCTCCAGCGCCTGCGCCAGGCCTTCGGGGTCCCAATGGTCCTCGAGACTGCCGGGCGGGATGTACTGGTCGATCACGCTGTGGGCGACCTCTTCACGGATCGCGGCCACGGAGTCCTTGATTTCGTCCGCCTCCATCAGCTCCGTGCGCTGGTGATAGACGACCTTGCGCTGGTCGTTGGCGACGTCGTCGTACTCGAGCAGGTTCTTGCGGATATCGAAGTTGTGCGCTTCCACCTTCCGCTGCGCGCGTTCGATCTGCCGGGTCAGCAGTTTGCTCTCGATGGCCTCCCCTTCCCGCATGCCGGCGCGCGCCAGCAGCGCCTTGGTGCGGTTGGGGTCGCCGAAGATGCGCATGAGGTTGTCTTCCATCGACAGGTAGAAGCGGCTCGAGCCGGGGTCGCCCTGGCGGCCCGCCCGGCCGCGGAGCTGGTTGTCGATGCGCCGGGACTCGTGACGCTCGGTGCCGATGATGTGCAGCCCGCCGGCCTCCAGCACCGTCTGGTGGCGCTTCTCCCAATCGGCGCGAATGGCCTCCGGGTCGGCATCCTCCCCGGCGGCGGCGAGCTCGGCTTCGACGCTGCCGCCGAGCACGATGTCGGTGCCGCGGCCGGCCATGTTGGTCGCGATCGTAATGGCGCCCGGCCGGCCGGCCTGCTGCACGACGATGGCCTCACGCTCGTGCTGCTTCGCGTTCAGCACCTCGTGGCTGATCTTCTTTTTCTTCAGGAGCGATGACAGGTACTCGGAGGTCTCGATGGACGTCGTACCCACCAGCACCGGCTGCTGGCGCTCCCGGCAGTCTACGATGTCTTCGATGATGGCCTGGAACTTGTCTTCCTGCGTCAGGTACACGAGGTCCGGCTGGTCCTTGCGGATCATTGGCTTGTGCGTCGGGATCACGATGACCTCGAGCCCGTAGATCGTCTGGAACTCGAATGCCTCCGTATCGGCCGTACCGGTCATGCCGGACAGGTTGTCGTACAGGCGGAAGTAGTTCTGGAAGGTGATCGAGGCAACCGTCTGGTTTTCCTGCTTGACGGGCACGCCCTCCTTGGCCTCGACCGCCTGGTGCAGGCCGTCGGACCAGCGCCGGCCAGGCATCGTCCGGCCGGTGAACTCGTCGACGATGACGATCTCGCCGTCCTTGACGATGTATTCGACGTCGCGATGGTACATGACGTGCGCGCGCAGCGCCGCGTTCAGGTGGTGCACCAAACGGATGTTGCCGGCATCGTAGAGGCTTTCGCCCTCGCCCAGCAGGCCGGCCTGGGTCATCAGCTCCTCGACGCGCTGGTGCCCCTCCTCCGTCATGTGCACCTGCTTGGTTTTCTCGTCCTTGGAGTAGTCGCCGGGACCGTCCTCTTCCTTCTGCTCGGTGAGCTTCGGAATGAGCTTGTTGATCTTCAGGTAGAGATCGGTGTTTTCCTCGGTCGGGCCGGAAATGATGAGCGGCGTGCGAGCTTCGTCGATGAGGATGGAATCGACCTCGTCGACGATGGCAAAAGCGAGGTCGCGCTGCACGCGATCCTCGACCGAGAACGCGAGATTGTCCCGGAGGTAGTCAAAGCCGAGCTCGTTGTTCGTGGCGTACGTGATATCCGCCGCGTAGGCCGCGGCTTTTTCGGCATGCGGCTGCCCGCTCTTCGCGACCCCGACGGTCATCCCCAAAAACTCATGGACCGGTGCCATCCACTCCGAGTCGCGCTGGGCCAGGTATTCGTTGACGGTCACGATATGCACGCCACGCCCGGCGATCGCGTTCAGGTAGGCCGGCAGGGTCGCGACCAGCGTCTTGCCCTCACCGGTGCGCATCTCGGCGATGTTGCCGTCGTGCAACACCATGCCGCCGATCAGCTGCACGTCGAAGGGTCGCATGCCGAGCGTGCGCCGCGCCGCCTCGCGCGCGGCCGCGAACGCCTCGGGCAGCAGGTCGTCCAGCGTCTCCCCTTTAGCGTAGCGGTCTTTGAATTCGTCCGTTTTCGCCCTCAGCTCGGCGTCGGACAGGGCCTTGAAGCTATCCTCCAGGCCGTTGATGCGCTTGACGACTTTTCCGTATTGCCTCAGCAGCCGCTGGTTGCGGCTGCCGAATACCTGGGTCACAAAATTGGCCACGCGGCCTCCTCGGCGGTTGGCGATTGCATGCGGGCCCGGCCGTCACACAAAGACGGGTATTTTACGGACTGGCCGCGATAATGCACCACGCCGGAGCCCCCTGAAGTCACAGAATCGGCGCCGGGCAAGGCGCCTGCCTGTTTATATAGGTCTGACAACCGGGATCACAAGACGTGCGATTGGGGACCGGGGGACTGTCCCCTCCTCTTTTGTGGCCAGGGTCTTGCGGACCGCCCCCATCTTCCCGGGCGGCAGGACCTCCGGGTGTCTCCTTATTTATTCCGCGCCGCGGCGGATAAAATCGACCGGATTGACCTGGCGGCCGCCCTTGAGGACTTCGAAGTGGAGGTTGGGCCCGGTGGCGCGCCCGGTTTCGCCCATGAGCGCCACCGTCTGCCCTTTCCGGACCTCGTCGCCGACGGACACGAGATTCTCGGAGTTGTGCGCATAGCGCGTGGAGTAGCCGTTGCCGTGATTGATTTCCACCATCTGGCCGTAGCCGTAGCGCTTGGCGGACCAGGTGACGATGCCGTCGGCGACGGCAATGACTTCGGCGCCGGCCTTGCCGGCGAAGTCGACGCCTTTGTGGGTCGCGGGCTTGCCGGTAAACGGGTCGGTGCGCCGCCCGAAGTAGGACGACATGAACCCGGATTTGACCGGCCGCCCCTGCGGATAGACCCGGTCCACGAGGTTCTGGCTCATGAGCATGCTTTCCAGGGCTATGAGCTGCGCTTCCCGGTTGTCGAGCTGCTGGCCCAGCTGCCCGATCGCCGAGAGCACCTCGGTCGGCATGGCCGCGGCCGCCAGCGACGGCTCTTCGGGACCGCCCAGCGCGGGCTCCGAGTCGAAGTCGAATTCCCCGTCGTCGAGACCGGCCATCTCGGTGAGACGCCGGCCCAGTGCGTCCAGCCGGATGATCCGGGCGTTCATCTGGCCTATACGGATGGCCAGCGCGTCCATGGTGTCTTCCGTCTGCTGGCGGGTGGACGCGATCGCCGCCCGTTGCACCGCGAGCTCGTTCGCGAGCGATTCGACCTCTGCGAGGCTCAGGCCGGAACCGTTATGCGACGAGTACCAGTAGCCCCCGGCAAATGCCGCGCAACACAGGCTGCCCACGACCAGCGCGGCCGCGCAGAGGGCGGTTCCACCGGACAGATTCACCTGCCGCGGCTTCCCGAACCCCTTGCCGAACACCACTACTTTCATGTACGCCCCGAATGCGCATTGCCAGTAATATAAAGTTGATAGCCGACGGCGCCACCGGACATGCGGGCCGGCTGCCGGGGCTGGCGCCGTTTGTTATTGGTCGGCCTGCGTCCAATGATCATTCGGCAGCCCCGCTGTCGTAGGAACACGTCCCTTAGATCGGTGGTTTTGCGTCGCCGGCTTTCGCCGGGTTTGCCTTTGTCGAGACAAGGGAATATGCATAATGTGCCTCGCTTTTACAAGCTCGGGAGCGGCGAAGCTTGATTCCGGTCACCCGGATGGGGATTCAAACAGCCAACTGCGTCACATTTCCATGGCGTTGACACGGCTCGGGAAACTGCTGGAGGGCCGGGAGGGCGGCGCACTCCGCAAGGTGGTCGGCCGCGCCCGGGAGATGGACGGGCTCGCGGCCCGCCTGCGAGCCGCGGTCGATCCCGAGGCGGCCGTTCACCTGCTGGCCGCCAACCTGCGGGAGGACGGAGAGCTAACCCTCGTCTGCAGCTCGCCGGCCTGGGCCGCCCGCCTGCGCTTCGAAAGCGAGACGCTGCTCGCGGCTGCCCGTGCGGCCGGCTTCGAGGCGCAGCGCTGCGGCGTCAAGGTCGCTCGCAGGTAGGAGCGCGCATTGCGCGCGATGCCACGCCGCCCAGGAGTAGCATCGCGCGCAGTGCATGCACGAGATCACCCGGAAACCAGGTCCCGAGGAAAAGAATGGACGAGCGCCAGCAGCGGGAAGAACCACGCGCCGTTCAACGACGACACGATCCAGATCGGTGTATTGGGTCAGGCGTAGGCCGGCGTCGCGTAGGAGATCGGCGACTTCTTGTGGTCGCTGAACGTCACTTCCTCCCAGGCTTCCCGGTCGGCCAGCAGCGCGCGCAGGAGCTTGTTGTTCAGCCCGTGACCCGACTTGTTCGCGGTGAACTCGCCGACCAGGCTGTGCCCGAGGAGGTACACGTCGCCGATGGCATCGAGGATCTTGTGGATGACAAACTCGTTGGCGTAGCGCAGCCCGTCCTCGTTCAGGATCCGGTAGTCGTCGAGAACGATGGCATTGTCCATGCTGCCGCCGAGCGTCAGGTTCTGCCCGCGCAGCGTCTCGACGTCGCGCAGGAAACAGAACGTGCGCGCGCGACTGACTTCCTTCAGGAAGGAAGTCGACGAAAAATCGATTGACGCGGTCTGGCTGAGCTTGTTGAAGACCGGGTGGTTGAAAGCAATCCGGAAATTGACCTTGAAGCCGTTGAACGGCGTGAGCTCTGCCCACTTGTCGCCGTCCTCGACCCGGACCTTGCGCTTTATCCGGATGAAGCGCTTCGGCGCGTTCTGCTCCTCGATGCCGGCGGACTGCAGGAGGAACACGAACGGCCCGGCGCTGCCGTCCATGATCGGCACTTCGGGAGCGGAGAGATCGACGATCACGTTGTCTATGCCCAGGCCGGCGAGCGCCGACATCAGGTGCTCGACGGTGGCCACCTTCACCCCGTCCTTGATGAGCGTCGTGCCGAGCATCGTCTCGCCGACCAGTTCCGCATCGCCGGGAATATCGACCGGCGGATCGAGGTCAACGCGCCGGAATACGATCCCGGCGTTTTCCGGCGCCGGCCGGAGCGTCATGTACACCTTCTCGCCCGTGTGCAGGCCAACGCCCGTCGCGCGAATCGCGGTCTTCAGTGTGCGTTGTCGCAGCATGGCCCCAAACTCTGTCAGTCACGTGCCGGGCAGGAATTACAAACCGATAAAGACCGGTTGTTCAATGAATTACGTACGGTAGCCGAACAAAAGCGGCGCGAAAGATTAGCATATCGGGTCCCACGAAACCAAAGAAACGTCTCATTTCAAAAGAGAAATGCGGCCACTCCCCATTTCCGGGGGACGGTGGCAAGGGAAATGGGGACTGGCCCCATTTCCCCAACCCGAGTGAGCGGAGCAACGAGCGTCGGATCAATCGGCCTGTCGCCGCAGGAAAGCCGGAATATCCAGCAACTCCTCCTGCAAGCCACCGTCGTACAGGCCGTCGCCGACCGCGCGCTTGCGTTGCACGGTCGGCTTGTCGAGCGCCTGGTAGTTCGGCTCCACCACCGGCGCCGGGGCCGGCACAGCAGGCTGCGGCGCCGGGCGCCGGACGACCCGCATCGGCGTGCTCTGCTTCGCGACCTGCTGCTGGCCGAGACCGGTCGCAACCACCGTCACCCGGATCTTGTCGCCCATGTCCGGATCGATCACGGTGCCGATGACCACGGTCGCGTCTTCCGACGCGAATTCCTTGATGGTGTTGCCGACCTCCTGGAACTCGCCGATCGACAGGTCCATACCCGCGGTAACGTTGACCAGCATGCCGTTGGCACCCGCGAGGTTGATGTCCTCGAGCAAGGGGCTGGAGACCGCCGCTTCGGCCGCTTCGCGTGCCCGATCTTCGCCCGACGACGTCCCGGAGCCCATCATGGCCATGCCCATCTCGGACATGACGGTGCGCACGTCGGCAAAGTCGACGTTGATCAGCCCCGGCCGCGTGATGAGCTCGGCGATGCCCTGGACCGCGCCCTGCAGCACCTGGTTCGCGGCTCGGAAGGCGTCCAGCAACGTCGTCTCGCCCCCGAGCACGGTCAGGAGCTTTTCGTTCGGGATCGTGATCAGCGAATCGACGTACTTGCCGAGCTCCGCGATGCCGTGATCCGCGATAGCCATGCGCTTGGCGCCTTCCATGAGGAAGGGCTTGGTCACCACGGCCACCGTGAGGATGCCGAGCTCGCGCGCGACCTGCGCCACGACAGGCGTGGCACCCGTCCCGGTGCCGCCGCCCATGCCGGCCGTAATGAACAGCATGTCGGCACCTTCGATCACTTCATTGATCCGGTCGCGATCTTCCATCGCCGCCTGGCGGCCGATGTCGGGGTCCGCTCCGGCACCCAGGCCCTTGGTGATATTGCAGCCGATCTGCAGCGCCGTGCGCACGCGGGCGCTGCTCAGCGCTTGCGCGTCGGTGTTGGCGCAGATGAAATCGACTCCCTCGATGCCGGCGTCGACCATGTGCGCGACGGCATTGCCGCCGCCGCCGCCGACTCCGATTACCTTGATCACAGCGCTCTGGCTGTGTGCGTCCATCAGTTCAAACATTTGCGTTCCTCCGCTCGGGAATTTTTTTGTGTCTGGTTGCTCACTCGTTCTTTCCTGCGCTTGTATTTTTCCGCCTGCCTCTACCTGCCTGCCTGCCTGCAGGAGCGCGCATCGCGCGCGATGCTACGGCGCCCGACGTCCACCGGTTGTACAAGCCGGCACCGCCGATCGCGCGCAATGCGCGCTCCTACATGTTCGTTTGTCATCTTCGACATCATCAGAATCGTCCCTGGAACCAGGATTTCATGCGGTTCCAGACGTCAGTCACGTTGCCGCCGACCGGTATCCGCGTGCGGCCGCGGCGGCGCATGTTCTCCAGTCCGTAAAGCAGCAGCCCCACGCCGGTCGCGTGGATCGGGTTACGTACGACGTCGGAGAGTCCCTCGACGTATTGCGGCGCGCCCAGCCTCACGGGCATGTGAAACACCTCTTCGGCCAGCTCGACCGCCCCCTCCATCTTCGAGCTGCCGCCCGTGATCACGACGCCGGCGGCAATCAGTTCCTCGAAGCCCGAGCGGCGCAGCTCATCGCGGATAAGGCCGAACAACTCCTCGAAACGCGGCTCGACGATTTCCGCAAGCGTCTGCCGCGCCAGGCGGCGCGGCGGGCGTTCGCCCACGCTCGGCACCTCGATCGTTTCGTCCGGATTCGCAAGCTGCGACAGCGCGCAGGCGTACTTGATCTTGATCTCTTCCGCGTACTGGGTGGGCGTGCGCATCGACACGGCGATATCGTTCGTCACCTGGTCGCCGGCAATGGGGATGACCGCGGTGTGCTGGATCGCGCCGCCGAGGAACACGGCGAGGTCGGTCGTGCCGCCCCCGATATCGACGATGGCCGCTCCCAGCTCCTTCTCGTCTTCCGTGAGCACGGAGTAGCTGGATGCGAGCTGCTCCAGCACGATGTCGTCCACTTCCAGCCCGCAGCGCTGCACGCACTTCACGATGTTCTGGGCCGCGCTTTCCGCGCCGGTGACCATGTGCACCTTCGCTTCCAGCCGCACGCCCGACATGCCGATCGGCTCGCGAATACCTTCCTGGTTATCGATCAGGAATTCCTGCGGCAGGATATGCAGGATCTTCTGGTCGGCGGGGATCGCGACCGCACGCGCGGCATCGATGACCCGGTCCACGTCGCCCGCGCTCACTTCCTTGTCGCGAATCGCCACGATACCGTGCGAGTTCAGGCTGCGGACGTGACTGCCGGCGATGCCCGTGTACACGGCATGGATGTCGCAGCCGGCCATCAGCTCCGCTTCCTCGACTGCGCGCTGGATCGAGTGCACCGTCGATTCAATGTTGACGACGACGCCCTTCTTCAGGCCGCGCGACGGATGCGAGCCGATGCCGACGACTTCGATGCCGCCGCTGTCGTTCACCTCGCCCACGATAGCGACGACCTTCGACGTGCCGATGTCGAGGCC
>CAZSKQ010000045.1:9254-25519 GCA_964607425.1 uncultured Woeseiaceae bacterium
CCCTCGCGGCGTGCCACGATATCCGCTGCCACGTCCAGGAACAGGTCGGCGCGGGCGTCGGTATCGCGCCGCCCGAGCCGCACCTCCACCCCGTTTGCGAGCGTCAGGTTCCAGGCCCCGCGCGCGTCCAGGTCGACGCGGCGAAGATCGAGGCCGAGCGGAATGAGCTGCCGGCGCATATCGAGATAGCGCCGGGCGACCTCCGCCGAGTGACCGTCGGGACCCGACAGCCGCGGCAGCTCCGCCGGCACATGGCGGGCGTTCTGTACGAACAGCTCGCCGCGCGTGTTCATGAGGCCGCGCTCGCCCCAGCACGCCGCCGGAACCTGCTCGGTGACACTGATCTCCAGCGTATCGGGCCAGCGCCGGACGACGTTGGCGCGGTCGATCCAGGAAAGTCCCTGCACACGGTCGCGAATTCTTTCGAGGTTGGCGCTCAGGAAACCCCGCTCGAGCTCGTTGCCGATCGCCGCCTCGATTTCAAGCGCGCTTACGCGCTCGAACGGCCCCTCGATCGCAATCTGGTTGATCGGCCGGTCCAGCAGCGCACCGCTCAGGTCGTAGCAGAGGTACACCACGAGCGCGGCCGCCGGCACGACCGACAGCCGCCCGAACGCAATCCTCGGCAGCCGGAATCGCCGTCGCTGCCGCTGCTTCCGCCTCTTTGCCTGTTTACGCGCCATTCGCCACTGCCTGCTTTGCTTCACGCGCGCCGTTTTCGGTCACGCTCGTTTCCAGAATCCGCCAGCACAGCTCGGGGAAATCGATACCCGCCACCTTCGCCGCCATCGGTACCAGGCTGTGACTGGTCATGCCGGGGACGGTGTTCACCTCGAGCACCCAGGGCGTCCCACCGGCATCGACCATGAAATCGACGCGCCCCCAGCCCGAGCAGCCGAGCGCGTCGAAAGCCTCGAGCGCGAGCTCGCCCCAGCGCCGCGCCGTGCGTTCATCGGCGGTCCCGGGGCAGAAATAGCGGGTGCTGTCCGCCGCGTACTTGGCCTCGTAGTCGTAGAAGACGCGGGGTGTCTCGATGCGGATGCTCGGCAGCGCCTCGCCCTGCAGGACCGCGACGGTGATCTCGTCGCCGGCAATCCACTGCTCCGCCAACGCGGGGCCCCCGAAGCCGAGTGCCAGCTCGACCGCCGCGGCGAGCTCGCTCTTTGCGTTCACCTTGGTCATGCCGACACTCGAACCTTCGCCGGCGGGTTTCAGCACCAGCGGGAACCCGAGCTCGCTCGCACGCGCCGCGTCGGACGGCTGCTCGATCACGACGTAGTCCGGCGTGCCGATGCCGGCCGCCGCGAACAGCCTTTTGCTCCGGATCTTGTCCATCGCGAGTGCGGACGCCAGCACGCCGCTGCCCGTGTACGGTATATCCAGCCATTGCAGTGCCCCTTGCAGGGCGCCGTCTTCGCCGCCCGGACCGTGCAGGGCGATCCACGCGCGCTCGAACCCGGCCGCTCCGAAGTCGCGCCAGTCCCGTTCGGCGGGATCCCACGCCTCGGCGTCCACGCCGCGCGAGTGCAGCGCCGCAAGCACCGCGGCGCCCGTATCGAGCGACACGGCGCGCTCGCTCGAGCGGCCGCCGAGCAGCACGGCGACGCGCCCGAAAGCGGCGGCGCTGGTAACCGCAAGGCGCCGTTCGCGAACCGCGCTCATGCCGCCTCCTCGCCGACAATGCGGACTTCATGCACCAGGTCCACACCATGGACACGCGCCACCGTTGCCTGCACGTGATCGATCAGCGCCTCGATATCCGCGGCCGTCGCACGGTCGCGGTTGATGATGAAGTTGGCATGCTTGGGCGAAACCTCCGCACCGCCGATGCGATGACCTTTGAGTCCCGCCGCTTCGATGAGCCGCGCCGCATGATCGCCCTCCGGATTGCGGAAGACGGACCCGCAGCTCGGCAGGCCGAGTGGCTGCGTATTCTTGCGCCGCGCGAGCATCGCCTTCAGCGTCTCCATACTCGGCACGGTGCCGGGATCGAACTCGAAGATGGCCTCGATGAACCACTCGCCTTCCGGTCCCCCGACCTGGCGGTAACCGACCGAGTACTCGGCGGCATCGCGTTCGTGAATATCGCCGCGGCGATCGATAGTGCGCACGCGCCGTATTCTTTCCCAGGTCTCGCCGCCATGCGCGCCGGCGTTCATCGCCAGCGCGCCCCCGACCGTGCCGGGGATACCGGCGAAAAACTCGGAAGGCCCGAAGCCCCAGCGAATGCACTGGCGCGCGAGCTGCGTGCAGGGCACGCTCGTGCCGCTGCGCACCTGGTAGGGCCCGTTCTGCTCGAGATCCCGGAACACGCCGGCCGCCGCGATGACCGCACCTTTGAGTCCGCCGTCGCGCACCAGCAGGTTGCTGCCAATGCCGTACCAGAACACGGGCGTGGCGGGATCCAGCTCCCGCAGGAACCGCGCAAGGTCATCGAGATCCGCCGGCCGGAACCAGAGCTCCGCCGGACCGCCGACCCGCCAGGACGTGTGCCGGGCCAGCGGCTCGCCATGGCGCAGCTCGCCGCGCACATCCGGAAACGCAAGCGCCGCGTTCACGACTGCACCTTGAGTTCGGGCTTGCGCGCCAAAAGCTTCGGCAGGCGCGCAGCCAGCGCGCCGATGTCGCCGGCGCCCATGGTCAGCAGCAGGTCGCCGGGCTCCAGCAAATCCTCCAGCACACCGGGCAACTCCGCGAGCGTTTCCACGAACACCGGCTCCACGCCGCCGCGGCTGCGCACCGCGCGCGCGATGGCACGGCCGTCCGCGCCGGGGATCGCCGCTTCGCCCGCCGCATAGACTTCGAGCACGACGAGCACATCCGCCACGCTCAGCACGTTCGCGAAATCGTCCATGAGGTCTCGCGTGCGCGTGTAGCGATGCGGCTGGAATACCAGCACGATACGGCGCGCGGGCCAGCCCGCGCGCGCCGCCGCAATCGTGGCATCGATCTCGGTCGGGTGATGCCCGTAATCGTCCACCAGCATCACCTTGCCGGAGCGCGTGCGAATCTCGCCGTAGTGCTGGAAGCGCCGGTCGATACCTTCGAATTTTTCGAGCGCCCGCACGAGCGCTTCGTCCGCGATCTGCAGTTCGCCCGCGATCGCAATAGCCGCCAGCGCGTTGCGCACGTTGTGCAGTCCGGGCAGGCGCAGGCAGATTTCCAGCGTCCGCTCCTCCCCTGCCCGGGTGACACTGAAACGCGTACGCCCCTGTTCGAAGCGCACGTTCCCGGCGCGGATATCCGCGTTGCCGCCGATGCCGTAGGTAACGATCGAACGGGCGACGTCGGGCAGGACCGCTTGCACACCGGGATCGTCCGCGCAAAGCACCGCGAGGCCATAAAACGGCAGGTTGTGCAGAAAGCCGACGAACCCCCGGTGGAGCTTGCCGACGTCACCGTCATAGGTGCCCATGTGATCGGTATCGATATTCGTCACGACGGCGAGCATTGGCTTCAGGTGCACGAAGGAGGCGTCGCTTTCATCCGCTTCGGCGACGAGGTATTCACCCTGTCCGAGCCGCGCATTGCTGTTGGCGCTCTTCAGCCGCCCGCCGATGACGAACGTCGGGTCCAGCCCGCCTTCCGCGAGCACGCTGGCCACCAGGCTGGTCGTGGTGGTTTTGCCGTGGGTGCCCGCGATCGCGATCGAATACCGGAACCGCATGAGCTCGGCCAGCATCTCGGCCCGCCCGACCACCGGCAGCAGGCATTCCCGCGCCGCGACGACCTCCGGGTTGTCCTCGCCGACCGCACTGGAGACGACCACGGCGTCGGCGTTGGCGACGTTGGCGCGATCGTGGCCGATACACACGCTGGCCCCGAGCGCCTTGAGGCGCTCGACGTGCGCGTTCGACCTGAGGTCGGAACCCTGGACCTGGTAGCCGAGGCTCAGCATCACCTCGGCGATCCCGCACATGCCCGAGCCGCCGATGCCGACGAAGTGCACACGATTGATGCGCCGCATCCGCTGGATCATGGCCGCACCCCCGCGACTTCGAGGCACAGCTCGGTAATCTGCGACACGGCGCGCGGCGCCGCGAGAGCGCGCGCGGCCGTGGCCCGCCTGCAGAGCTCGTCGCGGCTCGCGAGCCAGCTTTCGAGCAACCCCTGCAGGACCTCCTCGTCGAGATCGCTTTCCTGCACCAGCACCGCGGCCCCGGCCGCGAGCAGGGGACCCGCGTTCGCCGTCTGGTGATCGTCGACGGCGCCCGGAAACGGCACGAGGATCGAGGGCAACCCGGCGGCACAGAGCTCCGCGACCGTCAGTGCACCGGCCCGGCAGATGACGAGGTCGGCCCACGCATAGGCGCCCGCCATGTCCTCGATGAAATCCCGCAGCTCGGCCTCCACGCCGTGCCGCGCATAGGCTTCCCGCGCCGCCGCCGCGGTGCGGCTGCCGGTCTGGTGCCGCACGATCGGGCGCTGTGCCGGCGCCAACCGCGCCAGCGCCGCCGGCACGGTCAGGTTCAGCTTGAGCGAGCCCTGGCTGCCGCCCAGAACGAGCAGCCGCATCGGCCCGCTGCGGGAGGCGAAGCGTGTCCGCGGTTCCTCGATGCGGCCGATGTCCTCGCGTACCGGGTTACCGACGGTGCGCGCGCGCGTCGCATTGGAAAAGCTGCCCGGGAAGGCCTGCAGCACCACCCGGGCGAAACGCGCCAGAAGACGATTCGTGAGACCCGCTACGGCATTCTGCTCGTGGATGATGAGCGGCCGGCGCGACAGCCAGGCCGCCAACCCGCCGGGACCGCTGACAAAACCGCCCATGCCGAGCACGGCCGCGGGCCGGTGCCGCCGCATGGCCCGCAGGGATTGAAGCAGTGCGAGCCCGAGCTGGAACGGCGCGGCGGCGAGTTCCAGCGCCGACTTGCGGCGCAGGCCGCGAACGGTCACCCACTCGATGGGTATGCCGGCTTCCGGCACTACCCGCGCCTCGAGACCGCGGCGCGTGCCGAGCCAGACGACGTCGACGGTGCGCGCCTCGAGCGCGCGCGCGATCGCGAGCGCCGGGTAAACGTGGCCACCGGTGCCGCCCGCCATCACGAGAATGGGGCCGCGCGCCGCGCTCATTCGCCGCCTCCCGCGCGCCGGCGCGAAGACCGGCGATTGACCGGCCGCGTGTCCGTGACCAGCTCGTGGTGGATGCGCAGCAGCAGTCCGATGCTGGCCAGCGCGACGATAAGGCTGCTGCGGCCGTAGCTCACGAGCGGCAGCGTGAGCCCCTTCGTCGGCAGCAGCCCCAGGTTGACGCCGATGTTGATGAACGCCTGCAGGCCGAGCCAGGTGCCGATGCCGACGGCGAGATAGGCTTCGTAGAAGCGATCGGCCCGCGCGGCGCGTATCGCGAGATTGAAGATGCGCCACAGGAAGGCCGCGAACAGCGCGATCAGCACGGCCGCGCCGGCGAGCCCGAACTCCTCGGCGAACACCGCGAACACGAAGTCCGTGTGTGCCTCGGGGAGGTAGAAGAGTTTCTGCACGCTGTTGCCGAGGCCCACGCCGAACCATTCGCCCCGGCCGATGGCGATGAGCGATTGCGTGAGCTGGAACCCGGAATCGAACGGGTCCGCCCACGGGTCGAGGAAGCCGGTCAATCGCTGCAGCCGATAAGGCGACGTCAGCGCAAGCGCGCCCATTGCAACGACACCCGCACCGAAGAAGAAGCAGAAATCGCGCACCCGCGCGCCGGCCACGAACAGCATCGCGAGCGCCGTCGCCAGCAGCACGATGGCCGCGCCGAAGTCGGGCTCCGCGAGCAGCAGGCCGCAGGCGAGCGACAGCACCAGCATCGGCCGGAGGAAACCCGTGAACTGCTCGCGCAGGGGTTTGTTCTGCCTGACGAGATAGCCGGCCAGGTACAGCATCAGGCAGAGGCGCGCCGGCTCCGAGACCTGCACGTTCATGAAGCCGACCCGCAGCCAGCGGGTACTGCCGTTGACCTCCTCCCCGAGGCCCGGAACCAGCACCGCCGCGAGCAGCAGGAATGTCCCGAGCAGCAGCAGCGGGCCGAGGTTCCGCCACACCGCCATCGGGATCGACAGGCAGGCGAACGCGGCCACCCCGCCGATCGCGGCGGCCAGCACCTGCCGGCGCAGGTAATAAAAGGGGTCCCCGGTGGCGTTGTCGGAGATGGAGATCGACGCGGAGGCGAGCACGACCAAACCGCCGAGCAGCAGCAGCGAACCGAGCAGCAGGATGGAGGGGTCGGGACGCAGCCCCTGCTTCAGCCGGGCGGGAAACGGCATGGTCGTCGTGGCGAGCGTCATCGCGGCAGGCCCTCCACGGCGCGGCGGAAATCCCGGCCGCGTTCCACGTAGCTCCGGTACTGGTCGAGGCTCGCGCAGGCGGGCGCGAGCAGCACGGTATCGCCGGGGCCGGCAAGGTTCGCCGCCACCGATACCGCGGTGTCCATGTTGGCCGCCTGGTAAACCGGCGCCAGCCCTTTCAGCGCCCGGGCAATGGCCGGCCCGTCGCGGCCGATGAGGATCGCCGCCTTCAGGCGCTCGTGGATGGCTTGTGCGAAGGGCGCGAAATCGCTCCCCTTGCCCTCGCCGCCCGCGATCAGCACCACCGGGCCGTCCACCGAGGCGATGGAAGCCACGGCGGCGCCGATATTGGTGGCCTTCGAATCGTCCACGTAATCGGCGCCGGCGATATTGGCAACGAATTCCATCCGGTGCGGCAGGCCGGGAAACTCCATCAGCACCTGCAGCATGGGCGAAAAGTCGAGCCCCAGCAGGCGGCCGACGGCGAGGGCGGCGAGCGCGTTCAGGTGATTGTGTTCCCCGGGGAGCGCCATGTCGTCGGCGGACAGGAGCATCTGCTCGCCAAAGGCGAGAAACCGCTCACCCCCTTCCTCGACCAGGCCGTACTGCCTCGCCGCGGGTTCGTCCGCGCCAAAGCCTGTGCCCGGCACGCCCGCCGGAATGGCTTTCACCACTTCGGGGTCGCCGCGGTTGAACACCGCCGCTTGTGCTTCACGGAATACGCGATACTTCGCCTCGCGGTATTCGGCGGCGCTCGCGTGCCAGTCGAGGTGGTCGTCGCTGACGTTCAACAGCACGGCCACCCGGGCCGGAAGGTGCTGCGTGCGCATGAGCTGGAAACTCGACAGCTCGAGCACGTACACCTCCGGGTCCGGCTCCGCGAGCAGGTCGAGTGCGGGGTTGCCGAGGTTGGCACCCGCCAGCGCACGCCGTCCCGCCGCCTCGAACATCAGCGCGAGCAGGCTCGTCACCGTGCTTTTCCCGTTGGAGCCGGTGACGGCGATGAACGGCGCCCGCGCTTCCCGCACGAACAGCTCGATGTCCGAGACGACCTCGATGCCGGCCGCACGCGCCTGCGCGAGCAGCGGTTCGCGATCCGGGATCCCGGGCGAAACGATGACGCGCGTGGTATGCCGGAGCAATCCGCTCGGCGCGTTGCCGAGAAATACCTCGGCGCCGGGCAGCAGCCGGCCGAGCTCGTCCACGCCCGGCGGTTCCGGCCGGGTATCGATGAATCGCGCTTCGCGGCCGCTGCGCGCGAGGTAACGCGCGACGGACAGGCCGGTCTGGCCGATGCCGAACACCAGGTCTTTCGGCACCGTGCGGGCCGCGGCGCCGCGCGCCCCGCTCTCGCCCCTTTTTTCCCGCGCCGCGTTCATCTGATCTTCAAGCTCGCAAGTCCGATCAGCACGAGAATCACCGTGATGATCCAGAAGCGGACGATCACCTTGGGCTCCGCCCAGCCCTTCAGTTCGAAATGATGGTGCAGCGGCGCCATGCGGAACACGCGCCGCCCGGTCAGCTTGTAGGACGCCACCTGGATGATGACGGACACGGTCTCGACCACGAACACGCCGCCCATGATCGCCAGCACGATCTCCTGCCGGACGATTACGGCGACGGTGCCGAGCGCCGCGCCCAGCGACAGCGCGCCGATATCGCCCATGAACACTTGCGCGGGGTAGGTGTTGAACCAGAGGAAGCCCAGGCCCGCGCCCGCCAGCGCCGCGCAGTACACGAGGATCTCGCCGGTACCCGCGACGTACGGCAGGCCGAGATAGCCGGAGAAGTTGACGTTGCCGGTCACGTACGCGAACACCCCCAGCGCGCCGCCCACGAGCACGGTCGGCATGATGGCCAGCCCGTCGAGGCCGTCCGTCAGGTTCACGGCATTGCTGAAGCCGACGATGAAGATGCAGGTCACCGCGATCTGGAACATGCCGAGCGGCACCGACAGGTCCTTGAAGTAGGGAATCAGGAGCGCCGTCTGCTCGGGATCGGTCGCCAGCAGGTACAGCACCACGGCAGCGATCAGCGCCACCACCGATTGCCAGGCAAGCTTCGCCTTTGCCGACAATCCGGCGGAATCCTGCAATACGAGCTTCTTGTAATCGTCGACGTAGCCGATCACGCCGAACGCGAGCGTCACGAACAGCACGACCCAGACGTAGGCGTTCCTGAGGTCCGCCCACAGCACCGTGCTGATGACGATCGCGGTGAGGATCAGCGCCCCGCCCATGGTCGGTGTGCCGGCTTTAGGCAGGTGAGTCGAGGGACCGTATTCGCGCACCGGCTGCCCGGTCTGGTTGAGGGAGAGCTTCGCGATCATTCTCGGACCGATCACGAACGACAGTACCAGCGCCGTCAGCGCCCCGAGGATGGCCCTGAGGGTCAGGTAGTTGAAGACATTGAACGCCGACTCGAACTGCGTCAGGTACTGGGTGAGGTACAGCAACACGGCTCAGCCCTCGTTCCCGCCAGGAGCCGGCAGGGCGAGCGCCTGCACCACGCGTTCCATCCGCATTGCGCGCGAACCCTTGACGAGCACGTTCACGCTTTCCGCGTCCCTGTCCCCGAGCTCACGCAGCAGCAGGGCCGTGAGCGCGTCGACCGATTCCACCCAGGTGCCGTTGCCCCCGAACGCCTGCACCGCCTGTCGCGACCGGCTGCCGGTGGCAAACAACCGGTCGATGCCCGCGTGCGAGAGCGCTTCGCCGACCTGCCGGTGCAGGTTCGCGCTTTCCGGCCCGAGCTCGCCCATGTCGCCGAGCACGAACCACGACTCACCGGGACGTTCGGCGAGGAATTCTCCCGCGGCCGTAACGCTCGCGGGATTGGCGTTGTAGCTGTCATCGAAGACGCGGCAGCCGTTGATGCCGGGCAGCCCCTTGAGGCGGCCGGCCACGGGGCGTACCGCTGCGAGCCCTTGCCGGATGGTTTCCGCGTCCACTCCCGCGGCCAGCGCCGCAGCCGCGGCGGCTGCCGCCAGAAGCGCGTTGTGCTTGCCGGCGAGCGGGAGCGCGACGTCGATTTCCGGAAAGGGTCGAAGCGGTGTCTTCGAGCCGCGGGCGCTTCGGCCGGACCCCGGAAGCAAGGTGAAGGCGGTGCCGGCTTCGCCGCTCTCGACGTTCACCGCGCGCACGTCCGCGTCGGCCTCGAGGCCGAAGCTCAGGACCTCGGTGCCGGCGGCGAGCGACCGCCAGTAGCCGAAGTAGGGATCGTCGGCGTTCAGCACCGCCCATTCCGGGCGCGGCTCGCACGCGAGGATTTCGCCTTTCGCTTCCGCGACGCCGCGGATCGAGCCGAAGCCTTCGAGGTGCGCGGGCCCGGCATTCGTGATCACCGCGATCGCGGGCTCCGCCAGCGACGCCAGCCAGGCGATTTCGCCGTGATGGCTTGCGCCGAGCTCCAGCACCGCGTAGCGGTGATGCGGGGCGAACTCCGCCAGCATGAGCGGTACACCCACATCGTTGTTCAGGTTGCCGCGCGTGGCGAGCGTCGGCGCCGCCAGCGCGAGGCAGCTTGCGATCATTTCCTTCAGCGTGGTCTTGCCGTTGCTGCCGGTCAAAGCGATCACCGTCGCCGGCATCTGTCGCCGCCAGGCCGCGGCGACCCGCCCAAGGGCGCGGCGCGTGTCGTCGACCTCGATGGTGGGCAGGTCCGCGCTCGCGGGCCGCATCACGACCGCCCCGGCGGCACCCGCGGCCGCCGCCTGCGGGACGAAATCGCTGCCGTCGAAGTGCGGCCCCTGCAGCGCGAAGAAAAGCTCTCGCGGCTGCACCGCGCGGCTGTCGGTGCTGATGCCGCGAAACGCGGCATCGCGCCCGTGCAGGCGACCCTGCATGACTTCGCTGGCGCTGGACAGCCGGCCTTCCATCATCGGCCGCTCCCTGGCTGCCGGGCGGCAAGCGCGGCGCGGGCCGTATCGACATCGGAAAACGGCAGGCGCTTGCCCGCGACGAGCTGGACGTCTTCGTGGCCCTTGCCGGCGACCAGGATCACGTCGTTGTCGCGGGCCTCGCGAATGGCATAGCCGATCGCGCGCGCGCGATCCGGGATCGCGACATCGCGGCGCCCCATGCCCTCGAGGACGGCGGCGATGATTGCCTGCGGATCCTCGAAGCGCGGATTGTCGCTGGTCACGACGACGCGGTCCGCGAGCTTTGCCGCCACCTGTCCCATCAGCGGCCGCTTCCCGCGATCGCGATCGCCGCCGCAGCCGAAGACGCACCAGAGCTTGCCGGTGCAATGTAACCGCAGCGATTCCAGCGCGGCTTCGAGGCCCGCGGGCGTGTGCGCGTAATCGACGTAAACGGCAGGACCGGGCGTCACGGTTTCCGCCTGCACGCGCTGCATGCGCCCCGCCGGCGCGTGCACGCGTTCGAGCGCCGCGGCAGCGCCGTCCAGCGGCATCTCCCAGCACAAGAGCTGCGCAAGCACCATTGCGGCATTGGCGACATTGAAGTAGCCGGCGAGCGGCAGGCGGAACGACCCGTTGCCCCAGCTACTGTCGAACGTAAGCGCGAAACCGCGCTCGCTCGCTTCCGTCGCGGTGACGAACAGGTAGCGCGTGTCGGGGAACACCGGCGCATGCGGCGTGGCGGACACGGCCACGATCCCGCCGCCGCCGATAGCACGGCAGCGCTCGAGCAGCTCGCGGCCGAACGGCGTATCGATGCAGACGATACGATGGCGGGGTTCGAAGTCGGCGAACAGGCGCGCCTTGGTTTCCCCGTACGCAGCCATGCCGCCGTGATAATCGATGTGATCGCGGCTCAGGTTGGTGAAGAGGGCCGAATCCACGCGCACGCCGTCGATGCGGTTCTGGGCAAGAGCATGGGACGACACCTCGATCGCCGCGTGCCCGGCGCCGCCGCGGACGAACTCCGCCAGCTCGCCGTGCAACTCGAGGCAGGCGGGCGTGGTCATGGCGCGCGGCTCGACGGTCTCGATGCCCGCGCCCAGCGTACCGAGATAGCCGCAAGGTTTCCCGAGCCGCCGCATGCACTGTGCGACAAGGTACGCCACCGTCGTTTTACCGTTGGTGCCCGTGACAGCGGACACTCGCAGCTGCCCGGAGGGCGCGCCGAACCAGCGGTCGGCGATGTCGCCGAGGCGCCGCTCGAGCCCGGCGACCGGCACGCTGAAGGCCCCCGAGATCGCGGGCACGGCGAGCGCCGTGTCGCGGTCCCAGACGACGGCCGCTACGCCGGCGGCCAGGGCGGCGTCGAGGAAATCCAGGCCGTGGTGCTGCGCCCCGCGGCACGCCAGGAACGCGTAACCCGGCGCGAGCTTGCGGCTGTCGCTCGCGATGCCGTCGATGCCGACGGCCGGGGCATCGGCAATACCCTCCAGCAGTTGCCGCAGCGTCATGGCCGTATGCAAAGGCGTTGCCGGCATGCTCATGGGCGGATGGCCTGCACGGCCTGCCCGCCCGCGGCCTGGATGACGGTGCCCGGGTCGCGCGCCGGCAGCGCGTCCGGCGGCACTGCCAGCAGCCTCAGGGATTCGGACATGACCTCCGCGAATACCGGTGCCGCCACGTCGCTGCCGTAGTAGAACTTGCCGTGCGGCTCGTCGATCATGACGACGGCGACGAGGCGCGGGTCGCTGGCCGGCGCAAGCCCGGCGAAGATCGATACGTATTCGTCCTCCGAATAGCCGCCCGCCGCGAACTTCCAGGCGGTGCCCGTCTTGCCGGCAACGCGGTAGCCCGCGACGTCCGCGTTCGTGCCCGTACCGCCCGGCATGACGACCTCCTCCAGCATGCGCACAACCGCGTGCGCGGTTTCCGGGGAGATGACCTGCCGGCCTTCCTTCGGCCGGTCCAGCGCCACCAGCGACACCGGCTGTAGCCAGCCGTCGTTCGCCAGCACGGCGTAGGCCTGCGCGAGTTGCAGTGCGGTCACGGAGACCCCGTAACCGTAGGCAAGCGTCGCCTGGCTGATCTCCTGCCAGTGGCTGTAATGGGTGAGCAGCCCCGCCGATTCCCCCGGAAAGCCGCTGGCGGTCAGCGATCCCAGGCCGAACGCGGTCATGGTGCGCCACAGGAGCTCGGGCTCCAGAGACATGGCGACGATGGTCGACCCGACGTTACTGGAGCGTGCCAGCAGGGTCGTCAGGTTGATCCGGCCGAGGTTGCGATGATCCTTGATCGTTTTCGGCCCGACGACGATGTAGCCGGGCGAGGTGTCGACAATGCTGCCCGGCCGGTACTCACCGCTTTCCAGCGCCGCGGCGATGACGAGCGGCTTGATGCTCGAACCGGGTTCGAAGATGTCGGTGACCGCGCGATTGCGATACCGCTCGGCGGCGTACTGCGAACGGTCGTTCGGGTTGTAGCCTGGCTGGTTCACGATCGCGAGCACTTCCCCGCTGTCGACGTCGAGCACGACGATGGAACCGGAATCGGCGTGGTGTTTGTGCACGGCGCTTTTCAGCGCACGGTAGGCGAGGTATTGCAGCCTGAGATCGATGCTCGTACGCAGGTCCTTGCCGGGGTGCGGCGGCCGGATGCTCTCGACGTTTTCGACCGAGCGGCCGAGACGGTCCTGCAGCACGCGCTTGGCGCCGGCCTCTCCGGACAGCCAGTGGTTGAACGCGAGCTCGAGGCCCTCCTGGCCGCGATCGTCGATGTTGGTGAAGCCGACCAGGTGTCCGGCGACCTCGCCCGCCGGGTAATAGCGGCGGTATTCGCGCAGCACGTTGACTCCGGGCAGCTTCAGCGCCATCGCGCGGTGCGCCTGCTCCGGGTTCAGGTGCCGCTTCAGGTAGAGGAATTCCCGATCCATGCTGCGGGTGATGCGCCGCATCAGCGGCGCCGCGTCCAGCCCGAGCGCCTGGGCAAGCGGCCCAACGCGATCGGTAGCCGGCGCGAACTCGCGTGGGTTGACCCACACGCTGTCAACCGGCGTGCTGATCGCGAGCGGCTCGCCGTGGCGATCGGTGATGGCGCCGCGGTGCGCCGCGATCTTCTCGACCCGCAGGTGCCGGGCGTCCGCTTCCTGGTTCAGGAACTCGCGGTTGAACACCTGCAGGTAGACCGAGCGCGCCACCAGTGCCGACGCGGCCAGCACGAAGAATGCGACCACGACCGCGATCCTCACCACGAATCGGCCGTGCGCCTGCTCCCGGGTTTCAGCGCCGCGTTTCATGGCCGCTCGACGACGAAGATTTCATTGGGGAGCGGGCGTGAGAGCGCCAGCTTTTCCGCGGCTACGCGCTCGATGCGCGCGTGCGTGGCCCAGGTGCTTTGCTCAATCTGCAGGCGCCCCCATTCGATGTTCAGCTCGTCGCGCGCGGCAGTGAGCGCTTCGAGCTCGATGAACAGCTTGCGCGCCTCATGCTTGGTATAGACAAGCGCCATCGCGGACACGACGCACACGACCGCGAAGACGAGTGCGAGAAGCACGGGTTGCGCAGGCTTGTTGAGAGTTGCCACTAGAGGCGCTCCGCGACCCGCAGGCGCGCACTGCGTGCCCGCGCGTTGGCGGCGATCTCTTCCTCGCTCGCCTTGATCGCCTTGCCGATGACGGCCAGCGGCGGTCGCTGGTCTTCCGGAATGGACGGCATGCCGCGCCAGGCTTCGGGCTCTTTCGAGGCGTTGCGCATGAACCGCTTGACCCGCCGATCCTCCAGGGAATGAAAGCTGATCACGCACAGCCGCCCGCCGGGGGCGAGCACGTCCAGCGAAGCCGCGAGCGCGGCGTCCAGCTGCTCCAGTTCCTCGTTCACCCGGATGCGTATCGCCTGGAAGGTCTTCGTCGCCGGATGGATCTTGCGCGGCGCGCGCGGCACCGCGGCTGCCACGACGTCGGCCAGTTCGCGCGTGCGCCGGATCGGCGACTGCTCGCGCCGCGCGACAATCGCGCGTGCGATGCGTCCTGCAAACCGTTCCTCGCCATAGCGCGACAACACCTGCTTCAGCTCCTTCTCATCCACGTCCGCCAGCCACTCGGCGGCACTGATGCCCGTGGTCGGGTCCATGCGCATGTCGAGCGGTCCGTCGTGACGCAGGCTAAATCCGCGCTCCGCCTGATCCAGTTGCGGGGAGGAGACCCCCAGGTCCAGCAGGAGTCCGTCCACGGCACCGAGCACCTGCCGTACCGCTGCAATTTCCCTGATATCCGCAATCTCACCTTTGACCACCTCGACCCTCGGGTCGCCTCCGAACTCGTCACCCGCTGCCGCGACGGCTTGCGGGTCGCGATCGATGGCGATCAGCCTGCCTCCCGGACCGAGCTGCCGGAGGATCGCTGCGCTGTGGCCGCCGCGCCCGAAGGTCCCATCCATGTAACAACCGTCCGGCTGAATGTTAAGCGCCCTGATCACCGGCCCGACGAGGACCGGCACGTGCTCTCCGGCTTCGCGCTTGCCGCCGTTCAACCGGCATAACCCGGCCCGCATCCGCACGCCCGCGAATGCGTACCTAAAGCGATAGCGACTCCAGCTCGGCGGGCAGGCCGGCCTCGTCCTCGGGCCCGCTCAGCCATTCGTCGCGTTTCTCGTTCCAGCGCTCCTCGTCCCACAATTCGAACTTGTTGCCCTGCCCGATCAGGATCGCCTGGCGATCGAGGCCGGCGAACTCGCGCAGCTCTTTCGGCAGGAGGATGCGCCCGTGGCCGTCGATTTCGAGCTCGGTCGCGTAGCCGACCATCAGCCGCTGCAATCGCCGTGCCTGTGGGTTCAGGCTGGGCAGCCGCACGAGCTTGCGCTCGATCTCTTCCCAATCCGGGAACGGGTAGATCAGCAGGCAATAATCGCGGTCCACCGTCGCCACGAGCTGCCCGTCGCAGCGCGTGGCCAGCCGCTCGCGATGACGCGTCGGGATCGCGAGGCGGCCCTTGGCGTCCAGGGTGACTTTGGTGGCTCCACGAAACACAGGCTTGCCGACGGGTCATGGCCGCCGGTGCCGCTGCACCTTCAGCCGTCACAACCCATATCCTCCCACTTTTTTCCACTTTTCCACACTATAGGCGGCCCACTCACCACCGTCAACCGCTTCCAGCCCATTAGTTTCTTGTTGTACAGGGACTTAGCGGCTCTTCCGTGGCTCAATCGAGGCAAATTGTGGAGTTGGGTTAGGGGCGGCAAATCAACTGCTTGCAAGTGCTTCTTAGACGAAGGCTGACAATACTGTCGCCATCGCCCGACAGGCGTGAAGTTTCAGGATTGCGACGACCTTCACATTCACACCTGCAGGAGCCCGCATTGCGGGCGATGCCACGTGTGGCAGACCGACTCCCAGGGGTGCCAATGATCACCAGCGCCGAGCGCCCGCGATGCGGGCTCCTACAGGAAAGGTGAGGAAGACAGGAGCGCGGCAATAAGCCGGGTTCTGTCGCGGGCAATCATTCATCTGGGACAGCCGTCACCGGCTGCCTCGTGCAACCTACCCGGGAGTCCGCTCGGGACCGGCGGTGCGGCCTTGAAGCCGCGTACTCCCCTATTTGGTCTTGCTCCGGGCGGGGTTTACCGTGCCGCGGCGTGTTGCCACCCGCGCGGTGCGCTCTTACCGCACCTTTTCACCCTTGCCGGCGCGGGCGAACCCGCGCTTGGGCGGTCTGTTTTCTGTGGCACTTTCCATGGGCTCGCGCCCTCCAGGCGTTACCTGGCGCCCTGTCCGAGGGAGCCCGGACTTTCCTCCGGCGCCGTTGCCGGCACCGGCGATTGCCTGGCCGGCTCCTGTCTCCTCGAGCGCCATTATACCGAACACCCGGCGGTGGGTGGCATCGCGCGCGGTGCGCGCTCCGGGTATGTTGGTCGGGCTAACCGCGCCGTGGGGGAATCCGGGTATGTTAGTCGGCCAGCCGCGCCGTGGGGAATCCGGGAATGTTAATCGGGCCAGCCGCGCCGTGGGGAATCCGGATATGTTAATCGGGCCAGCCGCGCCGTGGGGAATCCGGGAATGTTAATCGGGCCAGCCGCGCCGTGGGGAATCCGGGTATGTTTAATCGGGCCAGCCGCGCCGTAGGAGCCCGCCATGCGGGCGACAACAGG
>CAZSKQ010000046.1:0-25441 GCA_964607425.1 uncultured Woeseiaceae bacterium
CGACGATATCGCGGACCACATGATCAGAGAACTACGGCCTAAAATGGACGCTTACGCTACGCTTCGCGCTCCCAAATCGGTTTGAGTTCATGACCGGTGACGAGCGTGTGCCGGGCGCACATCGCTTCGTGAATCTTCGCCGTTGCCTCCCTGATGTCGCTCACGTTTACCGTCTCCACAGTCGTCTTGAGCGAGCCGCGGGCAGTCGCGGTTACTAAGAAAACCTCACCCGTTTCCTCGTGCATCGTTATCGCGTTGTGCGCGAGCCGATTCCTTGCCTTCTGTGCCGCTTTGATTCTGCCGACAACATGCTTGTAGTCGCTCGATTCGGAAACTCGGGCAGCAACTGCTCGCAAAGGGCGCTGACTATGTCCACGCGCTGTTGGAACGTCGAGTGTGCGACCATGATCACCGCGCGGTAGTCGAGCACCGTTTCGTATCCGGCGAGCTAACTGATCGCGACATTAACCGTGGTCTCGAGCGTTCCCCAGAGCGTCGTCATGCGGCCGAGCTCGAGCAGGTAGTCGTTCGGCGCTGGCCAATCGTCTTTGAATTTCCTAGGGATGCTTGTGTTCAACGTTTTCCGAGCCCAGCCCGCAAGCTTGGCCGACGGCTTTGAAGTATTGACGCGCCTGGTCGTCGATATCGAAGTGATACACGGCGCCGGACTTGTCCTGCTTGATGGCGAGCCGGTTCGCAGCTACCGCCTCCTTTATAAACAGTGATTCATCGCCGGCAAACTGGGCATGGTGATATTTCATCATCGCCATCGACCAGTTGCCACTATAGGATGATTCGACTGTGTCGAACTTGTGTGTCACGCTGAGATATATGACGTTGTTAGTCAAGTCATCAGGAAAGATGACGTCATCGATGTAAATGTATGTAGAACGTTTTCGTGTCGTCGACGGAGGTCACGAACAGCGCTGCACCATTCGTGTTGTCCTGAAACGTGATTGTGTGTTCAGTGCCGTTGCTGAAATCGGCCTTCTTGGTCGAATACTCGGCAGCGAATGTCGCAATTGAGGCGATCATCACGACGGCAGTTATTGGTGTTCTGATCATCGTGCTGTCTCCTTTGATGAGACAAGACAAGACCAGCGAGAATGGCTAGAACAAACATCAAAGCTACCATGCGCCCCTATCAAACGTGCTCCCACAGCTTGCCCTCCGATGATTCGGGTCTCGCAGGCTCCAGTCGCTTCTCGGCCCTGTTCACCGCGTCGACGATTCACGCGCGGCCGATCAGGCAGTCAGCTACTCCGATTACTGCCGCGAGGATTTCATGTGGGGCGGTCGTCGAGGCGGCGAACAGCCCGACCGAGATGCACGCGAGTAGGAACAGGAAGACGGCCATTTTTACTCAGCCGTGATGCCACCACGCGGAAAGCCGCGCAGTGACGACAGCGACGAGTCCCGCGAAGGTGATCAGAGCGCCAACAGCAGACTGCTCGGAGCTGATCATGATGACCCCGACGATGATCGCGAGCACGCCGACAAGCTGCCAGCCCTTCTGGGACTTGCCGGTCGCCTGCGTGGTCACGACGCCGTGCGTCGCGTCGACCTGTACGGTCGAACGCGGGGCGCCGCAGTTGGGGCACGAAGCGGCCTGATCAGAAATCTGCTTCGCGCATTCCGGGCATTGAACGAGTGCCATTGCGAGTCCCCTTTTTTTTGTTGTTTGACAACGATGGTACCGCGGTCGGCGCGCCGCTACCAGTAGGTGGGCGAGCGATGCGCCTGCTGTCAAGTGGCCGCCGCGCCGAGCGGATCGCGCGGGAGCGCGGCGCTGCCGATCGCGCGCTCCGAGGGGAAGCCGAGCTAATTCGCAGCCGGGCCAGCGGGCATTGCGCCCTTATCGTGCCGGTCAGGCGTCAAGCGCGATACCGGAGTTCTACTTGGCCTCTTCCATGAGCTTTCGGAACTCCTCGGGATGCTCATGGACCCACTCCCAGCCGCCGGTTTTTCCGAAGACGCAGGTTTCAACCCTAGCGTGATGGTCGGCAATCAGCGTCTCGATGACGAGTGAGTCCATTTCCTTCATATCGGACTCGGACAGACCCGGGGTGGGCTCTGGCGGCTCTATGCCAAGGTCGTCCAGTATTCCGAGTTCTTTGAAGAAGGCCAGTTCTTCCTCGGTATACGGATAGAACAGATCGCGCGTAGTGGCGGTGCGTAGGATATCCGGGAGCACTTCCTCCTCGCACTCAGTGCGCGCCTGATATTGCTCTGAATCATCGTCCTGAGCGGCCACGATAACGGTGCGGGGTAGCATCGGGGCGGCGTAATGCGGGAATCGCGGCTCGTCTCTCGGACTGCCGACATAAGTCCCGTCTGGGGCGAGTGTGCAGTCACCGCCGACATAGGTCCCATCGGGGCATAGGGTTTGCGCCGACGCAGAGACCGAGAATAGCAGGGCAATTACTGACGCTTTCATCGTTCGCACCCCTATGCTGTGCTTTGGTTCTATTTTTGCAGGTGCATCCCAATTCGGGACAGAGGCAGTTTAGCAGGAAAAAGCCTGCGGGAGCGGAGGCCTTTTGTGGTTCAGGCTGTTTGCCGTTACTCGCAGTCGATGCAGAGACGAGGGAGGGAATATACATGAAGAGCTTTCTTGCAGGGCTGGCGGCCGCGTTCGTCGGCTTCTTCGTCTGGGTCACGGTGAGCGTCATCTACGGCGTCGGCGAGGGAGTCGAAAACAAAGCCGCTGATGGCACAGAAGACTTCTCGCCGCCGGCTGCGTTCTACTGATCGCAACGCCGGCATTCCTGCTCATGGTCGGCGGACCGGTGTGGTCTTGGCTGATCGGCCCGCTCTGGTCGCGGTACGCACGACGGAAGCAAGAGCGGAGATCGCGCGATTCGCGAGCCCTGACAGGCGAGCCGAGCTTCCATGGCTGTTCAAGCGGCGGGACGTTCGGGATGTTCGAGCCGCCAGCCGATGTCGCAGAGCTTCGCGTTCAGCGCGTCGAGCGCGACCGCGACAGTCCAGAGGGCCCGCACCGTATCGCTGTTCTCCGCTTCCCCGTCACGCGCAACGGCCCGGCAGGTGCCGGCAAGGTTGTCGAGTTCCGCGGCGATGTCGTTCACGTCGATGCCGTCGGTGATGGTGGTTTGATCGTTTGTGGCCATGATCCGCACTTTTCTTTTGAGTGCGGGTTGTCGTAAAAGAGCGCCCGGTCGAGCCTTTCCGACTCGGCGCCCGTCTTGAAAACGCGATGTGAAATCTTTCGCTGAGGAAAGATTTGCAGGCGGCGACATGTCCGGCATAGACGGATACATGCCGGACCTGCCGCATATCCAGGCAGCGCCAGCATCCGCGGCCGATCGGCTCACGGCGTAGATGGCGACAGCGGCTCATCGCTCAGGCCCGCCGAAGCGCACGCCGCAGCCGACTTGATCAGGCGCGTCCTCCTTGTTGAGAGGTCGGAAGGGCGGCCCACAGAGGACGTGCGACACGTGCTCGTACTCGCACCATGTGCGCTCGCTGATCGCGTACCTGAGCCGGAATGTCGCGGTCGCGCCGTGGCCGGGATAGAACCCGCCGTCTGCGACCTGAGCGCCGAGCATGGATCTCGGCCGTGGTCGAGGCGCAGCCGGCGAGCAGAACTAGCAGGTTTGCAATTAGGATGCGATTAACTGCTGGGCAGGATTTTCTTAGCTTCGCGCGGTTCTCGCTAAGTATTTGGCGGGAACGGTGGTTTTTGGTCGGGGTGATAGGATTTGAACCTACGGCCCCTGCCTCCCGAAGGCAGTGCTCTACCAGGCTGAGCTACACCCCGCAGCCGCGCGCAATGATACACAGGCGGGCCGTGCGGAGCCAGATTTCCTGGCTCTTTGTGTGCTTCCTGGAGCGGGTATAGATAAGTGTGTCCCGTCGGGATCGCTGGTAAAAAGGGCTCTTTCAGCATTGAAGGGCAACAGGAAATTGAGGCTGGTCATCGCAACGCCGCTGGAGGCGGAATTGGTCGCGCGCATCGCCGCGGTGGCGCCGGGGCGGGTCGAGGTTCTGCACGCGCCCGAGCTGCTGCCGCCGGCGCGGTTTTGCGCGGATCACTGGGGGGATCCGGGCTTCCGGCGCTCGGCCGGGGATGAGGCGCGCTGGAACGAGCTGGTCGGGAGCGCTCACATCCTGTGGGACATCCCCCCGGATCGCGCGGGCGGCGGCAACCCGGTCGAGGATGCTGCCGAGCTGCGCTGGATCCAGACCACGAACTCGGGGGCCGGTCCGCGGATCCGGGAACTGGGCCTGGACCGTCGCGGCATCACGATCACCACCGCGCGCGGGCTGCACGCCGAACCTCTCACCGAATTCACCTTCATGGCCCTCCTGGTGCATTTCAAGGGCTATGAGCATCTGCGGCGCGAGCAGGCGGCCCGGCGCTGGCAGCTCTATTGCTCCGGCAGCCTCGCGGGCAAGACGCTCTCGATCGTCGGCATGGGCGGCATCGGTCGCCGCATAGCGTCGACTGCCAAAATCTTCGGCATGCGCGTGCAAGGCCTTTTGCGCGACAAATCCACCGCGACAGCGGACGATCTCGCGCTCGATGCCGTGTTCCGGCAATCGGAGCTGCACGCGATGCTGGGTGAGACCGACGCGCTCGTGCTGTGCGCGCCCGAAACGCCGGCGACGCGCGGCATGCTCGACCGGGCCGCCTTCGCGGCGCTGAAGCGCGGCGCCGCGCTGGTCAACGTCGGGCGCGGCTCCGCCGTTGACGAGCCCGCACTCATTGCCGCGCTGCTGTCCGGCCACCTGGCGTTTGCCGCCCTCGACGTGTTCGCCGCCGAGCCGTTACCGGAGGACAGTCCCCTGTGGGACTTCGAGAACGTGCTGATCAGCCCGCACTCGGCCAGCAGGGTGGCGGAGGAGAACGAGCGCATCACGCGGCTGTTCTGCCGGAACCTCGAGCGATTTCTGGAGGGGCGGGCAGGGGAGATGGAGAACCTGTTCAGCGCGGAGCGGGGCTACTGACCGGCGGGCCGCTGCGAATGAGCCACAGCTCGTTTTGCGGCCCGGTGAGGTAGGTCAATTCGCCCGCGGCGTCCAGCCAGGCGTCCTCCTCACGCTGGATGGGAACTTCCTGGTCGTCCCATTCCGCGATCGGCGCAAGAATACGAAACTCTATGGACCAGAACTCCCGCTGCCCGACGGGCGTCACCGCGAATACGCCGTAGCGCTCCGGCCAGTCGAACACCGTGCGTGCCCCCACATCGTGCACCCAGTTGCCCTGGGTATGGCCGTACACCAGCGCATCGATGCCCTCCGCACGGGCGCGCGACTCGATGCGCTCCTTCACGTCGACGCCGCGCCGGCCGGGTACGAGCTCCTCGACGAATATTTCGGCGGTACGCACCGACTGCGCAAACGCCTGCCGCAGGCCGGGCGGCGCCGCGGTTTCGCCGGGCCGCAAAACGTAGGCGACGTGCTGCTGGTCCGTCACCAGTCCCATCAGGCGTACGCCGAAATCCACGTGCACGAGGTCACCCGGAAGGATCACGGGGTTGTCGGCATCCGGAATGCCGCGGCGCACGCCGCGCCGGTAGATCGTGAGCGACGGCGGGAAGTTCGGTTCCAGCAGCTGCGACTTCCATTCATCGGTAATCCAGCCCCAGACGTCCATCAGGCGCGTCTGCCCCGGCGTGATCACCTCGTTCGAGAACGCCCGTTGCAGGATGTTCCAGGTGCGCCAGCTCGCCTCGGTCTCGATGGCGAGCTCCGCCGGCGTACGCCTGCCGACATAATCGAATACCAGTGCCTCGGAGGACACCAGGCGGGTCGACAGCTCGTTGCCGATCGCCTCCTGCAGGTAATCCAGTAGCTCTGCCGACAGTCCGTCGGCCATCGCGACGGTTCGCGAGCGATTGACGGCGATGTGCTCTGGTTGCCACTTGCGCACATAGTCGCTTAAGTGCGGCTCGAGGCCTTCCTCGCCGTAGCTCACGATCCTCGGAAAGAAGGCACGCATGTGACCGCTCTGGTGCGTGCCGAAGATGATCCGCTCGAGCGGCTCGTCGCCGCCGGGATCGCGAAAGATGTAGGCGTTGCGGTGACCGTACCAGCCCGAGATGCCGAGGCCGCCGAACAGTTCGAGCAGCGGGTCCGGGTTGAACTCGCGGCTCAGGATGATCCACATATCGATGTCGTGGCGGCGCATGGCCGAGCGCAAGCGGGTTTCCATCTTCTCGTGCTTGACCGCCCACTCGCGCCGTTCGCGCTCGAGCGAGACGCTGTGCACAAGAGGCCCGTTCACCGCGGGCGGCGGCTCGGCCGCGGGTGCGTCCTGTGCCGCGGCCGGTCCGCCGGCCGTGGCCGCGATCGCGATCAGAGCGCCCGTGACGGCGGCGCGGCGGAAGCCAGCAGGAATTTCCGGGAAGCCGGGCGGCGGACCGTACACGCAGTCGGTCGACAAGGCCGCCTCGGTCAGGATCGACGCTTGACCGCGAACTCGGCGATCGCGACGAGGGCGGCCCGGTGCTCGTTGTCCGGAATGCCCGACAAAGCGTCGATGGCGGCGTCAGCGGCTTCCTGCGCCCTGTCCGCCGTGTACTCGAGCGCGCCCGTGCGGTCGATAACGGCCTGGATCTCGTCCAGGCGCGACCGGTCGCCGTCTTCGATGGCGGTCCGCATCATCTTGCGTTCGGCGCTGCTGCCGTTTTCCATGGCGTAGATCAAGGGCAGCGTCATCTTGCCCTCCGCGAGGTCGTCGCCGAGATTCTTCCCCAGCTCTTCCGGCGAGGCACCGTAATCCAGCGCGTCATCGACAAGCTGGAAGGCCGTGCCGAGGGCCTGTCCGTAGCGGATCATCGCCGCCTCGTCGCGGTGATCGCGCTCCGCGAGCACGGCCGCGATCTGGGCACCGGCCTCGAACAGCCGCGCGGTCTTGCGGTAAATCACCTGCCGGTAGCTGGCTTCGGACAGGTCCGGGTCGTGCACGTTCATGAGCTGCATGACCTCGCCGGCGGCGATGGTGTTGGTCGCGTCCGCCAGGATCCGCATGACTCGCATGCGGCCGACGTCGACCATCATCTGGAAGGCGCGCGAGTAGAGGAAGTCACCGACCAGCACGCTCGCCTGGTTGCCGAAAACGGTGTTCGCGGTGTCGCGGCCGCGGCGCCGGGCGGACGAATCGACCACGTCGTCGTGCAACAGGGTGGCGGTGTGGATGAACTCGATGATAGCGGCCGACTGCACGTGCGCCTGCCCCTCGTAGCCCAGCGCGCGCGCTCCGAGCAGCACGATCAGCGGCCGCAGCCGTTTGCCGCCACTGGTGACGATGTGCTGGGAGACCTCGGAGACGAGGATCACGTCGCTCGTCAAGGATTCCCGGATGAGCGCGTCGACGGCGGCCATGTCGGCCGCGGACAGCCGCGAGATGTCGTCCAGCGACAGGGAGGCGGGCGGTTTCTCGGCAAGCTGCATGGCGGGAATGATAATGCCTGAAACGTCTCGCATTGGCGACAGACCCAAAGCCGCGGCGGCGCTGCCGGAGCGATCCCAAGCAATTGAAAACAGGATGGTTGGGGTCGGTGCGCGCGCGTTGACCCGCGGGCGCCGACTCTATAGAATTCCCGCTCTTTTGTGGCGGCGAGCCCCCACCGGTCCGCATTCCCGGCCGGCCGGTCGCCTGGAATTTTTTGATATATTTTTCAGCGCCTTGCGAAATTCCAGTGCAAGCGGCGCGACGGAGCAGACGATGTACGCGGTTTTTCGCGCTGGCGGTAAACAGTACCGGGCCGCCCAAGGTGAGCGGCTGAAGGTCGAGAAGCTCGACGCCGAGGAGGGTGCGGACGTCAGCTTCGACGAGGTGCTGCTGGTCGGCGAAGGCAGCGATGTCAAGGTCGGCAGTCCGCTCCTGGCGGGCACGAGCGTCGGCGCGAAAGTGCTGCGCCAGGGCCGCACCGGCAAGGTGAACGTCACCAAGTTCCGGCGCCGGCAGAATTACCTGCGCCAGCACAACCACCGCCAATGGTTTACGGAGGTGGAGATTACGTCGATCGGCGGTGAAGCGGGTAAGCCGAAGCAGGACAGCGCCGTGGAGGCACCGGAGGAAGCCGCGGCACCCGCGAAGGCTGCCGCCACCAAGCCGGCCAGGAAGACCACGAAGAAGACGGCTTCGAAAAAGACGGCCGCAAAGAAGACGGCCGAGGACGAATGACGGTTCGCTTTGTGCGGACGAATGATTAACGGATACGCCGGCCCGGCCGGCGGACCAGGGCAACAGGTACGGTAAAGTGGCACACAAAAAGGCAGGCGGAAGCAGCAAGAACGGGCGCGATTCAGAGTCGAAGCGACTCGGCGTCAAGATCTTCGGCGGCCAGGCCGTGGTCGCCGGTAACATCATCGTGCGCCAGCGCGGCACGCGGTTTCATCCGGGCGTCAACGTCGGTATCGGGCGCGACCACACGCTTTTCGCGACCAGCAACGGACAGGTGAAGTTCGAGAAGAAAGGCCCGAAGAATCGCCAGTTCGTCAGCGTCGAAACAAGCTGACGTTCCCGCCGCATCGGAACAGAAACCCCGCGTTGCGGGGTTTTTTGTGCCAAGCTGTTGGAGCCCCATCGATGGCCGCTTCAACGGACAGGTCCCATGAAATTCGTCGATGAAGCCACTATTCGCGTGCACGCGGGCAATGGCGGCCCCGGTGCGCTGAGCTTTCGCCGCGAGAAATACATCGAGCGCGGCGGCCCCGACGGCGGCGACGGTGGCGATGGCGGCAGCGTCTTCCTGGTCGCGGAGGAGGGCGTGAACACGCTGGCCGATTTCCGCGTGGCGCGGAAGTACCGCGCCGAGAGCGGACAACCTGGCGCGGGACGCAACAAGACCGGCAAGTCGGGCGCGGACCTGGTGGTGCCCGTGCCGCCAGGCACGCTCGTCCATGACATCGATACCGGCGAGCTGCTGGGCGATCTCGCCCGCGCCGGCCAGCGGCTCAAGGTCGCGGAGGGCGGCCGCGGGGGCTACGGCAATACCCGCTTCAAGAGCAGCACCAACCGGGCGCCCCGCAAAACCACGCCCGGCACGCCGGGCGAGGCGCGCCATCTGCGACTCGAGCTCAAGCTGCTCGCCGACGCGGGGCTCGTCGGGATGCCCAACGCCGGGAAATCGACGCTGCTGCGGGCGTTAACCAAGGCACGGCCGAAGGTCGCCGCCTATCCGTTCACGACCCTGCATCCGCATCTCGGTGTCGTAACCGTCGGCATGGGCCAGAGCTTTGTCCTCGCGGACATTCCCGGGCTGATCGAGGGCGCGGCGGAGGGCGCGGGCCTCGGGCTGCAGTTCCTGAAGCACGTGCAGCGCTGCCGCCTGTTGCTGCACCTGGTCGATGTCGCGCCGCTCGACGGTGGCGACGACCCGGCGGAGCAGGTGCGGGCCATCGAGCGTGAGCTGGAGAAATTTTCGCCCGAGCTCGCGGCCAAGCCGCGCTGGCTCGTGCTGAACAAGGTGGACCTGCTCTCGCAGGAAGACCTCGTCACGGTACGGGAGCGGTTGCTGAAGGAGCTCGCGTGGGAGGCGCCGCACTTCGAGATCAGCGCCGCGACGGGCGCGGGCTGCGAGGCGCTGGCACAGGCGGTGATGCGGGCAATCGCCGCGATGTCGGAAGAAGAGGCTTAGTAGGAGCCCGCCCTGCGGGCGACCGGGTACGACGGACGCGATTTGCTACTTTCCCCGGGTCGCCCGCGATGCGGGCTCCTGCAGGATCAGGCGGCGAGATCCTTGATCATCTTGTTCAGCCGGCTTTTGTGGCGGGCGGCTTTGTTCTTGCTGATGATGTGCTTGTTCGTCATGCTGTCGATCACCGGGACGGCGGCGCTGTAGGCCTTGCCCGCAGCTTCCTTGTCGCCCTTTTCCACGGCCTTGATGACGTTCTTGATGAGGGTCCGCATTCTGGAACGCAGTCCCATATTGTGAAGTCGCGTCTTTTCCGCCTGCCGCGCGCGCTTGCGCGCCGATTTGATATTGGCCACTGGTGTACCGTCCGTCGGGTCTCGCCGGTGCGCCAAGCGGCGCGTCCGGACCAAAAGAGCCGCGTATTATTCGCGGCCGGCGGCGGAAAGTCAACGCCGCGACGGGCACCGAAGGGGCTCCCATTCGCGACCTATGTGCCTGATTCGAGTCCGCATTTCAGGCTACACTAGCTGCACTTCGCCACCAGGCCCGCGCCGCATGCCCGACAATCGCCCGGCCGACTGCCGGACATCCACCGCACTCGAAACCAGGCCGCACGCGGAGTCCGGGCGGCGCCTGCTGCAGTCGACCTCGGTCGTCAGCGGGATGACGCTGCTTTCGCGCATCCTGGGCCTCGTGCGCGACGTCGTGTTTGCCCGCTACTTCGGGGCGACCGTCATCATGGACGCGTTCATCGTCGCGAACCGCATCCCCAACATGCTGCGCCGTTTCTTCGCGGAAGGCGCGTTCTCCCAGGGCTTCGTGCCGGTCATGGCACGCTACCGCGAGCAACACGAGCACGCGGAGGCGCGCCTGCTGGTCGATGCCGTAGCCGGCACCTTCGGCCTTATCCTGTTCCTGGTCACGCTGGCCGGGGTGATCGCCGCGCCGCTACTGGTGCTGGTCGTTGCACCGGGCTTCATCGGCGATGACGGCCGCTTCGACGTTGCCACGGCCATGCTGCGCTTCACCTTCCCGTACCTGTTTTTCGTGTCCCTGACGGCTTTCGCCGGCGGCATCCTGAATACTTACGGGAAGTTCGCGGCCCCGGCGTTCACCCCCGTGATCCTGAACGTGGTGCTGATCGCGAGCGCGATGTGGTTGTCACCGCGGCTCGCCGATCCCGGTATGGCGCTGGCCTGGGGCGTGTTCGCGGCGGGCATCGTGCAGCTCCTTTTCCAGGTGCCGTTCCTGGCGAAGATCCATGCCGTACCCAGGCCGCGCTGGCGGCCGCGGCACGAAGGCGTGCGGCGCATCGGCAAGCTGATGCTGCCGGCGATCTTCGGTTCCTCGGTGGCGCAGGTAAACGTGCTGCTCGGCGGCATCATCGCGTCCATGCTGGACGTGGGCAAAATCAGCCTCCTGTATTACTCCGATCGGCTGATGGAATTTCCCCTCGGGCTCTTCGGCATCGCGCTCGCAACCGTCACCTTGCCTTACCTGTCCCGCCAGCATGCGAAGGCGTCCATGGCGCAATTCTCACGCGCCGTGGACTGGTCGATGCGACTGGTGTTCCTGATCGCCGTGCCCGCGGCCCTTGGGCTCGTGGTGCTCGCGGAGCCGCTGGTCGGCACCATCTTCTACGGCGGTGCATTCTCCGTCTCCGACGTGCGCCTCGCGGCTTTGAGCCTGCAGGCATTCGCGCTGGGCCTCGTCGGGTTTTCCTTCGTCAAGATCCTTGCGCCGGCGTATTTCGCGCGCGAGGACACCTCGACGCCGGTACGTATCGGCTTGATCGCCCTGGCCGTCAATTTCGTGCTGAGCGTGCTGCTGGCCTGGTGGCTGACCAAAGCCGGGTTCGACGGGGCGCATGCCGGCCTGGCACTGGCCATTTCCATTGCGGCGATTCTCAATGCCCTGCTGCTGTATTTGCGCCTGCGGCGCGAGGGGATTGTCGGCCAAAACGGCGGCTGGCCCGGTTTCCTCGCGCGCATCCTGACCGGCGGCGTGTGCATGACCGCCGCGTTGCTGTACCTCGCGCGCCCACTCGAATGGTGGCTGCAGAGCGGCGTCGCAAGCCGCGCGACGTGGCTGGCGGTCGAAGTGGTGGCAGGCGCGGCGGTCTATTTCGCGGTGCTGCTGCTGGTGGGCCTGAGGCCAGCCGCTTTCCGGCTGCGCGGCGATTGAGCGCTCACCGGCTCGCGATAGGTTCTGTCGTGGGCGGCAAGTACAATGGCGCGCATGCCACTGCCTGACCTGTCAACTTCAAGGGTTTGAAGCCCGTGCACCTCGCTCGCAGGGCTGCAAGCTTTCCGTTCCAGCGCGTTGCCGGCGGCAGCGTTGCCACCATCGGTTCCTACGACGGCCTGCATCTTGGCCACCGGAAACTCCTGGAGCGCGTACTCGCTCTCGCACGGAGCGAGCAACTGCCGTCCATCGTCATGAGTTTCGAGCCGACGCCCAAGGAGTTCTTCGCCGCGGCAAGCCCGCCAGCCAGGCTGATGCGTTTTCGCGAAAAGTTCGACGCGCTTGCCGCGGCTGGCGTCGACCTGTTTTTCTGCCCGCCGTTCGATCGGCGCATGCGCAGCCTCGACGCGGATACCTTCATCCGGCAGATCCTGATCCAGGCGATGAACGTGCGCCACCTGGTGATCGGCGACGATTTCCGTTTCGCCGCGGAGCGGCAGGGGACGGTGGAGCACCTGCGGCGCGCCGCCCGGGCGCTCGGCTTCGAGCTGCACCAGGTACCGAGCGTCATCGTGGACGGGGAGCGGGTGAGCAGCACGGCCATACGAGACGCCCTGTGGAAAGGCGACCTCGAACGCGCGGCCCGGTTTCTCGGCCGGCACTACAGCATGTCCGGGCGGGTCGTACGGGGAGATGCCATGGGCAGGCGCCTCGGCTTCCCGACCGCCAACGTGGACCTGCGGCGTCGCCGGAGCCCGGTGATGGGGATCTTCGCGGCCCGCGTGCGCGGGCTCGGCCGCGAGCCGCTGGACGCGGTGGCCAGCGTCGGCACGCGTCCAACCTTCGGCGGCACGAAGCCGCTGCTCGAGGTGCACATCTTCGATTTTGACCGCCAGGTATACGGCAGCTACATTCACGTGGATTTTATCGCCCGCTTGAGGAGCGAGCAGAAGTTCGACGATGAAGAATCGCTGATAGAGCAGATGCACCGCGACGCCGCGCGGGCAAAAGAATTGCTGAATGAGGACAAGTCTTGACCGAAGAAAGCCCGAAAGCTTCGCCGGCCCGTGCGCCGTTCGCGCTCTGGATCTACGTGGCGCTGGCGGTAGTCGTGCTCGATCAACTCAGCAAATGGGCCATCGTCCAGTGGGTGCCGCTGTATGACCGGATTCGGCTGCTGTCCTTCCTGAATATCACGCACCAGCGGAACGAGGGTGCTGCCTTCAGCTTCCTCGCGGATGCGGACGGCTGGCAACGCTGGTTGTTTATTGTGCTGGCGCTCGGCATCAGCACGGTAATCGTGGTGTGGCTTTGGCGGCTGCGGGCAAGCCGGCACCTGGTGCTCTCCGCCGGCCTTGCGTTCGTGCTCGGCGGGGCCATCGGCAATGTCATCGATCGCATCCGGATCGGCTACGTCGTGGATTTCGTACAGGTGTTGATCGCGGGCTGGCCGTTCCCGTCCTTCAATGTCGCCGACTCGGCGATTACCGTTGGCGCGGTTTTGCTGATCGTTGACGCGCTGTTCTTTTCAGGGCGGCAGCAGGCGGCGAGTACGAAAGGATAAGGCGAGCCCGGTCAGTCCCTCCCGGACCAGCAGTCGGCCGTCCCGGTCGACGACCTGGCGCCGGTCGCATCGAGGCTGAACGAGCCGCACTTGGCTTTTTCCTCATCGTCCAGGTTGTAATTGGCTGTCGCCGTGTATCCGTTGGCATCCGCACCAATGATGTCGACACTGTATGTCCCTGAGGGCGTTGTATACGGATCGGCGTTGAACCCGAGGTCCGTCATGTTATTCGTATACGTGTTGCTATCGAGATAGAACCGCTCCTGCTCCGTGGCGATCTGCAATAACGCCGACATCGCCTCCGTGCGCTTGGAACGCTGCACGTATTGTCGGTAGCTGGGATAGGCAAGGGCCGCCAGGATGCCGACGATGACCACCACGATCATCAGCTCCATTAGTGTCACGCCGCGCATGTGCTTACGCATCGCATTCTCCCTTTGACTTGCGTTGCCGGACGGCCCGTACATTGCCGTGCATTACTCCACCCCGTCCTGTGTCCACAGCGTCCGCACCGGGTTGTTCGGGAAGCCCGGGTCGAAGCACTCCACGCCGACACAGCCGATGGGGGGCGGTGCGCAATCCTGCCCGGAACAGTTCGGGTCCGTCGCGCTCGGGAACAGGAATGAGGGTTCCGGAGCGATGCCGCCCTGTTCGAGCTCCGTGACCCGGGCAGCATCCACGGCCACCGGGTCGTTCGGGTCCAGCGCGTCGGAAATCGTCGGCGGATCGGCGTTCGTCACCATCACCCGGTACAGCCGGTTGACGCTGAGACCGGCCTGGCACGGATCGGTTGACGCAACCTGTGGCTCGAAGGAGACGAAGAAGATCTGGTCGTCGAACGTTTGCGAATTGGACAGTACCTTCTCGCCGGGCGGCAGGGTGAGCTTCCAGCCGCGATAGGACGAGGAAACATCGGTATGCAGCTTGCCGCTCACCTCGACCATGTCGGAGTCTTTCGCTATCGGGTAGGCGTCATACTGTGCCTGGGTCAGGCTGTTGAACACGTCCTTGTCGCGCAGGGAATAGAAGCGGTCGTCGGCGCTGCCGTCCAGCGGATGCGCGCGATAGCCGCTGCCGATGCTGATCGCGAGGAAACGGCGGTCCTGCTTGACATCGTGGAACAGCGAGACGTCCGGCGACGTGTAGAAGCGCCGGGTGTCGGCGGCACTCGGCGTCCCCAAACCTTCGGCACCGAACTGTGCAATGACACCGCCCGCGACGAGCTTGCTCGGCGTGGCCCCGTTGGCAATGTCGAAGCGCCAGATCTGACCGCCCAGGTCGGCGGCATACATGCGATCGGCGTAGCCGTCGCCGGTCATGTCCAGCACCCGGATGCTCGAGGGGATCGAGCGTGTCATCCTGGACAGCGGCAGGCCGAGGAGCGGGTCCGCGTTACGACCGGCGCGCCACACCTCCGTGCCCGTTTCCAGGTCGAGCATGAAGATTCCCGCGCCAGTCGCATCCGGCTGGCTGGGGTGAATCGCCTTGTCATGTACGGTGTCGTAGCCTCCGCCGATGACCACCACGGCATCGTCCTTTGAAGTGGCGTCGCTGCTGTTCACCTTCACCTTGGCCACGACGGGCGGCGACCAGGTCTGCCCGAACCCAGGCAACGTCTGCACCCATTTCAGCGCCGGCTTGTTCTTGTCGGTAACGTCCAGTGCATAGTAGTTGAAGCCCCCGCGCCGCATACCGAACAGCAGGTAAACAAAATCGCCTTTCGCGGCGTCGATTTCACCGTCCGCATCGCGATCCGCGACCACGGATATGATGTCGCCGTCGAGGCCGTAGTGCTTGAAGTTGATGGTTTCGTCGAAGTACAGGTCGCCCATGTCCTGGAGCAACTCATGGGGGACGAACGCCCACAACTCGGCTCCGGTGGCAGCGTCGATGGCATGCAGGTAACCGTCGTTGGTCGCGGTGAACACGACAATGTCAAAGGTTCCCTCGGTCGCGCCGGCACCGTAGACCACGGAGGCGGGGCGGGCGTGCAGGGCATCTCCCATGTCGTAGCGCACTGTGGTCTTGGGATCACCATCCTGGTCGCGTACGTCGACGCCGCGCATCCAGTCGATCATCTGGGTAATCGTCGGTTCGCCGGCTTCGCCATGCAGGCCGAAATCCGCCAGTGTGAAGCTGCCCGCGTTGGCGGTGGAGACGCTGTTGGAGGGGTCAGTCAGATCCGCGTTGCCCAGGTTCGTGTAGACCTTGCGGGAGGCGGGATCCGGAAGGATGTTGGCGGAGCCGCCGCGGTGCACGTTGGCACCGTCCGCATCGGCGCCGGAGTTCCAGAAGTTGTGCGCCGTATCCGCAAAATAGCCCGTGTTCGGGTCGACGGCCGCCTTCTTGTTCTTATCGACAATTTCGGCGTCGACAATCGTGTATTTCTTGATATTGCCGGGCCAATGCGTCTTGTCGGCAGCCCGAAAGACCGATACGTACAAATCGTTCAGGTGCTGCGTCCGGTTGAATGCATTGACGGCCACGGCCGGCGCGGTAAAGGAGATGTCGCGATCGAAGATGTTGGTCACGATATCCGTCAAGGCGGCCGTCAGGGTTTTTACGTCCTCGGCCTGGTAGTACTTGCCGCCCGATTTGCGCGCTGTTTCTTCCAGCAGGTCGAGGTCAACCTTGAATCCGATGGTATAAGTCGCCACGGTCTGGTCGCCTGGAACATCGGGGTTTATGTCCTCCTTCGAGAGGTATTCCGCGATGTCGTCCAGGCAGGCACCAACGGTGCTGCCGCCGGTGCAGTCAGCGCGTCCCATGGTGGACGTCCAGTTGGGCAAGTACCGGACCATGCCGTTCGCGTCGAAGTCCGCCGTCGGCTCGCCGTCGGTCAGCAGGACGTTGAAGTTCTTGGCGCAGGCGTATTCCGTCGGCTGCCGGTATTTCATCGGTTCCCAGGAATCCACGGCATCGGGGTCGGTGGCCCAGCTCGGACCGTAGTGAGCGTTCATACCGCGCCAATACAACGCTGCTTCGAACATCGTTTCCGCGAGCGGAGTGTTGCCCGAGGCCGGCAGCTCGTCGACCGTCTTCATGGCCGCGTCGCGGGTAGAGTCGAGATCCTTGATCGCTCGCATGACCATGCCGCCGTCGTTGCCACGGAAGCGCATCATGCCGACGTTGACATCCTTGAGAGAGCCCAGGACGTTCTTGGTGACGGCAATGACAATTTCCTGGCGCGTCATGCCGGACCCCGGCGGGTTGTTGTACCAGTTGAGGTAATTGCCCGTGTAAACGGTATAGATGCGATCGGTCGGGTTGCTGCCCCAATCCACTTCGCGCTTACCGTTGGACGTGAAGCGGTCTTCATCGCTGCCGATGCGCGCATATACCCTGTCCGGGTCGCTGCCGTCACCGTGCTTGCCAGAGTCGGCTTTGCACTCCACGTAGCTGTCTTCCTCGTTTTCCGCGAGGCGCTGCCATTTCGCATCGCTCCGCCGGCTGCTCCGGCGGTATTGCGCCATCGTGTCCGAGTACGATCCGGACGCCGCGGCCTGGGTGATGCCCTGCTGGCAGACGAAGTAGTTCTTCTCGATACGCCGATCCCGGTCGTCCCGGTTGTCGCAATCCGGCACGCTGCTGCGCGTAGTCCAGTAATAGTCCTCTCTTTGGCAGTCACCGCTGTAGGATTTCGTGCCGTCGTAGGGTTCCTGGCTGAATTCCTCCGTGGTCATGCTGCCGGAGCTGTCCAGGATGAAGAGCACGTTCGGCTTGGCCGCGTTGCTCGCGCCCGGCACCGTCAGCAGCAGCTCGACATCGTCCGCCACGGCGGGCGCGCCGACCGTCAATGCGCACAAGAGGCCTGCACAGGCCGACAGGGCGCGTATTCTCGACATCTCCATTGTCCCGTCCCCGTTAACTCGATTGGTTGTCTTGTGGCTCGTCTACGCGGACACTCTTGACGGTGTTTGTTTTCACCTCGTAGGAAACCAGCGCATAGTCTTCCGTGCTGCGCGGCAGTTTGTTGAACTCGGCGCGGAACTCGGCGAAGGTCATAAGCTCGCCGCGGACGTAGAACAGCGTCTCCGGCGTCAGCCGCACCGAGATGTAGTCGCATTCGTCACAGGCCTTGAATGTCAGCCGACTGTTCTCGGTCGTCGGCACGTTCATATAAGCCGTGCTGGTTTCCTTGGCCTCGACGAGCGTCCGAAAGTCAGCAAACGCCGCGGTGCAGAGGCTCGCTGCAAGCGGCAAAATCCAGTAGCTGCGTAAACTCATCGTGCTTGCCTCCAGGCAAATGTCGTGTTCTGCGCTCGGTCTGCAAATTCACGGCGCCGATATCCGTATCGTCAATGATTTCAAAAGCTTTCGCTATGACGCACTACTCAATTCCATCCTGTGTCCAGAGCGTTCTGACAGGGTTGTTCACGAAACCCGGACTGAAGCACTCCACGCCGACGCAGGCGATGGGAGGCTCGGCGCATTCCGCACCTTCGCAGTCGGGATCGGTTGACCCGGGAAAGAGGAACGTCGGCGTCGACGCGATGCCGCCCTGGGCGAGCTCGGTCACCCGCTCGGCGTCCGGGTCCGCCGGAACCCCGGCCTCGCGCGCCACGATCGGATCGCCGTTGATCACGCTGACCTGGTAGAGGAAGTTGCGGCCGTTGCCGGGCTGGCACGGGCTGACGTTGTTCTCCTCCGGTGAGAACCCGACGAAGAACACGGAGTCGTTGAAGGTCACGGAGTTCGCGATGACCTTCTGCGTGTCGGGCAAGGTGAATTTCCAGCCGTCCTGCTCCGACGTGATTACGACGTTGAATTCGCCACTGACCTCCACGAGATCGTCAACGGTCACGATATCGTAGTTGTTGTACGCGTCCTGGGTGAGGGGATTGAACACGTTCGGGTCCCGGATCGAGAAAAACTGGTCGTTCGCGGTGGTGTCGAGCGGATGTGCACGGTAGCCGCTTCCGATGCTGATGGAAATAAAGCGGCGGCCCTGGAACGGGTCGTTGAAAATGGCGATATCCGGCGAATTATAGAAGCGGCGAGTGTCCGCGGCAGTGGGGGACCCGAGGCCTTCCGCGCCGAGTTGCGCGATCACGCCGCCCGCCACGAGGTTGGCGACGTTCTCACCGTTGGTAATGTCGAACCTCCAGACCTGGCCGCCAAGATCGGCCGCGTACATGCGATCGGCACGCCGGTCACCGTTCATGTCGATGACGCGCACCTGCGTCGGGATTGCGCGCGTCATTGCACGTCCGCTGCCGTTCAGCACCAGGTCCGCCCCGGCGTCGGCACCGGCGCGCCAGAGACGCTCACCGGTATGCAGGTCCAGCATGTGAATACCGGCTCCAAGCGCGTCCGGCGATGACGGGTGCGCCGGCGTGTCGTGCACCGTGTCGTAGCCGCCGCCGATGATGACCACCGCGTTGTCGCCGGTGCGACCTTCGATGTCGACCCTGGTGACGACCGGTGTCGACCAGCTCTGGCCGAACTCGGGTTGCCGCACGATCCATAGCAACTCCGGTGCGTTCCGGTTGGTGACATCGAGCGCGTAGTACGAGCTGCCGCCGCGCCGCAGGCCGAACAGCAGGTAGACGAAATCGTTCGGCGCCTCAATGACACCGTCGTTGTTCTCGTCGAAAACAACCGGAACGATGTTGCCGTCAATTCCGTAATGCTTGAAGTTGGATCGCGGATCGAAGAAAAGACGGTTCATGTCGCGGAGCAGCTCGTGCGGCACGAACGCCCACAGTTCCTGCCCGTCGTCGCCGTCGATGGCGTGCAGGTAGCCGTCGTTGGTTGCCGTGTAAACGACCACGTCGGGCGAGTCCGGGCTGCCGCCGTAGACTACCGCCGCGGGCTGTGAATGCAGGGGATCGCCCATGGCGTTCCGCACGCTGGTGCGATCGTCGAAATCCTCGTTACGGATGTCCTCGCCGCGCATCCAGCGGATCATCTCGTCGATCGACGGCTCGCCGCTGGCGCCTGTCATTCCGAAATCGGCGGCCGTGAAAGCCGAGGCATTGGAAGGTGCGATAGCGTTGACGGCCGCCGCGAGGTTGTTGTCGGCGCCGTTGTTGGTGTAGAGCTTGCGTGAGGCGGGCAGCGGGAGCTTGTGGGCGGCACCCCCCAGCGTCACGTCGTTGCCGTCGGCGGCCCCGTCGGTCCAGATGCTCCTTGCGGTATCGAAGAAGAAGCCGGTCGCGGGATTGACCGCGCCCAGCCCGGCGGCATCGACGATCTCGCCATTCGCAACCCTGAACTTCTTCAGGTTGCCGGGCCAGTGAACATTCGTCCTCGAAGAGAACACGGTCATGTACAAGTCGTTGAGATTCTGGGTGCGGTTGAACGTGTTGACGGAGACCGCCGGCGCACTGAAGGACAGCGAACGTTCGGTGATGTCGGAAATGATGTTCAGCAGCGCGAGAGCGAGGCTGTCGACGTCATTTGCGAGGAAGTAGGTGCCGCCCGAGTCCTCGGCCGTCTCACGCATGATGTCGAGATCGATGTCGAAGCCGATGGTGTGGGTCGTGACGAACTGATCGCCGCTCATGACCGGGTCGATGTCCACGGTAGAGAGATACTCCGCGATGTCGTCGAGGCAGTAGCCCTCTTCGGAACTGTCGCCGTCACAGGCAGTGAGCCCCGGCAAGCCGCCCGCGGCGATCAGGCCGGGCGTATCCTGGTCGTTTACAGGCTGGCCGTCCGTCAGCACGACGTTGAAATTCTTCGAGCAGGCGTTGGTTGTCGGTTGCTTGTATATCTCGGGGTCCGTGGAGACCAGCGCGGCGGGATCGGTCAGCGACGGGCTGAACATCTCGCCGTAGTGGGCTTTCATCCCGCGCCAGTAGAGCGCTGCTTCGTACATGGTCTCCGAGAGCGGTGTGTTGCCGGTCGCCGGCAGCCCCTGGATCGTGTCCAGGACGCTCTGCCGGTGAGTGTCCAGGTCGCTCACGGCCTTGATGACGGGTCCGCCGTTGTTGCCCCTGAAGCGCATGACGCCGACGTTCACGTCGCTGATCGAATTCAGCACGGCGGTAGTCACCGCTTTCAGGATGTCGATCTTCCTGATTTGGGCGGTGGCCGGTGAGTTCTTCCAGTTCAGGTAGTTACCGTCGTAGACCGTATAGGTCACCGAGGCCGGCGCGCTGCCCCAGGACACTTCGCGATCCGGGTCGTTGGTGAAAACCCTGCCGTCGGAGCCGTTCGACGCCCACAGGTCCGTGCTGTTCGATCCGTCTCCGTGAACCCCCGAATCCGCCTGGCATTCGACGAGGTCGCTGCTGTTGCCGGGTTCGAGTTCCTGCCAGCGGGACACCTCGCCGGCCGCACGGTGCTGGACCATCGTGCCGGTATAGCTGCCGATGCCGATGAGCTGGCCGCGCGCCGCGCGGCAGGCGAAAGACGACTTGGCGATGAGCTGCGTGTTCCCGTCATCGGAGCAGTCGGGTATCACATCCACGTCGGTCCAGTACAGGCTGTTCGCGTCGCAGCCGTCGGCCCCGGCGGGATAGGTCGTGCTGTGGTCGTAGGGCACCTGTGTCCTGACCTCTTCATCCATACTGCCCGATGTGTCGAGTATGAACAGGATATTCGGCTTGCTGTCCTCGGTCGTTGCAGGGGTCAGGAGCATCAGTTCCGTATCGTCGGCGAGAACGGGCGATCCGGCGAGCAGTCCAAGCAGCAGCCCGGCAGCGGTCCATGCGCTTCGTTGCGTGTGGACGTTCATGTGCTTCCCCCTGGTTGTTTTACCTGGCACCTGGTCAGAAGGTCACGCGCAGGGCCGTGATCGTGTCCGACTCGAGGTGGTGCAGGACTGTGACACTTTGCTGCTTCGGATTCTTGATCCCTGCCATCTGGTCGCGAAACGCCTGGAGCGTGAAATCGCGATTGTTCGCCTGGTAGCGGGTCTCGGAGGTGACGCGCACGGTCTGGTACTCGCACTTCTCGCAGGCCTTGAAGGAAAGCGTGCCGTTGGCGGTACCGGGCAGGCGGAGGTCCGCAAGCTGCACCTCGTAGGCGGCGACCACCGTCTCGAAGTCGGCGGCGGCGGGCACGCTGAACGCGATCAGGCCGGCCATCAGTACTGTTTTTATGTTCATTGCCTCTTATCCCCTGAGCCCGCTTGCGCCGATCAGAGCGTGGAGCCCTCCGGGCCGACCACGTAGAACGCCTGCGTGTGCACGGCAGAAGCATCGCGGTCGGTTTCGGCGCCGGCCGTACGGGTACCGGTCCGTTCCGATTCCGCCGTCGCCGTAGCGACGAAATGGTAGGCGGCGATACCGCTGCCGACACCCAGGCTGAAAGCCTTGTCCGGTACGATGGTGGCGTCCTCGAACACGATGCTGGTGGTCACCCAGTCATTGTCGTTGATGTTCTGCGTGAGCGTGGTCGGGGCCAAGGTGTTGAAGAACCCCTGCGACAAGGCCGTCTCCAGGCCTGTCTCGGCGGCCTGGAAGGCATTCTCGTAATTCTGGTTGTTGCGCGCCATCGCGAGCTCTGTCGTCGCGGTATTCATGCCCGAGACGGCGAGCACGGTGACGACGACCAGCAAAATGAGGCCTACCACCAGCGCGGCGCCGTTTTGCTTCCTGCGGGAGTTGATGTGATTCATTGCCTGTGCCCTGCCAACTCAGGTCCTTGCATTGCGTAAGAGGATGGTTTTCGATACCTGCAGGCGCCGGAAGTCGTCGTTCGGAACGCCGAGGACCACGTTCCCGGGCCGGTAATCGCGGGTGTCGTTGATGCCGTTTTCGCGATCGATCGAACGGATGACCAGCCAGATCCGCGCCGTCATGATCCGCGCGCCCGGAATGTAGGCGGCGTTGGCCGGATCGAGGATTGCCGCGCCGGGGTTCACGTAACGATCGACTGTGTTGTCCTGGTTGACGTCGACCCCGAATTGCAGCTGCATGTTCTCCACGCCGGGTGCGACTTCCTGGTCGACAATGGTGGGTGCGCCCCCACTGGTCGTCAGTGTCTTGCGCCGCAAGGTCGGTACGCCCGGAATCAGCTCGGAGCTTTGCGCCACGTAGTAGGAGTTCACGATCAGGTTGTGCGTTTGCGAGGTCGCGGAATCGAAGCCCGCGGGAACGGCGGCGTCGTTGAACAGTGCGCCCTGGATGCGGGTCGTCTGGACCTGCACCCGGCCGTTCTCGAGCGGCACGGGAGCCACCGTGGCGCGCCGGATGGTGACTACGTCGGAGTTGGGCTGTGCGCCGATGCTCGTCAACGGTACGGCGCAGCCCAGCGCATAAGTATTGTCCTGGCCCTCTATCGGCCGCAGGAGATCGAGGGCCCAGGCGGCACCACAGGCCTCGGCGCTGGCCGGCAGCAGGTTGAAGGGATCCGCGTCCTCGCCCGGCGTGCCGACATCGATCGCCCGTCCGTCGATCGAGTCGCCACGGCTGGTCTGTCCCCAGTTGCTGGCCATGCGCAGGTCCGCTTCGATCGTGTCAATGGCGAACTGCGCGGTTTCCTGTACCTTGGCGATCGCTTCATTGACGCGAAAGGCATGGCGGCTTTGCGACGCTACCTGCACGGCGCCAATGATGAGGAACGAGCCAATCGCCAGCGCGACCATCAGCTCGACCAGCGTAACGCCCGCGATCTTCGGCGGCTTGCCGTTTCTGTACTCGTTCATCGCGTCCACTACATTTCAAAAACGGGAAAGGTGATTACGTACGTCGGTTCCCGGCCGGGTTCGCTCCACGACACGGTGACCGTGTACTGCGCCGGCACGCCGCCGGCGTAGGCGACGCTCACTTCACCGTCGGGCAAGGTCGCAATCGCCTGCTGGTCCCACAGGTACATGTCGGTGGCGGCCATCTCCGCCGCAGTGCAATTGGTCGCGGCCCCGACACAGTTCTTGGCGGGTGCCGATGCGGTGGTGGTGTCGACATAGGCAGCGCCCGCCATCGGATTGGCGCGAATCCGGTCGGCGACGTCGCCGGCCAGGGTCACGGCGTGGTGCCGGAAGAGCGATGTGCGGCCGGCTTGCATGCCGTGCACGTAAAGCCCGGCAATGCCGAGCATCCCTACCGAGATGACGATCAGGGCGATCAGCACTTCGATGAGTGAGAAGCCCCTTGATTTGTCGCGTAGTCCCGTCTGCATATCTGGTTCCGATGGAATGTTCATCCGCCTGGGCAGTTCACCCCTGACGCCGTGACCGAGGCATCGATGGTTTCCTTGGTGCGCAGGATGACGGAGCGGCCGATCGGCGCGACAACCAGGCGGCGTGCCGCCGAGTTGCCGCCGGGTGCCGTGACGTTGCCCCGATCGTCGCAGATCATCGCGATGAACGCGCCGGCGCCATCGCCAAGCCCGGTCTCCTCGAAGCTGAACGCGGTGCGATTCGTGGTGATGCTCATGGTGCTGTGCACCGGCGGAAAGCTCTTCAGCACGTTCTCGTCGCTGCCGACATCGCGAACACCGTCCTCGTCCAGATCCACGAAAATAATCCAGCCCTTGGAGAAGGACCCGCCACCGCACGTCGGCTCCGCGGCCGTCGGGTTGTCGCTGGCGCAGATGGTAATGTTCTCTTTGGCGCGCGCCGCTTCCGAGCGGGCCAGGAGAAAGCTCCCGTGCAGGTCGTTTGCGGTGCCCGAAACGCGGCTGTTACGCGTGAAGTCGCTCAGGTTCGGAAGGCCGAAGGTCATTACCACCCCGATAACCAGCAGCGTTATGAAGAGCTCGTACAGCGTGAAGCCGTTTTGTGTATGCCTGCTCATGGGCCCCGAATATACCGTCAGGAGCAGCGGCGCCGCGGATTTCAGACGGACGGCCGGTTTTCGCCGACGAGCGGTTGCTTTCGCCGCCTCGCATTTGACTTAATCAGTGCACGCATAGGCGTCACCGCGCCGATCGGCGCGCGCGACCCGCGGTCTGCCGGTGTAACTGACGACCAAGCCCCTGGCCTCCGCGCGTCCCGTACGATCGCAGATCACCAGCGTGCCGTTGGTTGCCCGCAGCTGCGTGGAGCGGAGCGTGAAGGCGCGCCTGTTCGCGAGGATTCGCACCCGCTGGTCCACGGCGTGCCGCAAGAGTATCGCCTCGCCCTCATCGACGCGCGGAGGCGAGTCGCGGTCGGCGTCCACGAACATGATCCAGCCGCCCGACCAGTCGTCCGTCGCGTCGCAGGCTTCGCCATCGGCACTCGGGCACAGCGACACGGCACGGCGGCGGACGATCGATTCCTTGCGCGCCAGGTGCAGGGCATGGAACAGGGCGCCCGTTTCGGCCCGCAGCCGCCTGTCGGCGGCCAGCCCGCCGAAGGACGGCAGGCCGAGCCCGAGTACCAGCGCCGCGATCCCCAGTGTGATCAGCAACTCGTAGAGCGAGTAACCGCGGGTGCGCCGCCGCGTCGACATCGACATTCGGGGACCTCCTTGTCCCGGAAACATAAGGATGACGCTAACGCAGGACCCGGGGAGGCTGCGGCCTTCGTTTTGAGCCAATTCCCCGGTTTTTGGGGGTTGCGCGGCGGGATTTCGGGCGGGCCCACGGAGATTTCGGGGCCGAAGTTGGTCTATACTCTGCAACCATATGATTACCGGCGACAAAGCCGAGGATCCGCCCATGTCCCTTCAGGACATACTCGACAGACTGCAGCGCCACGGCGTGCAGCCGACGCCTCAGCGGCTGGAAGTCGCGGCGGTGCTGCTCGATCGCCCGCAGCACCTGTCGGCCGACCAGATCCTGGAGCGCCTGCGCGCGGCCGGCAGCCGCGTCTCCAAGGCGACCGTCTATAACACCCTGAAGCTGTTCGGGGAGCAGGGCCTGGTGCGGGAGCTGACGGTCGATCCCGACCGTAGATACTACGACTCCACCACCCACCCCCATCATCATTTTTACAACGTCGGCACCGGGGAGCTGAGCGATATCCCCGCCGGCCAGGTGCGGATCATGAACCTGCCGCCGCTGCCGGCCGGCACCGAGCAGGAAAGCGTGGAAGTGCTGATCCGCGTCCGCGATATCGACGGATCCTGAGCCGCGGATCCGCTGGCCACAAACCCGCCCGCAACGCTATACTCGCCGCCCCCGCCGGAGTAGCTCAGTTGGTAGAGCAACGCATTCGTAATGCGTGGGTCGGAGGTTCGAGTCCTCTCTCCGGCACCATTCCCCAGGA